>JAUYUB010000010.1 GCA_030692765.1 Sulfuricurvum sp.
TAAAATCATCGCAGCAGAACCTGCCAAGAAAGCCGCCAACATCATCTGAATAGACTCAGTAGGCATTTGCCACAATTCACGTGCCGTTGATTGAGCCATCAATCCTGCTGTATACAACGTAACCGGAACGGCTAAAACAACACCATACGCCAATAATTTGTCGTACATTGCTTCATCTTTTTTCATATAGAGGAAATACGCCATACCCAAGATGATACCGACAAAGCCCGTTGCCAACCATGCACCGATTGTAATCATTGAAGTCATGTGCGGGTGAAAGAAAATATGCCAGAATCTAAACATCTGATGCAAATCGATAACGGTAAAGAATAAGAAGAGGTGGATAAATACGATTGAAATCGCTACCGATGGTAAACGGATAAATCCGGTTTGTTCAGGATATTTTTTCAATAAATAAAAGGCGATAAAGATAATACCCGTACCGATACTCTTTGCCCACATGTTCATGGTAATAATCCAACCCCATGCAACACCTGGAAGTGCTACATCAAGGACTACAACCGCATTGGTTGCTGCAATAAGTTCGTGTGCCATTAGTGGTGCCCTCCTACAGGTAGATGTGTAAGATTATTAAATAAACTAAAACCTTCTTCACGAATTGAAGCTAATGGGTTAAGAGTAACATTACCGCCGCCTACATAAAAGTGGTGAGGGTCTGTCCCTTTTTCAGGTTTACGCACTTGCACATTGCCTTGGTGTTCTTGAATGTACTTGCTGATGTTTGACATCGGATCGTCCAAGTCTCCAAAAATATTTGCTTCTACAGGACACGCAACAACACATGATGGCATCATGGCACTGGCAATACGGTGCGCACAATACGTACATTTATCTGCTGTTTGTGTCAGTGGATCAATGTAGATCGCGCCGTATGGACATGCCATAATACAGCCTGCACATCCGATACAACGCTCTTTATCAATGTTCACGATACCGTTTTCAATATAGTGCAATGCACTTACCGGACAAATACGCTCACACGGTGCATTGGCACAGTGGTTACAACGAAGCGGAGTAAACGTTCTTTTTGTTTCCGGAAAACTTCCGACATCCACATATTTTACGCGAAGACGCCATGTACTTAGTGGAACTTCATTTTCCACTTTACATGCGATCTCACAGCCCTTACAACCCATACAAAGGCGAAGGTCTACCAAGAACCCTAATTGCATATATTCTCCTTAAAATTCCTATTGCTTAATGCAATACTAATTATTTATTATCATTATAACGCGCATTAACGGCATTACTGCTGGTGGTGATATTAACTAATTATTGGTTAATAGATTCTAAAAAAGAGTGATTTTTACGTCAATTGTTACGTTAGGGAACTATTTTGTTTTATTAAGAAACAAATGAGGCAGAAAGGAGTTTTTTTATCGTCATATACCTAAGGGTATTATGACTCTAGACGACAGCGGACAGAAGCTTCATGCGCTCCCAATCCTTCCGTGTTGGCGATCAAAGCACATGCTTCACCGATTTCATTGATGGCTTGGCGTGAAAAAGCAATAATGGACGATTTTTTCATAAAGTTTTCCACCCCTAACGGTGAGTAAAAACGTGCCGTTCCGCCTGTTGGCAGCGTATGGTTTGGCCCTGCTACATAATCACCGATTGCTTCAGGTGTATTTGGACCCAAAAAGATGGCTCCAGCGTGTTTAATCGATGGCAGCAACTCAAATGGATTAACCGTTACCACCTCCAAATGTTCAGGAGCAATTTTATTCATCAAATCCACTGCTTCTTGCATCGTTTTGGTAATGATGATAGCGGCGCGCTCATCAATGGATTTACGGGCGATTTCTTCTCTTGGTAACTGTTTTAGCCAAGTTTCAATCTCGATCGCACACTGATCGGCTAAGGCTTGTGAGGTTGTAATGAGGATTGAACTGGCCATCTCATCATGCTCTGCCTGAGATAAAAGATCGATTGCCATGTGACGTGCATTCGCCGTTTCATCTGCCAGAATCCCAATCTCGCTTGGGCCCGCGATCATATCGATGTTTACTTCGCCGAATACCATCTTTTTAGCCGTAGCCACAAAAATGTTCCCCGGACCTGTAATGACATCGACCTTAGGAATCGTTTGGGTCCCATACGCCATTGCCGCAATCGCGCTGGCTCCTCCCACTTTAAAAACTTCGCTCACGCCGCACAAATGGCATGCTGCAAGCAACAATGCATTGGGCTCATTATCAGGAGTGGGTGTGCAGACAATGATTTGCTCAACACCTGCTACTTGAGCCGGAATAACATTCATCAATAATGAACTAGGATACGCCGCTTTTCCTCCAGGGATATAAAGCCCGGCACGATCAACCGGTGTTACTTTTTGTCCCAAGATGGTTCCATTGGCTTCCGTATCAAACCAGCTGCGCGGAAGCTGCTTCTCATGATAGCTTCGGATACGGTCATAAGCTAAATGCAGTGCAGATTTCAATTTCGGTTCAAGTGCTTCATATGCGGCTTTCATGTCGGCCGTTTGAATGCGCAAATCCGATCCATTCTTAGGTGACCAGCGGTCAAATTTTTCGATATGTGTGGTAAGCGCATCGTCCTTATTCTCACGAATATCGTCAATGAGCTCTTTAACAATCACCGACACATGTTCCATATCCATTTTTCCACGATTTAATAACTCATTGAAAACGGTTTGAAAATTTGCATCACTGCTTTGGATAATCGTCATATTTTCTCTTTCTTATTTTTTTGTTGATGTTTTTTTATACTCACTGCTTACAATATCAAGTGCTTCAAGAAACCTTGTTGTATCCACAGCACCCATCAATGGCTCAAATAATGGTTCGCCATCACTTTTTAAGAACCAGGTTGCAGGTGTACCACCAACATAGAGGTCTCTTGGAAAAATCGGGTCTTGATCCACATAGACGATTGCCGCTACATACTGCGTATTTAGCTTCTGAATGACATTTTGATTACTAAGAGCCGTTGATTCGAATTGAACACAAAAGTGGCAATTATGATTCGAGATGACAAACATGATCGGTTTGTTCAAAGCTTTGGATTGTTTAAGAGCACTTGCATAATCTTTTTCCCATTTGATACCGCCGCCAAACACGCAAGAGAGTGTTATCAAGAGTAAAACTACTGTTTTTATCATTTTTTTACCTTTTTTAGAATTTCTCTTGCAATTTTATCAACGTCTTTGTCACTTACATCGATCACCATATCTGCTACTTCTAAATAGTTTGAAAGGCGCTCATCATAGAGTGCGCGTGCTTTCTCAATGTCTTGAAACAAAGGACGTTTTTTTAACTTTTTATCAGCATCAGGATGTGCCAAAATACGCTCATAAATAGTTTCAAACGGAGCATTGAGCAAAACAATCGTTCCCACTTTTTTAATGGCAGGAACTTTAAAAAATCCGCCACCTGTAGAGATAATCGTACCCTCTACTTTTTTCTTTAACCATCGCGCTGTTTTTCGCTCCAAATTTCGGAAATATTCTTCACCTTCTTCAGCAAAGATTTCCTTTACGGAACGGTTCTCCATGCTCTCGATGATATCGTCGGTATCTAACGCCATCATGGCAGATTGATTCACCATTGCACGGGCAACTGAGCCCTTGCCTACACCCATAAAACCGATTAATACAATATTTTTCATGATTTAGAACACTTTAAATTATAATGATGCAATCATAACACGCATAAACTTAGGAGTGACTCGTGAATATTTATGCCCTCCAGAACCCTAAGCCTGATTTTGAGACATTTGCAACGCTTTATCAAAATAAAATTATTAAAATCTAGGCCATACGGTCGCATCTGTTGCAAGCAGGGGAAATGCACAATTACGCGTTGAGCATAAAGTGGTCAGCTCGATCTTCCAAAACACACTTTACATCAAGCGTTAAGCACCTCTGAAGATGTTCTTTGGCTAGGTGTGTTTAACTCTTAAATTCGTTAATATGATCTTGAAGTAGTTGTGCAACACGTAACAACTGCCCTGAATCCTCTTCGATTTTTTCTACGTTTTTTTGATTTGACCCGGAGACATCATTGATTTGCGATATTTTTTCAATAATCCATTCTACATGACTCACCATATCAACCGAATCCCCATGAGAACGTTTTGCCACAATAACTGAATTTTCCATCTCAACAGAGGTCATTGAAATTTTTTCTTCTACTTCTCTTGAAATATCTGTCAATCCATTCATACTGATAGCATTTTTTCCTATTTTATCGCTAACATCATTGATTGATTGAACAATTGTCCCTACGCTAATCTCAATTTCTGTTAGACTTTTTTGTGTCCGTTCTGCAAGTTTGCGCACTTCATCTGCAACCACTGCAAATCCGCGTCCATGCTCCCCTGCACGTGCGGCTTCAATAGCAGCATTCAATGCCAAAAGATTTGTTTGATCGGCAATATCTTTAATAACTCCTAATACGCTTTTGACCTGTTCCGCATCATTACGTAATCCCACCAATTGTGATGACATATCATGTTCAGCTTCAATATATCCTTCTACTTCATTTACCAAACGATCCAGTGCATCTTTTGCCGTTACCAATTCTGCATTTGCATTGGTAATATTGTTTTGAGTTTGTTCTGATATTGTAATTGCAGTTGAAAGGGTAGCTTTAATCGAGTGACTTTTTTCCGTAGTTGCTTGAACAATCAATCTCTCTTGCTCAACCCCTTGTGAAATATTTTGGGTTGCTTGAGTGATGGCAGTAGCAATCGCATTGTTTTGCTGTCCCAGAGATTTGACTTCATTTACTGTCTCTTGAATCATTTCTACAAAATTATTCACTGCGGTTGCAGCTTGGGAAAATTCATCCTTTTTAACCACTTCAAGCCGTTTTGTTAAATCTTTATCTCCACTTACCAATGCTGATATGCGATTACGTAATTCATTCAAGGGGACCAAAACTTCCTTACCAAAGAATAGATTTAATATAATTACTAATGTAATTACAATGATTCCTAGAACGATCAACAATACATTTTGTGTTTTATCAATAGCTTGATCATTTTGTTCCAGTGATACAACTAAATCCATAACGCCTAAAACATCGCCGGTCTTTACATTGGTATGACATGCAAGACATTTCTCCTCAGCCACTAAAGGTTGTAATAAACGTATTGTGTGCCCTTTTTCGCTGTTCTCCATAACTGCAGGCCGTTTAGTCTCAAAAATTTTTTTGATCATGAGATCATCACTCATTGGTGCATGGCTTCCATATAACTCATTGACGGCTATGGAGCGTTGAACTTGGACATCCATGATGCCGTCAATCTCTTTTGCTTTTTCGATGGTTTGGGCAACAACTTGTGGATCGCCGGCAAGCATACTTTGGGATAAAGTTTGAAAAATTGACTGACTAAGCATCGTCAAAGAACGCTTTGAAGTCTCATTGGAAAAGTCATGAAATGTCATAGTTAAGTAGCTGTAGACAGTTCCAAGGCCTAAAACACCAAATACTAATGTTGAAAAAATAATTTTAGATTTAACCGTATCAAACATTTAGAACACTCCCTCTTATTTTAACGCTTATTGTACCGTATAATGGTCACCACATCTTGGAGATGTCACTATTCCTTCCAATGTTTGTATTTTTACCGGTAAATTCATCGGTCTGCGCATCGATACAGGGTCAACCATACTGACGCTAAAGTGTAAATGTGGGGCGGTTGTATATCCTGTATTACCAGAGTAAGCTATCAACTGCCCCTTCTTAACCGTATCCCCAATCTTCACTGCAGATCCTCCCAGCTTTAGATGATAGTAATTTCCAAGCGTTCCATCCAAGTGACGTATATTGACATAATTCATATAGGGACGAAATTGCGGGTATGGCCCACCAAAGCTATTGCTAACTTCTACACCGACAACTTCACCCTCTCTGGCCGCATATATAGGTGTACCAACAGCTACTGAGAAATCAACCGCATATGCGGAAAGACCGGCATGAGAAAACCCCCCATTGTACCCTTGCGATACTCTCACATTTGCCCCTGCAGTAAAAGGTAGCCTGTAGACATATGAATCATCATGTTTTGCAAACGCTGAACCTTTTACCCATCCATATGAAGATTCATATGTCATCTCCAATGAAGCGTTAATAGGCGTCAATATAAGAATTTCTTTTTTAGCATGTCCTGCCAATTCGATATAAACCGGCAATGAATGATTTGCCTTTGCATTATTCATCTTATTTAAATCCAAAGAGAGTGTCACCAAAAATGGATTTAAATTTTCTGCTTCAAAAACCATTTCTCCTTTTGAATTACGATCCGCGACAACAATAACACTGTTTTTTGACCCTATCTTAGCTGTTCGCTTAATATTTTTTACTTCGGAACGTTTTAAAATTTTTAAATGCTCTTCATAGGCTTGTTCTTGTTCTATCATAAACTGAATACTTGTTTTCTCCAATATTTGTTCATCACACAAGCCATCAAGTGTTTTAATCGAATGCGGTGGAAAATTATTTTGATAATAAGCAATGGCTTGTGCACGTACGCGAGGCTGATGCAGGGGTTGTAATTCAACCTGAGTCAAATGTTCAAATCTTTTTTTATCTCCCGTTTGTATCGCATCGCTTAGTGATGTACGGTAGAGTTGATTAATGGCCTCTTCTTGAGCAGCTAACGCTCTAAGATCTCTGAGGTATGCTTCCAAGCGTTGCGGCTGCACCTTCGAAGATTTTGCCAATTCTTCTCCTTGGGATAACGTCTCCTTAACCCCACTGCAGAAGCGTTTAATCATTTCCTTTTCCGGTGTATTTAAAGCTTCAATATCAAGTTGAGCCATTTTTTTGGCATGCTTTTCAAGCGGTTGAGAAAGTGAACAATACGGCAAAGGACCCTGAGCATTCACAAACATAAAAGCGAATAGAACAATCAATATTATTTTTATCACTATTCGCCTCCTTCTTTTAGCAGTATTCACATTATAGCTAATATGGAAATTTAGGCTCGGATGCTATAATATCTTATATTTTTATTTGGGGTAGTTCATGTCCAAACGTATATTAGATGTTATTAAACCAGGTGTTGTATTCGGCAAAGATCTTAATACATTATTTAGCATTGCAAAAGAAGAGGGTTATGCTCTACCAGCTGTAAATGTTGTAGGAACCGATTCTATTAATGCTGTTTTAGAGGCTGCAAAACTGGTTAATTCTCCTGTTATTATCCAATTTTCCAACGGTGGAGCGAGTTATTATGCAGGTAAAGGGCTCAGTAATGAGAATGAAAAAGCGGCGATCGTCGGTGCTATCAGCGGCGCCATTCATACACATATGATGGCAGAGGCATACGGCCTTCCTGTTGTTTTGCATACCGATCATGCTGCCCGCAACTTCTTGCCATGGATCGATGCACTGCTCGATGCCGGTGAAAAACATTTCAAAGAACATGGTAAGCCATTATTTAGTTCTCACATGTTGGATCTCTCAGAAGAGAGCCTCGAAGAAAATGTAACAACCTGTGTTGAATATCTCAAACGTATGTCTAAAATCGGTATGACCCTCGAAATCGAACTTGGAGTAACCGGAGGAGAAGAAGACGGTGTTGATAATAGCAATATTGACAATTCACTCCTCTATACGCAACCTGAAGATGTTGCTTATGCTTATGAGCGTCTTTTAGCCGTTAGTGAAAACTTCACGATTGCTGCTTCGTTTGGTAACGTACATGGTGTTTACAAGCCCGGTAATGTTGTATTAACCCCTACAATCCTCGATAATTCTCAGCGCTACATCCAAGAAAAATTTAACACAGCACCAAAACCTGTCAACTTTGTTTTCCATGGTGGTTCAGGATCAAGCCTCGAAGAGATTCGCGAAGCGATCGGTTATGGGGTCATCAAAATGAACATAGATACCGATACGCAATGGGCAACATGGGAAGGTGTCAAAGACTATTATGAGAAGTACAAAGATTATCTTCAAGGGCAAATCGGCAATCCAGAGGGTGAAGACAAACCGAATAAAAAATATTATGACCCAAGAAAATGGTTACGTGATGGGCAGAAGACATTAGTTGAGCGTGTTAAAGTAGCGTTTAATGATCTTAATGCGATTGATCGTAACTAAAAAGAAAGAAGAAAGCTTCCCCTTAAGGGGAAACAAAATAGAAAGTTATTTATTTAGTGTAGGTGATTTTTGCTTTCGCTTTTAGAGAATTCATTTTCTTCTCCATAGCCGCTTTAAACTTATCCATTTTCAAACGCTGATCAATAAAGTTCTTCACTTCATCAAAACTCATTTTTTGTGCCGGTTTTTTGTCTTCTAAGTAGATGACGTGATATCCGAATTGGCTTTGCACAGGTTCAGCTGAAATTGTACCTACTTTCATAGCGAACACAGCATCGTTAAACGATGGTACCATTTGTCCGCGTGGGAAGTAACCGAGATCTCCACCTTTTGCAGCACTTGGTCCTGTTGATTTTGATTTAGCCTGAGCAGTAACCTCTACTTTGAGTTTATCTCCCGTAAGACCTTTCATACTTTTGATAACCGCTTCCGCATCTTCTTTAGACTTCATCAAAATATGACGAGCGCGTACCTTTTCTTTATCCACAAATTCATCCGCATTGGTATCGTAATACGATTTTACCTCTTTGGCATCCACATGGATTGCTTCAAACTGCTGCTGCTCCCAAACTTTTGATGCAAGCTGCATTTTCATACGTTCCAATAACACCTGAAACTCTTGTTTGTACTCTTTGGACTCTAATATACCGCTTTTTTTAGCGTCTTCAAAGACAAGCTGTTGGGCAACCATCCCTTCGATAATACGTTGGCGTAATTCGTTTTGTTTATCAGCAGGAAGTGAATCAAATCGTCCTTGAGTCCCTTCCATTAATACTTTGTTTACTTCATCCGAAGTGATTGCATCACCATTAACTGTTGCCAGCACTGCTGCACTTGCAACTGAACCGCTCAATAACACGCCTAATACCCAAATAGAAAACTGTCGTTTCATCGTTGTCCTTATATTATCTTGATCCAAGATTTTCAATAGTCGAATTATATTACAAATAAAAGAATATCACACACAAATAAATCAATATTAAACACTTTTTTTATGTTTACCGTCTTTTGCTATCTTTAAATAACGTTCTATGGTTTGTAAAAGAAAACTTTTATCAATCGGTTTGGCAAGATGGGCATCCAATCCAGCACCAATAATTCTCTCTCTGTCTCCGATAAGAGCATGTGCTGTCAAAGCGATTACAGGAATAAACCCTCGCTCATCACGCTTGTCAATCTCTTTAATAAGACGGTTTGCCGTCAAGCCGTCCATAACCGGCATATCAATATCCATAAGAACCAAGTCAAAAGGCTCTTTTAAATAGGCATCCACCGCTTTTTGACCATTGTCTACTGCGGTAACTTTGAAATGTTCCTGTAATAAAATGGTTTCCAAGAGGCGTAAATTGATCAAATTGTCTTCTGCAACCAATATCTTGATCTCTTCTTGCCGCGGGATAGTCTGAACTTCCGCACTTTGTGAAACATATTCTTTTGGCATTGTATTCCACACTACTGCCAGTGTTTTATGCAACGAGCTTGGCAATATTGGCAAAGTTACCACCGATCTTACAACGTCTAACAGAAAGTCTGCTTTTTCACCATAACCCAGTTCCAAAATAGGAACAATCTCTAAGCCTGGATACGTATTTTTGATGGATTCAATGTGCGATTTAGAGATATGAGGAGCATCCATAAATAGAATATTGGATTCCAACAAAACGTTATTGATCAACGTAGTTATCGGCGTAATCTTTACATTGAAAAGTTCCAAATATTTATTCAATAAAGCCGTTTGAGCGGAAGCCGGATCATGAGAATAAAGGGCAGCCTGTGTCCCTTCAAGAAATTCAAAAGTTCCTGCTTCACTGATTGTGTGTGTAATTCGAAACGAGAACCGAGATCCAGTATCTATTTCAGACGCTAACATCAAATGAGAATTCATCATGTTTACGTACTTGTGACTCAGACTAAGCCCTATTCCCAAACCGTCTTTTCCATGACGCTGATTTTCCCATGCCGAAGCAAACGGACGAAGCAATGTCTTCCTATGTTCTGTATCAATACCAATTCCGGTATCACTTACAGCATATTCAACTTCAATACTGCCATTCTCCATTTTAACAATCATAATCTCAACAAGAATTTGTCCACGCTCATTGGTAAACTTAATCGCATTTTGGATGAGATTTCGTAAAATAGTCAAAATTTTATCCTGATCACCTATTATGCTCTTAGGCAATCTCGGATCAATTAGAAACATGAGTTGAATTTCTTTACTCAGTGCCAAATCACTAAACTGCATCGAAAAAGTTTCAAATACTTCAAGCGGTACAAAAGCTTCAAGTACAGCGTTAACGCTCCCGCTCTCTACTTGCATAAGTTCTAGAAGATTTTCAATATTGCGCATCATCGAAGAAGCACTCTTGCTCACCATATCCACATACTCTTGCTGCCATGAACTTAGCGGAGATCCCTTGAGTAAATCCGTAAATCCGATAATAGCATTCATAGGGGTTCTGAATTCATGTGACATATTCGTCAAAAATTTCTTTTTGAACTGATCAAAATATCGTTCAGCCGCACGTGCGCGTTCAATGACAGAAGTATCACGCAAAACAATCGCTACGATTGGTTCATCTTCTAAGATAATGACTTCGGAATGTATTTCGACATCATATTTTTTTCCTTGTGCAGCTACTTTTCCACGATATTCACCCGATTGAGATAATAAGAAAGAAAGCTCTACCCCCTGTGGCTGTAACCATTCTTCTATCGAAGGAATTTCAACAACACTCTCTTCTCCAAAAAGTGATAATAAAGATTTATTACCGCCAAGGATCTCACCTGAAAGATAGGTATATAAAAAAGGATCGCTGTGTAAATTGGCACAGGATGTTAACATCCCTACCGACGAAAGAAATTTTTCTTTAAATAAATCCGAGTAGTCCATCAATATCTTTCCTATGCTGTTACTTGTAAATATTTATGCAAAACATACTCGAGCTTTTCTCTCGTCAACGGCTTAGAGATGTAATCATCAAGCCCTTTGTTAAGAATATATTCCCGATCCCCTTCCATCGCCAATGCTGTTAAGGCAATAATAGGCATTTTTCCTGCACTGGCTATTCCGTCTTGTGCTTTGATTTCTTGCGTCGCTAAAATACCATCTTTTACAGGCATATCAATATCCATAAAAACAATATCGAACTTCTGATTACGGCATGCTTCAACACCTTCTTCACCATCCGATGCGGTAACTACATTGAGCCCATATTCCTTAAGCAAAAGCTTGATCAGCCGCTGATTGATTAAGTTGTCCTCTACAACCAGTGCATTTATTCCACGTTGTAAGTGAGGAACCACCATCTCAGTTTGTTTTTCCAAATTTAAAACATCAATTAAATGCGTCAACAAGCTTGTAGGCAAGATGGGTTTAGCGAGACCTGCATCAACAACATGCATCGTACGTGCAAGGAGCTGTTCATTGTGATTTAACAATAAAACTGTTTTACAGGTACGTTTGTGCATTGAAAGGTTCAAAATCCAATCACTTTTTTCTTGAGACGCAACGAAATAAACCATATCGGTAGCATCAAAAATTGTTTCATCAAGGAGATGTGTTTTCGTAACACTAATGCCGAAACTTCGCAAATAATTAGTCAGATGATTCGCATCATCCAAACGTTTTTCATCCAATAAAACGACTTTTGCCGTATGCGCATTGATCATCCGCATTGCTTGATCAGATGAACCATCCAGCGTAAAGGAAAAACTGAAAGTAGAGCCTTTTCCCTCTTCACTCGTGATCTTTAGCTCTCCATCCATCAGATTAATTAACCCGTGTGACAAACTCAGACCTACTCCTAATCGATTGTCGGCATGATCACCTGATACAAAAGGTCTTGTAATATAGCTCAACTCATTTTTACTAATCCCTTTTCCTGTATCCTTAACGCTGAATCCAATATTACATGTTCCTGAGGTATTACGTTTTAAGAGTTTAACATCTATTGTTATACGTCCTTGCGGTGTCGTAAATTTCAATGCATTGTTAAAAAGATTGCTCAATACTTGTTTGATTTTACGACTATCTCCAATTAAATGTGTTGGGAGCTTCGGATCAATAAAAAAACAAATTGAGATCCCTTTTTCCTCACTCAAAGAGACAAATCCTCGTGCCAACTCTTCCATCTCGGTAATAATATTGAAATCTGATTTGCTAATGGTCAGCCGCCCTGTTTGCATTTGAGCCAGATCCAGTAAATTTTCAATATTGGACATCAAATTGCGTGCAGATCCCTGTACTGAATGTATATATTCCAGCTGTGTATCCGTCGGAGTCGTTTTTGAGAGAAGATCAACAAAACCCAATATTCCATTCATCGGTGTACGAAATTCATGCCCGATATTGGCCAAAAATTTTGTTTTCATATTTTCGACCTGTACTACTTCATCTTGTAACGCAACTACCTTACTTCGATCTTCCAATCGAAGTAGATACAGCTCATTTGAACCTTGTTCCAAAAGAGTAGAGGTAGCCTTCATCGAATGACGGTTTCCTTTTGCATCTACAATCCCCAGTCCATATCCATTTGTACAATGGGTACGGATGTAATCCAACCAGCTCTTATCGTATTCAGTAAAAACTTCCTCATCTTCATCAACAAATAACTCACGAATACTTTCATATTTCGTTCGTAATTCTTCAATTGTTTTCACTTGGACTAATGAGAAAAAAGCTTTGTTCGCCCCAATCCATCCATTCTCTTTGGTAAAAAACAAAATAGCACATGGATCTGTGTCCAAAATTTTATAAAAAAGATCTTTATCTATATTGTAATCGATACCTTCCTTATCCGCTGCTGACTTCATCCCGATAAGACTCATAACCCATTTTTTAAACAACAACCTACACTCCTAAACTCAAGTTAACACTTATTAACGTAAATATTATATTGTAACACAAAAATTCCATGTATGCGTTTATCCTATAATGATATAATTTGCAAAAATGAGTTTATCGAATGAAAAAAGCTACGAAAAAAGAGATTGAAGCTATAAAGTCTATGCTAGTAGCGCGTTACGATGATGCGGTAACAGAACTCACTTATAGTAATGTTTATGAGCTAGTCATTGCCGTGGCCCTTTCCGCTCAATGCACTGACAAACGTGTCAATCTTATCACTCCTGCCTTATTTAGTGCCTATCCGACACCTTACGTATTGGCACAAGCAGACTTATCCGACGTTAAAGCACTCATTCAAAGCTGTTCTTTCTTTAATAACAAAGCAATTAATCTTATAGAGATGGCCAAACGCATCGTCGATGTCTATAACGGGGAAGTCCCTCTGGATGAAAAGGAGCTCATAACACTCGCAGGTGTAGGGCAAAAAACAGCACATGTCGTCCTTATCGAATACACAGGCGCCAATCTTATGGCCGTCGACACACATGTATTTCGTGTCAGCCATCGGCTAGGATTGAGCGATGATCTCACACCTGCTGCAACCGAAGCGACGCTAGTAAAAAAGTTTAAAACAAATCTGCATCAACTGCATCAGGGGATGGTCCTCTTCGGACGTTACATCTGTACTGCCCGAAATCCAAAGTGCGATAGCGAATGTTTTTTAAAAGAGTACTGCAAAACAAAGGAAAGTTTTAAACCCAGGTAAGGTAGAATCACCACATGATAAAATTCTTATTATTTTTTTTAGCCATGATACTCTTAACAGGATGCTTCAATGATCGGGGTATAAGCTTGCGCTACTATAGCGACTGTGAAGAATATTACGATGTACAGGGCTACTATCATAAAAAGTGCGATGACAATATCGTTGACTACAGTGATGTTAAAAAAGCTTTGACGTCACCGGCTACCGCCGCTGATTCGAAAGTATGGTGATTTTTATTGAACTATTATTTGCACGCGATAAAGGTTGCAAAGTTGGCCCATCTAAAAAGGACATCGCAGCTTGAGAAACCGCTTTTTTTTGCCATATCAATATTTTCTATCATCGTATAAGGGATCAGTACATTTTCAAGTGCTTCACGCTTTTGAACGATTTCGTATTCACTGTATCCCTGTTCTTTTTTAAAGCTGTAATAACAGTCGATAAGTTGTTTATTCAGCGTTGCATTTTCACTCAGCACTTTTTCGCTGAAGATAAAAACACCGCCCTCTTCCAGAGAATTGTATATTTTACGTAAAAGGGTTTCTCGAACCATAGGACGGATAAATTGCAGTGTGTAGTTGCAAATAACCACTTTGGTACTTCCAAAAGGATATTCTAAAATATCCCCTTCGACTAATGATATCTTTGATCCATACGCTTCTATTTTTTTATGGGCATGTTCTATCATGGCCGCTGAATTATCAATACCGATTAGCTCAATATCATCCATTGATGTTAAAGAACGCTCGATTTCTAAGAGCAATGAAGCCGTGGAGCACCCAAGATCGATGACTCTGCCACCTTTTTGTAGTGCATTGATTGAGAACTGTCGCGTCAATTGCAATGATTCCTTGTAAAAAGGGACTGAACGGCTCAGCATATCATCAAATACGGCTGCGACATCGGCATCAAATTCAAATTGTTTGGAAATAGGTTTGGTAAAGTAGGTATCAGTGTTCATGAACAGTATTGTAGCGAAAAGAGTTGTTTTAAGAAAAGGCGGCGCGACGAAACACCATAATGCACCTTTTCTAAAACGTTAAATGACTAGCAAAACATGGTCCACATTTAAAAAAGTGTAGGCGCTATTTCTACCGCTTTTTTTGTTTTTCCGCTTGCTTTTTTACTCTCTTCAAAAAAGGTAATCTCATGCTCTCTCAAGATACGAATCGTATTGGTCGTTCCTTTCACCCCCACAGGATCTCCCGCAGTAAAAATATACGTTTTTGTTTTATCTATTATTTTACGTGCAAGTCCACGGATTATGATATCACCTAGCATATCTTCAAGGTTGCCTTTTTTAGTCAAATATGCGGGCACAACTCCCCACACAATGGTTAGTAAACGCGCGACACGTTCATCATGTGTAGCAGCATAAATCGTCATCTCTGGGCGATACCGTGCGAGTTTAATCGCAGACTGACCCGATGTGGTCATCGCAATAATCCCCGCAGCATGCAAAGCATCTCCCAAGCGTACTGCTGATTCATTGACCGTATCCATAGGATCATGATGCTTAAACTCTAAAAATTTATCAAACGGGTAAATTTCTTCAATCGATTGAATGGTGTTCACCATTGTCTCCACAACCAAAATAGGGTTATGTCCAACAGCTGATTCTTCGGAAAGCATTACCGCATCGGTACCATCTAATACGGCATTTGCAACATCACTTATCTCAGCGCGTGTAGCCGTCTCTTTTTCCGTCATAGACAAGAGCATTTGTGTCGCTGTAATAACAGGTTTTGAGGATTCATTTGCTTTTCGAATCAACATTTTTTGAATAGTAGGAACACGATGGTACGGGACTTCGATTCCCAAATCTCCTCGTGCTACCATGATTCCATCTGAATACTCTAAGATCTCATCAATATTTTCAACCGCATCAAACTTTTCAATTTTTGCAAACAATTGAACCTCACCATTTAATGAGCTTATGATTTTTCGAGCCTCAATCATATCTGCTGCATTTTGAACAAATGAGATGGCCATGAAATCAACACCGTTCGTAACACCCCATGCCATATCCAATCGGTCTTTTGGTGTCAATACATCAATACCTAATCGTGTATTTGGAAAGTTTACCCCTTTTTTGGAGCCTAGTTTTCCTTGATTTTCGATACTGATTCGCACATATTTTTCTTCACAGGCAATAACGCTGGCACGGATATTGCCATCATACAAATAGATAGCATCCCCCACATTGAGCATTTTTAAGATCTCGCCTTGATTTAAACAGGTTTGATAGTGATGCTCTGCTACCTTCTCCCCTTCAATCTCCTCGTAATATAAATCCATGATGTCTTTAGGATGTAAATCAAACTCCTCTTTTAAAATACCAATACGAATTTTTGGACCGCTGATGTCTTGTAAAACTCCTACAAGAAGTCCCGTTTCAGCCATTGCTTGACGAATATTGTTCAATACTTCCAGATGATATTCATGTGTTCCGTGTGAAAAATTCAGACGAAAAACATTGACACCTGCTCGAATCATTCCTGATAATGTCGCCACACTTTGTGAAGCCGGTCCTACCGTCGCTAAAATCTTTGTTCGTTTTTGCATCTATTCTTCCCTCACACAAATCCTATTTATTTTTATAGATAGTAACATATTTTGATTACAATTTTTAGTTTTTTGTCGATATTACCCATATCACCTCAGTGATTATAGAGGTGGATTCGACTACAATCACAAACCTATTCATTAATTGGAAATCTCTTAACCTATGCAAAAACGAGCCATTGAAACTGATATCGTTTTGATTGACATCATCGACTTTTCACGTCTTGAAATGTCCCAGCAGCTTGAACTCATCACGTTTCTATCCCAAAGCTATAAAAAAATGATTCAAAAAATGCTGGAAAACTCAGGAATTCCGCTTGAAAAAATGCTTCAAGGCATTATCCCTACGGGCGACGGTTTTTATTGTATTTTACACCCTAATCTTCGAGGATTCGGATCCATTTTAGGCCTCTCATTTATCCACTTTTCTGACTTTATTTCAAAAGAATACCCCTATTTCAAAGGTATTCGCGTAGCCGTACATACCGGAAAAGTTCACCGATTTGAAGACATATTAGGACATGACAATTTTGTGGGTGATGGATTAAATGAGTGCGCACGCTATGTTGAAATCAAAAATATGGTAGCTAATACGGTTTTTATTTCGGACACTGCTTTTAAGTCATTGCAAACCTTTTTAAATGAACATGACGACTTTTCAGATCTTTTAAAAAAATGTGAATTTCGTCATAGTGCGATGCATACCTTTCATGACAAACATGAAATTAAACGCAACGGCTATTTAATATGGATGCGACAAGGTGGTATTATCCCTCCGCCAAAACAAGACTGGCTAACCCAAAAAAGGAGAACGCATGCGATTTAGCATTGATGAATACGCAAAAACATTCAAAATGTCCAAAGAGATGATACAAAATAAGATTCGAACCAAACGGCTGAATTATATTATTGAATCAGGGGTAACGTACATCATTGTTCCTCGCAGTTCATTGGATGAAGATAAGCGCCGCCAGATACAAGAATCCACCAAAGAAACAACCGCTGTAAATACACCTGCAGTCTCCTCTGTAAAAACAAGCGTTGGTATGGTTATTTCTCTTTATCAAAAAGAGAATCACCACCTAAAGCTAAAAGTAAAAGAACTCGAAGCAAAAATAGACCGGCTGACAAATGACAAAGAAGATATGCTAATCGCCGAACGCCAGCGTATAGAAGAGATCTACACATTAAAAGACGAACAGCTCAAAAATATTTTAGAGGTGCTAAGCACCAAACTTATGCTTTCTAATAACAGCAATACTGTGCATGATGTCGATGTAACTCAGCCCAATGCCCTCTCAATTGAACCAAAAGGGATCATCGAACTTAAACGCTATTTAAAATTCATTGGCGTTGGAAGCGAAGGCCGCAAGCTGGTACGTCGCCGTTTTTCAGAACGCTTTGGCAGTGATGTGCGCATTATCCAAAAAGAAGGAGAGTTCTACCTCGATTTATCCAAATACGACTATACCGATCTTCTCTAGTCTTCCTTTTCATTATTTTATACGATAAAGTGTATAAAATATTCGTTTTAATGTTTATTTTATAAAACTCCCATTACAATTTACCAATGGAAATCAATGACCTGTTTAATCTTCTCCACAATGCCGTGGAGGCGCAGTACAATGGGAAGAAAATTTCTCAAAAAACGATGGCTGAAAAATTGGATGTTTCTATGCGAACCTACCAAGACTGGAGATTGGGAAATGCCAAACCACAAGCGGCTAAAGCCGTTATAGAAATGCTTGCAATGCTTGAAGACGATGAGATTATTCGCGTAGTACGTAAAATAAATAAATTGGGAAAAGTAACATGAATACTTTAAGTGAGCAAGAACGCGATGACTTAGATGATGTGTTTTTATCCATCTCATCAAAATATTTTTCCTCTTTAAAGTGGTCATTATCGGAATACCATTGTTATTGGATACTGTATATCAAAGAGTCATTTTTGCGCTTTAGATATGACTACTTAGGTGCTAAAAAGAACAAAAACACTCCAAAATTGTCAATTTCACAAAAAAATTGTCCAAAAGTATAAAAACACAGATAAATTTAAGCTAAGAGATATTAAAGTATTCGCGTTTGAATTACTTTCTTCTCTGTTTCCCATGAATCGGGAGGTTTAAGTGAATGTCATCTATCTAAATCTTAAGGGTAATAAATGAACAAAGCACAATTCGTAGAGTTGGTACAAAAAAATGGTGGTTACAAAACTAAAATCGAAGCTGAAACAGCTATTAAAGCTTTCACAGAAGCAGTAACTGAAGCTCTTGTTTCTAAAGAGGAAGTTTCTTTGGTAGGTTTTGGAAGTTTTGCAGCATCTCTTCAAAAAGGTAAAAGTGGTACAGTACCTGGTACTACTAAAAAGTATACTACCTCTGACAAAATGGTTCCTAAGTTCAAGCCGGGCAAAAGTCTCAAAGACAGCGTTGCTGCAGCAAAATAATTTTCGTTATCTCTTCTGAGGACTTTCCTCAGAAACACAAATTCTTTTCTTCTCTTTTTCTTTTCCAAATAGGTTATAATTATCCATTATCAGAGTAAGAGGTTATTTTTGTTATTTTCTTTCTTTTTCCATTGGACATCATCAAAAAAAATACCGAATAATCTTCCTGCTAAAAGTGATACGTCTGCTTTTAATCCTTTAATACTTCGTGAAAATGCTGTGTTGTTCACCGACTTCACCCTTTATCACCATGAAAGTCATTCAAGGATTGATCTATTACTATTCTTACCCCATTATGGACTTTATTTGGGAGAACAGCTTTCATGGAGTTTACGAGATCTTAAAAGTGCCAGTATTAAGCGCTTAACGCATCAAACACCTAAAATATCCCATACTCAAATAGAAACTACCGAAAAAGTGATCTATCAAAAGCTTCAGGATGTCCTTTCTTTTGATTCCACTCCCATAGAACGAATCTTTTGGATGCAAAATCTCACAAAGGTTGAATTCGAATCACTTAATCCATCCTTTCATGAACTGTTACCCAAAGCGCGATTGATTTTTCAGGATGATACCGCCCTTGAAGTGGAAACCAAGCTGTATGCTCTACGAGAATTTCAAGAAACTCCATTCTCAAAACTAAAAGTTATCGGTTCTCTCAATGCCCATACCCTCTTATTGCCAACTTCCAATGAACCCTTTGGATCGTTTCTTTCACATGAACAGCAGGTATTTTTGGATGCCCCTATAAAAAGTCGTTCGATCCTTTCTTTGTGTGCACCGCACAGCAGTGGTAAAAGTACCGTATTGATTCGAAAAGTGATGCACTATTTACTCGCACATCCTGATGAAACTGCTCTTATCATCATACCAACACCATTAAGCGGTGAGCTGCTTCGCAATGAATTTATTGCCCTTATGGAATTTGCAGCCGTTAAATTTAATCTCACACAATTACACTTTTACGCTCCATCAAAAGAAAATGACCCTGTTGATACAACCCGTTTTTTTCAAGAAAGTACCCTTCTTGCCTGTGATGATGTCCATCTACTTCCTGCCCAGATGATGGAACGTCTTCTTGAGCGTAAAGGATCACGATCACTTCTTTTATGCGGTATTACCAATCCCCTAAATATGGAAGTCTTTACGCTTAGTGCGGTTTATCGAAGCCCTGTTGTCCACACGGTAACTTTTTCCCATACCAAAGGAGCCCTTTTTACCTTACTTATGGGGTTAAAAACGCACCTTGAGACCACCAGCAGTCATCTTATCATGATAATATTGCCCACAGCGCAAATGATTGTCGAATATAAAAATGCCATTGAAACCCATTTGCAGGTCAAATGCAGAGTTTTAAATAATAGCTTTAGCTTACAATATGACAATTTGGAAGAAATTACCCTATCAACTCCTGAATATATTAGTGGATTAAACGTGCCGCACAGCTATCTTATCAACCTAGATGGCCAAGATTCCCTCTACTATCCCCTGGCATTAAGCCGTGCATCAGATACGGTCACTATAATCTCCGAAACTAATTTGGAGAGATGAAATGGCAAAAGTAATCAAGTCAGACAGCCAATGGCAAGAACAATTGTCACCAGAAGCATTTTACGTTGCACGCCAACATGGGACAGAGCCTGCATTTAGTGGAGAATATGCCAACTCTAAAGAAGATGGCATCTATGCTTGCGTCTGCTGTGGCACCCCGCTGTTTGATTCAAAGAGTAAGTTTGACTCAGGAACAGGATGGCCTAGCTACGATAGCCCTGTCTCCCCTGAGGTCATCACAGAGAAGCGTGACACAGCTCATGGCATGATTCGTGTTGAAGCCTTATGTTCTACCTGTGACGCTCATTTAGGACATGTCTTTCCTGACGGCCCACAAACAACCGGGCTACGCTACTGTATCAATTCAGTCTGTTTAGATTTCAAACCACGAACCTAGGAGTTACTTAATGCGTATATTACTTTCTTTAGTCCTTGCTACAAGCTTTCTTTTGGCTGCCCATCCTCGGGTATCCCTACAAACCACGCAAGGGGAAGTAATCCTTGAGTTGTATGAAGATGTTGCACCTCTTGCGGTTCAAAACTTCACTACCCATGCCAAAAACGGCTACTACAATGGCCTGACTTTTCATCGTATTATTAAAAACTTCATGATACAAGGCGGTGATCCGACCGGGACCGGTGCAGGTGGTGAATCCATATGGAAAAAACCGTTTAAAGATGAGTTTAAATCAGGAGTAGTTTTTGATAAAGCCGGTATTTTGGCTATGGCGAACGCGGGTCCACGGACCAATGGAAGTCAGTTTTTTATAACGACTGCACCAACTCCATGGCTCAATGGTTATCATACTATATTTGGAAAAGTAGTTGGGGGAATGGATGTGATTGGTAAACTAAATAATATTCAAACCAGTAATGACAAACCGATTCAATCGCAAAAGATTCTCAAAGCTACCGTTCTTCCCTAATGTCTTTTCCTCATTTTTGAGGAAGTTTCGCCAGTGAATCTAAAATATTCTGCTGCTTTTCTTGATCCAACTTTTTATCATTGGAAACAAACATATAAAACTCGACTCGTCTATTTTTAGCACGATTAGGTTCACTTGAATTCCTTGCCAATGGCTTTGCAGCTCCAAATCCTGCACTTGAGAGACGATCAGGCGCCACTCCGTTTTGAATAAGCTCACGTACTACGGTAGCCGCTCTGGCGCTTGATAAATCAAGATTGTCACGGTACTGTGATCCTCGTGGAAGAACCTGATTATCCGTATAACCGCGTACCGAAATATCCACAGTAGGAGGGAGCGTGTTAATAATATCTGCAACTCTTTTAATAAAAAGATGCATCTCTTGATCATCTATGCTGGCATTCGATCCCCGAAATGGAATCGTTGCCGGAAGCTTCAATAATACACCATCCATAGCCTGGTCCAAAGACCCCTCACCCACAGTGATATTTTGAGCTTGATTTTCTTGACTTTCTGTATTAGTTGCGACTGTTTGACCCTCACCTGAAGTAGGTGAGCTGTCCAATAGTGCTCCACCTGCAGAAACAGGCATCTTCCCTACACTGGATTTCTCAGATTTGTCTGTGGACTCCGGACTCATTGGTAATACCGGGCTTATCTCCTCAGGTCTAGGCGAGTAATCGTAAATTTTGACAAATTCTTCTTTTAATGCACGCACTTTTTCTTTATTGGTAGATGCCAACGCATACAGGGCAATAAATAAAGCCAATAAGAGGCTAAAAAAGTCAGCAGTAGGAACTGCCCATTTCTCCCCTGCCGGACACTCTGGACATTTTTTACATTTTTTCTTTGCCATTTAGTTGCTCATCACGTAAATTGACTGTGCTTCTCTTCAGCAGGCGAGAGGAAATTAAGCAGCTTTGCTTCAAGTGTACGTGGATTATCGCCATGCACGATTCCGATTATCCCTTCTAGCATTACCTTTTGTTCTTTGACAATATGATGGGATTTTGCTTTCATTTTAGCACCCATCGGTCCAATCAAGACGTATGCTCCGAAAATTCCAGTAACCGTTGCTGTAAACGCACCCGCAATCCCTTGCGCCATTTCAGCAGGATTGTCTAGTTTTTGAAGCGCCAAAATCAGACCTAAAACCGCCCCTACAAGGCCCATAACCGGAGACGTTTCCCCTGCAAGAATCCAGTAGTGCGCACATCCGTGCCAGTAATGTTCGGTCTCTTCAATAACCGCTTCTAGTGTCTCAGCAATGGTATCGATTTCATTACCATCAACAGCCATACTCAGCCCTTGTTTCAAAAACTCATTATCCAATTCCGAGACTCTTTTTTCAAGAGAAAGAAGTCCGTCACGGCGTGCCATTAATGCCAATTCTACAAGTTCTTTGATACGTTCTTCCAGATTAACGGATGATTTTTTAAAATTCATCCCTAGATTTTTCCAGGCACCTTTAATATGCTCACCATCAGTACTAACCATAGCTGCCATAAGCGTAGTAGGAATAATAATAATAAGTGAAGTGATGTGAACAACGTGAGCAGGATTTCCACCCTCCATCAAGTCCCCAATGGAAATAGAAGCCATAGCCCCCAATATCCCTAAAATCGTTGTTAAGTCCACAAGAACTCCTTTTCTTTTAGCTTAGCGCAATCTTTGCATTTGAAACTATCCATTAAATGCTCGATTGTACCTTTTTTTCACTGAAAAGCATTATTCTTTTGATTCTTTGGGATAAAAATACGAATGCAGTATTTTGATCAAGATCATCAAAAAAATACCGCTGCCCATACTCGCCACAATAAATGCATAGTACTCATCATGACTAATTGCATCTGCTTGATACCCCAAAGTTGCAATTGCAACCGTAAATGTCAATGGCATAGAATCACTCAAAGAAAAAAGAATTGTATTTTTCAATCCCAAATATCCTAAATAAGCCACTAATGAACTTATGAGTCGAATCCCAATAATCGCACTTGCTATTAAAAAGGCCATTTGTAATATTTTAATATCTGTAAATGCCTCCAATGCAACCGTTGATCCAACATGTATAAAGAAAATCGGAACTAAAAATCCAAATCCAAAAGAGGATAATTTTTCTGGCAATTCTGTCTTGTGTTTAAAATACGTGGCGATGAATGTACCCGCTAAAAATGCTCCCAAAACAACATCTATTTTTAAATATAACATTCCTGCGACCAAGATAAACATCAGCGCCATCGAGAATCGGATATCCTGATCTTTCCCATCCTCATGAGGCATAATAAGTGTTTTAAGTCCCGGGTACCACCAAAATAAAATACGGATACCTCTAAAGAAAAGTACAAATCCTACTAAAAAAGCAAACAAACCGCCCAGTGTCAACGCAAATTCTCGGTTATAACCGTATTCTAATCCACCACTAAGAACCGTCAGTGCCATGATACTCACCAGTTCGCCAATGATACCAATATTGAGTGCCAATGCAAGCCATGGCTGATGCTTTCCGTATTCTTTGACCAATGCCATCAACATACCCAACGAAAAAATTGGGAAAGCAACCAAATAAACAGCGCTCAAATCAAGATAAATATAAAGACCAAATGAACATCCATACAGCATAGCGAAATAGACGATGGTACGACGTAATAAAGAAGATTTCGCGAATCCAAATTCTTTGAGATTCACTTCCATACCTGCCAAAAACATCAGATATAAAAATCCGACTTTGGCAATAATCTTAAACAATTCATTTTCAACCAATAAGCCAAAATACGCCGCGATACTGCCCAATAAAATTTCCACAACTACCACGGGAATTTTACTCACCCTTGATAAAAAAGGAGAAAACATTATTAAAAGCGACAAAGTTACAATAACAACACTATTACTCATGATCATCCTCTTAATGCTTTCCATACTGCAATTGCCTGCATATGTTCTTTGACATCATGAACTCGAACAATCGTAGCACCTTCTTCAATCGCTTTTAGATGAATAGCCAGTGTTCCGCTCAGACGTTCATCACATGGGGAATGAACAATGTGATCGATCATCGATTTACGACTCGCCCCAATCAATAATGGTTTTCCAAAACGTAAAAAATGTTTTTGATGGGTAATAAGTGCCAAATTATCCTCTAACCGTTTTCCAAAACCGATCCCGCAATCGAGAATGGTATTGTTAATCCCAAACTTTTCCGCTTTTTCCAGCCGCTCTTCAAAAAACTCCCCTACTTCATGAAGGACAGAATCATAATGGGGATTGCTCTGCATTGTTTGAGGGGTTCCCTGCATGTGCATGATCACTGCCGTTGCATTATAGGAAGCACACAACTGTGCCACCTCATCATTCGCCAAACCTGTTATATCATTAATAATACTAAACCCTTTTTCAAGAGCATAGGCAATAACAGAAGGTTCATAACTGTCCAGACTTAGACGAACTTTGTTATGAATGTTCTGTGCATACAATGTATCAATGATCGGGCATACTCGTAAAAGTTCTTCTTTGGGGCTCACACTTTGACTGTTTGGACGGCTTGAAACGCCTCCAATATCAATAATCTGGGCACCCTCAAGTATCATCATTTCAATTTTTTCAATTGCCTGCGCCTCTTTAAATCGGCTTTGCGCATAAAAACTGTCATCATTGGCATTGATAATACCCATAATTTCAACGTCTAAGATGCTTTGGTGATGACAATAGCGTTCCAATTCGTAAGCCAATGCTTTGAGTCCAAGCGGTTGTGCTTTTTCTTTTTTTGCCAAGATCTGAAGCTGTCTTTCGTTTGCAATTAAAATGGCATTTACTTTGGGTTCAAGAGCTGTCACTGTTCCTCTTGGAACTGCGAGATCAGCCCCAATACTCAGGGCATCCTGTTTAAGAATATTGGCTGCACCCACGTGCAAATCTACGATTCTGATGAGATGTATTTTTCCCTTATCCTGTAAGATTGATACTCCCCCTGCATCAACGTTTAATTCTTTAAGGGCAGCTTTAAGATTGATCGTGGAAGAAAGATGCTCAACGTACACGCTTCACCTCTTTAAGAAAATTCATCAAGATCATCACTAAAACACTTTGCAGCCGTGCATTGAGTTCGATAAGCCTAAATGCTTTGTCGAATCCCTCTATTTGAACACTTGTTAGTGATATTCCTTCAACATGCACCGCATGATAAAAGAGGTGCTCGATCAGCTCTTTGGCCTCATGTTTTTTAAATTTCTCATGCTCTTTTATCCACAAAAACATACTTGAGAGCTCCAGCGTACGAAGACTAAGCGAGATCGCTTCATGATGTCGTTGTCTGGGTTCTTGCTTCAGTGACAAACGTGAACGAACCGTAGGTAAAAAAGTACTTTTATTGGGAGCAAGTAAGATAAATTCGATATTGAGAGGTGGTTCTTCGAGAATCTTCAGTAAAGCGTTCTGTGCAGGTATTGTGAAACTTTTAGCACCCAAAATCAATGTTTTAGTGCTAGATTCGCTCTTATACGCCTCTGAAATAACCTCTTTGGCATCTTCAATTTTAAAATCTTCGCGTACAAACAGGACACATCGAAGTGGTAGCAGTTCTTCTTTGATTTCAAGCGATCTTTCTTCAAAATGCTCAGTGATTAGAATAGAGCCTCCACTAGGCGTGAACATCAATCTCCCCAAACAAGACAGCAGAAAGTGTTTTATCAAACATACGGTACAGCTGCAGCAGCTTAATATCGATTAATGTGTCATACGAACGCAGAGTTAATGCATTAGGATAATTTTCATCCATAATCCACATCAACGCATTATCGGTACGCTTCACAATATCGGCACGTCGTTCATCGCCGCCCTTTCCTATGTACCAAAAGAAATACTCACCTTTATAGGAAAGTTCTAACATATCCCCTAATGTATTCATAGCTTCCGCATCGACCAACTGATCAATATGAGGATACAAACCATCCAAATAGACGATGGGAATCATCGGACGTTCTTTGAGCTTTTTATTGATGGTTTCAGTCACATAATGTGAAAACCACCGACGTTGAGGATCAGTGACAAGGACAATCGTACGCCCAAGCATAATTTGGTTCATAGCACTGGCGATTTGAGGAATCCACTCAAATCGCTGCTCTTCAAACCAGCTCATCGATGCACCCTCAGCCCTAATAGCGTCGAGAGTCCACCGATCAAATTCTTGCATTATTGATCCAACGAATAAGCGCTGTGAAGTGAGCGCACTGCCAGTTCTGCATATTTTTCATCAATCACCATGGATACTTTGATTTCAGAAGTCGAAATCATCATGATATTGATATTTTCACGCGCCATCGTTTGAAATGCTTTTGCCGCGACACCAGTATGCGATTTCATTCCAACACCTACAATCGAAACTTTACAGATACATTCATCGTAACTTGCGTTACCGATTTCTGATTCAGCGATAAACGTTTCAACCACTTTTTTTGCATCCAACAACTCTGTCTTTGGAACCGTAAAATCCATATGAGTACGGCCATCATGTCCTTGGGTTTGAATAATCATGTCAATATTTACGCTGTTATCTGCTAAACGGGTAAAAATATCCGATGCGATACCCGGACGGTCAATGACTTCCAGTAAAGAAACACGTGCTTGATTTTTATCCAGTGCAATTCCGCTAACGAGTGGTTGTTCCATAATATTCTCTTCCTTTGTTATAAGTGTCCCTTCTGCCATACTGAAGCTAGAACGGGTTACAAGATTTACATTTAATTTTTTGGCCAATTCGACTGAACGGTTTTGAAGAACCTTAGCCCCTAATGAAGCCAGCTCCAACATCTCATCGTAACTGATACGATCCATTTTACGCGCTTTTGGCTCGATACGAGGATCCGTCGTATAGATACCATCAACATCGGTATAGATTTCACATAAGTCAGCTTTTAGCGCACCCGCAAGAGCAACGGCAGAAAGATCCGATCCTCCACGACCCAGCGTGGTCACTTGGCCTTCTTCACTTACCCCTTGGAAACCAGCGACGACGATGACTTTTCCCTCTGCCAATTGGGCATGCATATATGAGGGATCAATACTCTCAATACGAGCTTTGGTATGAACACTGTCTGTAACAATCCCTGCTTTACGGCCACTCATAGAAGCCGCTTTATGGCCCATGGCATTAAGTGCAATCGACAGCAATGCTGCCGTGACACGCTCACCAGAACTTAATAACATGTCCACTTCACTACGCTCAGGAGAGGCAGTATAATGCTCTGCATAGGCGATCAATTTATTGGTCTCACCGCTCATTGCGGAAACGACAACAACAACTTGATGCCCTTCTTTAAGACTTAGAGAAACACGGTTAGCAACATTTTGTATGCGCTCCAAATCTCCGACACTGGTTCCACCAAACTTTTGTACGATAAGCATTACAGATACCCCTTGGCTCTAAAATGTGAGATAACGATTTCATAAATCGGTTTTTTAAAATGGGCGATTTTTCCATTGAGTTCTTCTAAACTCACAAATTCATGCTGTTTAAATTCCGGATGCTTGGTATCCAAACTTATTTTAGCATTTTCTTTGAGCCTAACCAAATAATAGCGCTGTTTTTGTCCTGCAAAAGGTGCCATTTTTGCCGCTACATGAGCAGGAAAATCATACGATATCCATTCAGGATATTCAGCCACGATTTCTACTTTATTGGTTCCTATTTCTTCTTTGAGCTCACGGAAAAGGGCTTCTTCAGATGTTTCACCCTCATCGATTCCCCCCTGCGGAAACTGCCACACACCTGCTAAATCATTACGCTCTGCAATAAAAATTTGCTTCTCTTGTGGATACGCACTGGAGACAATGATAGCTGCGACATTGGGACGATAAAACTTTTGTTGACTCATTTACTATCTTTTTTCCTATAATTGTATGCTATTCACCATTAAAAAAAGTATAATTCGCCATGCTTTTATACATTCACATCCCTTTTTGCGACAGCAAATGCTCATATTGTGCCTTTAACTCTTACGTTGACAAGTTTTCGCAACGCGAACGCTATATGGATGCTTTGAGCGTTCAACTCGAAACTGAACTCAAACGTTTTGATGTCAGCCACTCAAACCCCGTCCAAACCGTTTTTATCGGAGGAGGCACTCCCTCTACTGTTGATCCTGAACTTTACGGTCCCATATTCGATCGTATTCGTCCCTATTTACAAAAAGGTGCCGAAATCACCTCAGAAGCCAATCCCAACAGTGCAACCTATGAATGGCTTGAGGGAATGAAAAAATTGGGTGTTAACCGTATCAGTTTTGGAGTTCAAAGTTTCAATGATGAGAAACTCAAAACACTTGGACGTGCGCACAACACGCAGCACGCACTTCAAGCCATAAAAAATGCCGAAATCGTCGGATATGAGCATCTCTCGCTTGATCTAATCTACGGGGTTCAAGGCGATACTAAAGAACTCTTACGCAGCGACATAAACCAAGCGTTTGATCTGCCCATAGATCACATAAGCCTCTATTCCCTCACTATCGAAGAAGAGACCGCATTTGAAAAATTACCCGAAATGGCGAGTGAACAGCTTGATCTTACGCAATGGCTCTTTGATGAAATTACTTCAAAAGGGTTTGAACACTATGAAATTTCCAATTTCGGAAAATACAAATCCAAACATAATATTGGTTATTGGGAACACAAGTCTTACATCGGATTGGGTGCGGGAGCGGTTGGATTTTTAGATTCGACTCGTTTGTATCCCACTACCGATATCGAAGCCTATATTGATGCACCGTTGTCGATAAAAGAAGAGCATCTCAATGAGGCAGAACTTTTAAATGAGAAACTCTTTTTAGGATTTCGCAGCTGTGTCGGTGTCGACCAAACACTCCTGTCAAAACCGCAAAACACACAAGCCCAAATGCTTCTTGTTGGGGCCTTGCTAGAATTTCGAAATGGACGCTATATTAATCCTAATTTTCTCCTCGCAGATGAAATCACGCTAAGAATTGAAGGCTATTAGAGGCACCCTTTAAACTAACTTTTGCTAAAATCGCTTCTATTCTTTAAAAAATAAACAATAAGTAGGCAAATAAATATGTTTGGAATGGGCTTAACCGAAATTTTTCTAATCGCTATTGTTGCTGTTCTCTTTTTGGGACCCGATAAACTTCCCTCTACGATGATTGAAATCGCCAAATTCTTCCGAAGTGTCAAAGGCACTGTCAATTCAGCAAAAGCCACGATCGAAGATGAAATCAGACTCTCTGGAATCAAAGAGACCGTTATGGATTATAAAGCGGAACTTACCAATGCCAGTGCAGAACTAACACGTATGAGTGACTTGACAGAAGTGAAAGCAGATATCACTGCCGTTGGAAATGATTTAACATTGGAAACACCTGCACCTGCTGCGCCTAAAGAACCAGAAGCAATTACCTTCGCTCAAAAAAATAAAGAGGATGTTTAATGTTTGATGATCTGCGTCCTCACTTAGTAGAACTGCGTAAACGCCTTGGTATCAGCGTTGCTGCTGTTATTATTATGTCCATTTTTATGTGGAGCTTCCATGATGCCCTTCTTACTTGGATTACTCAACCGCTTATCGATGCCCTGACGGCTACCGCTAAAATCTCCCGTAAAGCTGCACAGGGGATGATTGTCACCAAAGAACTCTCCGAAGCATTTTTTGTTGCAATGAAAGTCTCCTTTTTCGCTGGACTTCTTGCAGCACTGCCAGTTATACTTTCTCAAATATGGCTTTTTATTGCCCCAGGCCTGTATGCCAACGAGAAAAGAATGATGATTCCTATCGTTGTAGGCGGCACAGTCATGTTCCTTATAGGAGCCGCTTTTGCCTACTATTTTGTAACTCCAATGGGTTTTGCATTTTTTATTGAATTTGGAAGTGCTACATTTGTTCCAATGTATAACATTTCAGAGTACGTAGAGTTTTTCACTAAAATAATATTTGGCTTTGGACTTGCGTTCGAACTTCCCGTTTTTGCCTATTTTTTAGCCCTAATGGGACTTATTGATGATCGTATGATGAAGGATTTCTTTCGCTATGCTATCGTCCTTATCTTTATTTTAGCCGCTCTTTTAACCCCTCCTGATGTCCTTAGCCAAATAATGATGGCCGTTCCTCTTATTCTTCTCTACGGTATTTCTATCCTTATTGTTGGTGCTGTTAATCCAGCGCCCAAAGAAGACTTAGCATCATTGGAAGATGAAGAAGAGACGATTGACTAATAAAGACCCGTTACTCACGTCAAGTTATGAATACCATCTCCCAGATGGTCTCATAGCTACGCATCCCGTTCACCCTAGAGACCATGCCCGACTCCTCGTCTATAATCGACGTGATCAATCAATCACCCATACTCGATTTGATCGGCTAAACGATTTTTTACCCGACGAATGTGCCATTATTTTCAACGATACCAAAGTCATAAAAGCCCGTCTTTACGGCAAAAAAGAGAGCGGCGGTGCCGTCGAACTTCTGATTAATCGTCCACTGGATGCCCACACCATCAATGTGTACATCAAAGGACGTGTCAAAAGCGGTACGGTTTTGTATTTTGATGCCAATGTCAAAGCCATCGTTACCGCACTGCATGAAGATGGATCACGAGAAGTCAATTTTTATCTCAATGATGTTCTTCTGCGCTTTGAGGAACTCATACCTCTTTTAGAGAAAATCGGGCATATTCCTCTACCCCCCTATTTAGGTCGTGAAGACAACAGTGAAGATGAGCGTGAATACCAAACTGTTTTTGCTGTACATGAGGGTGCCGTTGCTGCACCTACTGCATCCCTTCATTTTACGGATGAGCTCTTTGAGCTAGTCTGCTCTCATCATCCTCATGCCTTTGTCACCTTGCATGTTGGCTCCGGAACCTTTAAACCCGTTGAATGCACTACCATCACTGATCATCCTATGCACTCCGAGTATTTTGAAATGAGTAAGAAATCTCTGACACTTATCCAAGGTTCAACTCCACTGTTGTGTGTTGGAACAACGTCCACACGAACCGTCGAATATCATATCCGATCCGGTGAATTACAGGGAGAAGCAAACCTTTTTTTACATCCTCATAATCCACCCTTACGTGTAGATCATCTCCTTACCAATTTTCATTTACCTCAATCGACTCTCCTGATGCTGGTTGCTTCATTTGTAGGGCTTGAAGAGACCCATCGTCTGTACACGTGCGCAATTAATGAGAAATATCGCTTTTTTTCCTACGGAGATGCTATGTTAATACTATGATTTTGTCATAAATGTGATAAAATCATGTAATATTATTAAAGGGACTACTCATGGACCAATTTTCACGAAGAAACTTTTTAGGTGCCGGTTTTATACTCGGTGCTTCCACCCTATTTGGTAAAGAAGCTGTTAAACCCATTGTCACTGAAACAAAAGCGTTCGTACCTCCAATGATCGCGTTTCCAGAGAAAAAGCCTCTGAAAACGATCTCTGATCGTCCTCCGCTTCTTGAATCATCTCGCGATATATTTACGAAGGCAATTACCCCAAATGATGAATTTTTTGTACGTTGGCACATGCCGGATATCCCAACGTATATTGATTTAAACACCTTTCGTCTTGAAGTCAAAGGAAGTGTAGCAAATGCTCTTTCACTAAGTATTGATGATTTGAAATCAAAGTTTGAACCTGTAGAAATCACTTCAGTCTTGCAGTGTGGCGGTAACAGTCGTAAATATTTTTCCGGTAGCGGACCTGCAACCCATGGTGTACAATGGGGTCATGGGGCAATGGGCTGTGCCCTTTGGAAAGGAGCTCGTCTCAAAGATATCCTAAATATGGCCGGAGTCAATGCAACCGCTAAATACGTTGGTGTCAATGGACTCGAAAAACCGGCTATTGATGAAACGCCTAAGTTTTTTCGTGAGATGGGAATTGATGAAGCCCTTACCGATGAATTGATTGTTGCGTATGAGATGAATGGTGAAGATATCCCTTATCTAAATGGTTTTCCTCTAAAACTCATCATTCCTGGTCACTTCTCAGACAGCTGGGTGAAAATGCTCTCAGAGATTACAGTCATGGATGAATACCGAAAATCCTTCTTTATGGATGTTGCCTACACGGTTCCTGATAACGATTGTGAATGTGTAATCTCCGGAGGTGACTTTGAGTACAAGCGTAAGCCAATTGCTCAGATGAAAGTTAAATCCGTCATCGGTTACCCAACACCCAACAGTGTCATCAAAAAAGGTTCACGTATCAAAGTAAGCGGTGTCGCATTTGACCAAGGCAAAGGGATCAAAGAAGTGATGATTTCTCTCGATGGCGGTAAAAGTTGGAGTGCTACAGAACTGCAAAAAGATTATGGAAAATACGCCTATCGCCAATGGACCTTTGCTTGGGAACCTAAAATAAAAGGGGAATATGCGATTATGGTACGTGCTATCAATCGTATCGGTAACATTCAACCTCTCCCTGGCGACATCGGATGGAATGCCGGTGGATACCAATACAATGCTGTTGATGTTGTCAACGTAAAAATAGTGTAAGGACCCATAAATGAAAATAAATATACTGATTGCTGGACTACTGTTAACAGCTACAACACTTTTTTCACAAGTCGCCAAGCCTATTGAAATGCCTTATGTTGATTATCCTATTGAAGCAGGAGATCATGACGAAGTGGTACAACAGTACTGCCTCACGTGTCACTCATTTGGCTACATGCTCAATCAGGGTAAAAAAAGCCGCCCTTACTGGACAGGAACCGTTGCTAAAATGGTAAATGAGTTCAAAGCGCCAATTCCAAAAGAAGATCAGCAAATTATTATCAATTATTTTGTGAAACACTATGGATACGAGGCAAGTTCAGGGCATTAATGCTCTGAAGTTAGACAACAACTACCCTTCCATTTCGAACATCAATCCTACCGCTTAATTCAGCTTCAAATATTTCACTTGGAAATTTAACCATCACTTCCTCATAGCTGGGGGATGTTCTACAAAATGCTAAAAATGGTGTATCTTCGACAGCATTGCGTACCGTTTTTGAAATATTCGCCACAAACATGTCAATATCCTCAATGGCCACAGCCTTCCCCTGCGCCAGTAATTGATGTGTCCCTGCACTCTCTCGTATGCGATGCGGTAACACATAAATTTGTTTCCCCATCTCAAGTGCATACTCAACACTGCGCATACTCCCGCTGTCTATGTCCGCTTCCGTTACGATCAAACACTCTCCCAAAGCTACAACAATTTCGTTACGCACAACAAAACTCCATGCTCGTGCTTCAAAAGAGGGTTCAAATTGAGAAAGGGTTAATCCGTTCGTTTCAATGGATTGTATTAGTTGCGTATTTGCTTTTGGATACCGCAGGTCAATCCCACAAGGCAGTACAGCAATCGTATTTTCACACCCTGCCCCATAATGCGCAAGAGTATCAACACCCGCCGCAGCACCGCTAACAATCACGACTCCCGCCATCGAGAGCTTTTTAGCCAATTCGTGTGTCATGATTCGAGTATAGGGATTGGGTTTACGAGTACCGACAATAGATACTTTGGGACGAAAGAGGTTTTCCAAAGAGCCATTATAAAAAAGAGTCTTTGGATAATGTGTCATGGAGTCTAGTTCATCTAGATGAAAAGGGATCGTATCAAACATAACAGGCCAACCCATAAAATATTTGTTACGTTAACCTAATATAAACCTACAAAATGGATATATGACAAATTGTCAGATTTGATCTATCCTTACAATCTGAACTTGATTTAAAATATCTTTGGATTCTTTGAGTGCTCGAATCGTATCGGGGCGAGGATGACCAATTGCTATGGCACTTCCATGACGTTTAGCAAGGGCAACTGCATCACGAATTTGTTTTTTGACATTGGCAACACCGTCTTCATGATCCAAAAAAACATCCCGACCCAAATACCGTAAACCATGCTTTGACTCAACACTTTTTACTTTGCTTGAGCCAATTGTTCGACTGTCCACAAATATCAGCCCATTATCTTTCATAACACCAATAAGCCGATCCATCGCAGCTTCATCCGAGGTAAATTTTGAACCCGTATGATTATTAATATAACGAACATTAGGATAGAGTCGTTTTACAAGTGTTATTTGCTTTTCTATAGTCTCAACTGAATCGTTAATTCGCAAAGTAACAGGCTCTTCTTGCGTAAATGCAACGGCTTCCATAGGCAAATGGACCATATATCCCGAAACTGATGCTGCCAATAAAGCAGATTCAGGATGACGGGGACTTGGTGGTAAAAAAGACATCACCAATGGCAATCCCGTAGAGCGTATGGAAGCAACATCATGTGCATACGACACATCATCCATAATAATCACTAACTTTCCTCCACATGCTTTTACGGGGACTGCAGGACGCGGTTCTGCAGGAGGAGGCAGTGCTTCTTTATCTTTTGGGGCATATTCATGCCGGGCACTAATTGCCTCGTGATCCAATAGTTCTTTAAGTTCTTTTTTCAACTTCGTAGTTTCTAGGGCACCTTTACTGGGTGTAACTATTGCTTTTGTTTGATTTGTTTCTATTTTCGTAATATCTTCAATTTGCGCCATCAAACGCTGTGTTTCTTCTCGTTCTTTATCCAATTTTTCTTGTACTTGCGTAAAGCCAATATAATAGCCAATCAATATAGAGAGTAATATTGCAATCGCGACCGATACAATAAGAATAAGATTTTTAAGCGTTAAGAGATTTCGAAAAGAGAAAGGAGGTTTGTCCATTAAGATGCACTTTTATTGAGAATGGGTGAAAGCCATAAAATGGCTTTCGATGAAGAATTTAGTTAGTGCTTTGGTTAACGATTTTGTTTTTAGAAATCCATGGCATCATAGCACGCAAACTTACGCCTGTACGCTCGATCAATGATGCACGAGCGTTGGTACGCTCTGCATTCATACGAGGGTATCCTGCTTGACCTTCAAGGATGAAGTCTTTTGCAAAACGGCCGTCTTGGATCTCTTTCAGGATCTCTTTCATTGCTGCTTTTGACTCAGCATTGATAACACGTTTACCACTTACGTAGTCACCGTATTCCGCTGTGTTAGAAATTGAATAACGCATATCCGCGATTCCACCCTCAAACATCAAGTCAACGATCAATTTTAGTTCGTGAAGACACTCAAAGTATGCCAACTCAGGAGCATATCCCGCTTCTGTCAATGTTTCAAATCCAGCTTGTACAAGAGAAACCGCACCACCACAAAGAACTGCTTGCTCTCCGAAAAGATCCGTCTCAGTTTCGTCTTTGAATGTAGTCTCGATGATAGCCGTACGTCCACCACCGATAGCTGATGCGTATGAAAGCGCTAGCTCTTTAGTAGTACCGCTTGGATTTTGTCCAATAGCGATAAGATCAGGAATCCCGCCGCCGCGAACGAACTCGCTACGTACTGTGTGACCCGGTGCTTTTGGAGCGATCATCGTTACGTTGATGTCAGCCGCTGGCTTAACCCGTCCGTAGTGGATACTGAAACCGTGACCAAATGCGATAGTAGCACCTGATTTTAAGTTTGGAGCAATTTCATTAGCGTAAATTTCTGCCTGATTCTCATCCGGAAGAAGGATCATAACAAAATCAGCGTATGCAGATGCTTCAGCAACGGTCATAACTTTGAAGCCTTTAGCTTCTGCTTTTGCCCATGAACTACCACTTTTACGTAGTCCAACAACTACTTCAACACCGCTATCACGAAGATTTTCAGCATGTGCATGACCTTGTGATCCGAAACCGATCATGGCAACAATTTTATTTTTGATTAGATTAATATTACAATCTTTATCGTAGTAGACGTTCAATCCCATTGAGTATCCTTCAGTAAGTGCCATAAAAGCGCAAAATTTCGCGAATTATAGCCCACTTTTCCAAAAATGAATATTAGCAACCTATAATAGTGGGAAAGAAGAAGCGCTAAAATATTTTAAATTAATATAATTAATTATATTTTGGTATATTTTATACAGTTGCTTGTAGAATAAAACAAATAATCAAGGAGAAGACAATGCAACATACCTTAATGCAGCTTCCTTATGCACAAACAGCACTGGAACCTTATCTATCTGCCGAAACTCTTTCATATCATTACGGAAAACACCATGCAGGTTATGTTACCAAACTAAATGGACTAATCACTGGAACCCAATATGCGGATAAAACACTCTTGGATACAGTCAAACATGCTGACGGTCCTATTTTCAATAATGCGGCTCAAGTGTTTAATCATGATTTTTACTGGAACTGCCTTGCTCCTACACCAAGCAATCCTTCAGCGGAACTGTCTACTTTGATTCAACGTGATTTTGGATCTATGGAAGTATTCAAAGAAAAAATGTTATCAACCGCTGCTGGATTTTTCGGTTCTGGATGGGTCTGGTTGGTGATTAATAAGGACGGAAAACTCGCAATTGAGTCAACCAGCAATGCCGATACTCCTATCCGTCACGATCTCATTCCACTGCTTACCTGTGATGTCTGGGAACACGCCTATTATATTGATTATCGTAATGGACGTCCGGATTATTTAGAAAATTGGTGGAAGCTGGTTAATTGGGAATACGTATCCCATAATCTGCCAAAATAAGTGATTACAGTTTTAAATAGCGTTCTAAAATAATCTTCGCAGAAAGAGAATCGATTCTCCCGTCACGTTTGTAACGGATTTCGCCCTTCATCAGAGCTTCCGCTTCTTGGGAGCTGTGAGATTCGTCTTGGTAAACTATCTCCCCTTTAAAATCCACCAAATTCATAAAGTGCTCAACACGACGACGCATCTCATCTTCTGTACTGCTTCCCATGGGTATACCTATCACAACCGTCGTAGCTGCGTATTCGTTTAAAACTTTTTTGACATCATTTGCCGCTTGATTACGGTTCTTTCGCTCTACTGCGGGCAAGGGGGTTACAATCCCTACCCCTGAACTCAGTGCAAGGCCGATTCGCTTGAGCCCCAAATCAATTGCGATAATACTGCCCATCATTTTCCCAGACAAAATTGACCGAACATCTTGTCAAACATCTCATCGAGCTCATACGGACGGGTCAATGAAGCAATAAATCGGATAGCTTGGTTAATGTGAAACGAAAAGAGTTCCAACTCGCCGCTTTCTAATGGGTCATGCGCATCTTCTATTTCACGTACCGCTTGAGCCATAGCAGTAATCTGACGCTCGGAAATGAGCATCATCGATTCAGAATCATTATCGTAATCCATAATATGGGTTAATGCATCAACAAGTGCCTGTGTGTCTATTTTGCAACTCAAGTGTATTGGTGCATATTCTTCTATTAGTCCAGTCTCAAATTTTTGCGGTAAATCGACTTTATTGAGAACACAAATAAAAGCTTTATCCTTAGAAAAACGCTCCATGAGCTTGATAATTTCACGGTCTTCATCGTCACACATGCGACTGTGGTCAAACAACGCAACAACCACATCGGCATTTTCAATCGCGGCGATAGAACGCTCAATTCCTATTTTTTCTATCTCATCGTGCGCATTACGTATTCCTGCCGTATCGACAAGACGAATCAAATGCGTTCCCAAACGTACTTGTTCTTCTATCGTGTCGCGTGTAGTTCCTGCGATTTCACTCACAATGGCCCGTTCGTAATCCAAGAGAGCATTGAGCAGTGAGCTTTTCCCCACATTGGGTTTTCCGATGATGGCCACACGAAATCCCTGCATCAAACCGCTACGCCTGCGACTGGATTCCAATGTTTTCGAAAGTTCTTTGGTAATTTTTTCCAGCTTATGCCCGATTTGATCGACGACATCTTGCGGTAGGTCCTCTTCGGCATAATCAATGACCACTTCCGAATAGGCCAAAATTTCAAGCAGAGAATCACGAATTCCTTCCACATATTCCCGTAATTCACCCTTCATTTGACGAGCCAAGAGACGTGCAGCATCATCACTTTTGGCTTCGATGAGCGACGCTATTGCTTCTGCTTGGGTTAAATCAAGACGACCGTTGAGAAATGCCCGTTTGCTAAACTCACCAGGCTGTGCCAAACGCGCTCCGCCAGCCACACAAGCTCGTAAAACAGCTTGAGCTACGATCATTCCGCCATGACATTGAAATTCGACAACATCTTCGCCTGTGAAACTTTTAGGCCCTTGAAAATAAATCACAATCGCTTCGTCAATCAGCATTCCGTTTTCATGGTGTAAAGAGGTCAAGGTAGCGTATCGGGGTTGGAGCGTTTGTTTTTTAGAAAGTTTTAGCGCAATGTTAAGAGATTGTTCACCACTCAGGCGAACAATAGCGATGGAACCCACACCATGTGCCGTAGCAATGGCGGCTATGGTGTTATGCATTAGAAATTAATACTCGTGATAGCTGTTAATGACAATAAACTTACCGCCATCACGCGTAGAACGAATTGCTACATAACGATCAGGATAACGATCACGAAGCTGTTTAAGAGCAATCTGAACGAGTACACCATCGAGTGTTTTCGTCTGACCACGACCTTCACGCTCAATGCTCTCACAAACACCAACCAAATAACGAGAAATAGACTCTTCTTGATTTTTTAAAAATTCTGCGATCTCAAGACGCAGCTGCAATCCATAGGTAGCATTAATCCAATTAAACAACATATAAGAGAGGGCTTTATAGCGATACCCTTCTTTTCCGATCATGAGTGCTGAATCAAGCCCAGTAATCTCCACGAGTAAGGTATTCTCATCATACGCAGAAACGTCAATCTCATGAAGATCAAAACAAATAGATTTAAAGAGTTCATTAATTTTTTCTTTTACTTCAAGCGCACATTCTTCTACTGAAAGTTCTTCATAATCATCTTGGCCATCATAATCACCATAGATGTCTTCATCATCCTCATCTAGCTCATCTTCTTGTTGGGTTACAAACGACTCTGCTAGAAGGACATCATTATGCATTGCACCGCGATGCTCAACTTCTTCTTCATGAACCTCTTCACTGACTACTGGTGCCGAAAGCTTTTTCTCGACGACAGGGACAGAAGAAACAGGTAAATTTGCTACGATAATGGCTGATTTTTTAAAGAGACCCAATATCCCCTTTGAAGGAAATTGTATGATCTCCACTTGCAGCATAGTAACCGAGCATCCAAACTCAGTCGCTGCTTTAGCGTAAGCAAGTTCTAGAGAAGGTGCTTCAATCTTTTTCATGATGCTTCTCCGCGAGATGCGCCTCATGTCGTACAATACGAGCCGCTGCAAACTGTCGGTTTACAAGATATTGCTGTACGATTGAGAAAATATTATTGATGAACCAGTACAAAACGAGCCCTGATGGGAACGTAAAGAAAAAGAACGTAAAGATGACCGGTAAAAATTTAAAGATTTTCTCTTGTAACGGATCGGTAAAGTTACTTGGTGTAATCTTCTGCTGATAGTACATCGTTGCACCCATAAGGATCGGTAAAATATAATACGGGTCCATACGTGACAAATCCGTCACCCATAGAAGCCAAGGAGCTCCTTGAAGTTCAACGGCATTAAGCAATACACGATAAATCGCAAAGAAAACAGGAATCTGTAATAACAATGGAAGACATCCGCCCAGTGGGTTAGCGCCGTGTTTTTTGTACATCTCCATAACCGCTGCGTTCATACGCTGAGGGTCACCTTTGTATTTAGCTTGAACCTCTTTAATCTTCGGAGCGATTTCCTTGATTTTTTGCATAGAGACCATTCCCTTTTGCGTCAAAGGATAAAGCATCATACGAATAAGCGCCGTCAAAGCAATAATCGACCAACCCCAGTTACCTAACAAACCATGCAACCACATAAGCACTTTGAAAATAGGTGCCGCAATAAAGGTAAACATACCAAACTCTATTGAGTGTGTCAATACAGGGTCAATTGATTCAAGAACTTTATATTCTTTTGGTCCAATGTACCCTTTAAATGCAAATGCTTGTGTGCCTTCCAAATAACTAACTGGATTATCGTTGATATCACGTTCAACATACACAGCAGTTGCTGCATCAAAACCGTAAAAAATCGTTGCATAGTACTGATCAAACGCAGAAACAAGGTGAACATTGCTAAACCCAACTCTACCCTCAACGTCGCCATCTTCAAAGATAGTAGTCTGATTATCACCGGCATAAACCATTGCACCTGTGACTGTCATCATTTTATCATTGATTTTTGGATGCTCTCCAAGATAGACAAAATAACGCTTTGCTTCTGAAAGGTTCATTACAACATCATAGTGGCCATCCGCATAAAAGGTTACTTTTTTAGTAACACTTAACCCGTTGAGCGATTGAGTTAAAAGAACATCTGCTTTTCCATTCTCACCCAACACGACATCATCAATATTGGCGGAGTATGGTATTTTTTGCGCCGCAGCTTCTAGCGCTTCATCTGCGAAACGAACCTGTAACGGTTTTGGGCCTGTCGGAGAAATCAATTCTGCCAACTTTCCTTCTTGGTTATCATGCTTTGCATTTTTCAATATAATCGATGAAATACGACCAAGTGTATCAATTTTAAGGGTAAATTCTTTTGAATTAATGGTTGTTAATGTATCCGTTTTTACCGTTTTTACGTCACCAATAGTAGCTAATGACTCGCTTGACTGTGGTACTGATGGCACAGTTTGTTTGACAGTAGCCTCGGTTGACTTATTTACATCGCTGTTGGGTGCTTTTGGAGGGAAAAGGGCTGTATAACCTATAAAAAAAGTAAATGAAAGCGCAATGGCTATCAACAGTCGCTGGTTTGGAGTAAATTTTTCTAACACTGTTATCCTTTATACTTAAAATTTTTAATCAGAAAATAATTTTGCTGATGAGGAACAAACCAATATTTTATCGTAATTATCGAAAGTTTGGATGTTTTACCAGTCGGTTTGTTAATCTTTGGATAATCAATTCCTCCACGGAAAAGTTGATTACACCTACAAATACGTAAAAAAGTAGACCCAAAAGCATGGGGAAGAGAGTTACATTCAAACTGCCATAAGGCATATTCGGAACATGAAGGATAGTGACGACACGATCCGCGTGTCACCAAAGAGAAAGAGTGCCGATAAAACCATAGGAGGCTAAGAAAGAATTTTCTTATCATTGTCCCTCGCTACTCCCTATCAAAGCACCTGTTCGTTTTAAAACATATTTACAGTCTCGTCGCACAGTTTCAAAGTCATTGCTATGCAACGGCTCTTTGGCGACTAATACATACCATCCATCTGAAAGATGATCAGACAGCTCAGTAAAAAGGGCACGTAAACGTCTTTTGCAATGATTGCGAACGACGGCGTTTCCTACTTTTTTACTTGCGGTGTATCCAACTGTTTTTTCTCCCGTTACAGGAAGATAAAACAACGCAATAGAAGTACTGTGAGCACTCTTGCCACGTTTATAAACTCGCTGAAACTCGGAGTTGAGTTTCAACATTGTAAAGCCGTTTATACAGCCAATCTGCTTCTACCTTTAGCACGACGAGCGTTGATAACGCGACGGCCATTCTTTGTAGACATACGTAAACGGAAACCATGAGTACGCTTACGTGGTGTATTATGTGGTTGGTATGTTCTTTTCATTACCATTCCCCTTGTTATATTTTGACCGCAATGGTAGTCAAATCTTACTTAAAATGCCATTAAGCTTCGTGCAAGCTTATTTAATCTTTTTCTTCTTTGACCGATATTGTAACTATAATCGTTAAGAAGTAGAGGTAGTATTATGACGGCATTATCATCATTGGATGCATACCGATCCCATGAATTAACTATGCAAATGAAAACTAGCAGTGGAGATATACTCTCTCTAAATTTTGGAAATACCCAGGAACTTACCCTCAATTCTCGTCAAAACGATGGAACAAAAGAGAGTTCGTTTAGTTTTTCCTCTACACAAGCCTTTGCGTTTGAACTCAATACCAACGGTATTACCGAGCAAGATCAGAAAGAAATCAACGCGTTCATGAAAAAAGCTCAACCGTATATCAATAAATTCATGAAAGAATTAAGTGATGGAGAACAAAAATCTCCTATAAACAAGATGGCATCTGATTTAACAAAAGCGCTTGGTGACCTCAAGCACAGTGATGAAAGTGTCAAAAATTATGCAAAAAAAGGAGTTGTCGATCTGTTCGATAATGCCCTCAAACAAACTCCTCCACCGAAAAATGAAAATGATATGATTAAAATGGTTAATGAAGCAGAGAAGTTTCTAAAGAAAATATTCGAAAGCTTTGATCGCCTTTTTGAACCACTATACGCTTAAGGCTTCAAAAAATCCCGAAGCGTAGGTGCTGAAGACTGCCCTTTTGGAAATGTATCCAATCCAAGAGTCGTTTTCATTTTCATATGGCAGTCACGGCATTCTCTGATGACCGCATGCTCTTTCACATTAATCTCCTCTATTTTTGCCACTGGATGGCAGGCAAAACAATCACTTCCGCAATCCGCCATTTTTTCAGGATTAGCAGAGTGACATTTAATGCAAGTCGTCATAGGCTTATGGCGTTTATCAAAATCAATATTTTTCAGTAACGCAGGATGACAGGTCATGCAATCGCCTGTACATCCTAACGCTTGAATGGTCAAAATAAAAAAAAGTGTCAAAAATATTTGTTTCATGAGTAGTATAATATCTCTTTTTAATCCGCCCTGCAAGGGCAAGCTTTAGTGCCTTAGCGGCTAGCGTAGAATCGGGAGCTTTGCTCTCGGTTCGTTCAAAATAAATATTTATGACACAGATACAGTTATCTCATCGCCAACAGCATCAAATGCTACCGATGATCCCTCAATTACTTCCCCACCTAGAATCAAATCTGCTAAACGATCTTCAACAATCTCATACAAGGCACGTTTGAGCGGGCGTGCACCGTATACAGGGTCAAATCCGGCTTGTGCAATGTGACGTTTTGCGGCATCGGTTAGGGACAGCGCAATGTTGCGCTCTTCAACTTTTGCCATGATATCCGCGAAGAACAGATCAACAATGCTTAGTATCTGACTCTCACCCAATGGATTGAAAACCACTACATCATCCAAACGATTCAAAAACTCCGGCTTAAAGTGTTGACGAAGCTCTCCCAATACCATCTCTTCTAGATTACTGTCACCATGATGTGCCATAATCTTATCACTAGCGATGTTAGAGGTCAAGATAATGATTGTATTAGTAAAATCTACCACTACTCCTTTATTATCCGTCAGACGTCCGTCATCGAGCACTTGAAGCAATACATTGAACACATCGGGATGTGCTTTTTCAACTTCATCAAACAAGATGACGCTGTACGGCTTACGGCGTACAGCTTCTGTTAGCTGTCCGCCATCATCAAACCCTACGTATCCCGGAGGGGCACCGACGAGTCGTGATACCGCATGTTTTTCCATGTACTCTGACATATCGATACGGATCATCGATTCACTGCTATCAAACAAAAATTTGGCCAACGTTTTCGCTGTTTGTGTCTTACCAACCCCTGTTGGTCCAAGGAATAAAAATGATCCAATTGGACGGCTCTTATCCGAGAGTCCTGCTTTATTACGTTTGATCGCACGTGCTACGGAATGGGTTGCTTTTTCTTGGCCTACGACATCACGATTTAATTCATCTTCGATGTGCAGGATCTTTTCTTTTTCACCTTGGAGCATTTTATTAACTGGAATCTTGGTCCAGCGGCTTACAACACCCGCGATAGATGCTTCATCAACACTATTCTTGAGCAACGTCCCCTGGGACTGCATAACCTTCCACTTCTCTTGAAGCTGTTTTTCTTCCTCTTCGAGTTTTGGAATTTGCCCATGAGTGATTTCAGCTACTTTTGCAAAGTCACCTTGCTGTTGCGCATTTTCAGCTTCACGACGTTTTGATTCGATTTCACGCTTGATTTTTGAAACGCGATCAAACTCTGCTTTTTCATGCTCAAACTGCGCTTCAAGACTTCGGCGTTCTTCACTCACATCTGCGAGTTCTTTGACGATCTCTTCAAGACGTTTTGTATTTGCTACGCTTTCTTCCATTTTTAATGCTTCTTTTTCAACTTGAAGCTGTGTCATACGTCGTTTTACACTTGCTAGTGCATTTGGCTCAGATTCTATTTGCATACGTAGTTCTGCCGCAGCTTCATCAATAAGATCAATCGCTTTATCCGGTAAAAATCGATCACTGATATAACGATCAGAGAGCTTTGCTGCCGCTACCAATGCTGAATCTGAAATCGTTATACTGTGATGCGCTTCCAGACGTTCTTTGAGTCCGCGTAAGATTTGTAATGTTTGGTTAACGCTTGGTTCATCCACATGTACCGGTTGAAAACGGCGCTGTAACGCAGTGTCTTTTTCAAAATACTTGCGATATTCTTTGAGAGTTGTGGCGCCAATCGTATGTAGTTCTCCTCGAGCAAGTGCAGGTTTAAGAATATTTGCCGCATCCATCGATCCCTCAGATGCCCCCGCTCCAACGATAGTATGAATTTCATCAATAAAAAGAATTATATTTCCGCTTTTTTTGACTTCTTCTATAACCGCTTTTAGACGATCTTCAAACTCCCCGCGATACTTTGCTCCCGCAATAAGTGCACTCATATCTAAAGCAACAACTCTCTTATTTTGTAAACTAAGTGGTACTTCTTTGTTAATGATCCGCTGTGCGAGCCCTTCTACCAATGCTGTTTTACCAACCCCAGGTTCACCTAAGAGAATCGGATTGTTTTTTGTACTTCGGATTAGTATCTGCATCATACGGCTAATTTCGTCATCACGTCCTATAACAGGAGAAAGTTTTCCCTCCACCGCCATTTTTGTAAGATCAATTCCATATTTTGAAAGACTCTCAAGCATTTCATCACCAGTCTGATCCTCAATCTTCTGACCGCCGCGCATCGCTTCCAATGTTTTTCGCAACTCAAATACATCTGTATACTTTTCCAATACTTCTTTGAATGGTGACTGATTGAGATTACCGATAAGAAATATATCAATGGCGATAAATGCATCTCCATTAACAGCCATTTCAGCCGAAGCACGCTCTAGGGCATGCGCGAAATCGCGTGACAATCGGATGCTTTCCTTCGTTACGCTTGATACACTTGGCAATTTAGACGCGGCACTTTTTACGTCAAGTTCAATCGCAATCTTATCAATACCCATTTTTATCAGAGCTTGATTCAAAGGTGAATTACTATTGGCTAATAGTGCCCATAAAAAGTGGATCGGCTCACATTCGCTATTTTTATTGTGCAATGCCAAAGAGATTGATGATTCTATCATCTCGGTCATTTGGTGGGTTAGTTTTTCAAAAATATTTGACATAATTATTCCTTCTTGTTAAATTACGAATATTATAATACTTTGAGTCACTTGTTGTCAAGTCTTTTAAGTCAAGCTATTTACATTAAAAGCGATGATACCAATCCGATAAGCGCGCCAAACACTCCACCCCACACTACAAGCCATCCCAGATGCTCTTTCATGAGTCCATGTAACATCTCTTTTACCATCAAGGGGGTCAACTCGGCAAGGCGAAGTTCAACGATATCACCAATGGTTTTGGTCAAAGTGCCGCTTCCTTCATGCATATGGGCATTAAACGCACTCATAAAAGAGTCACTTTGTGAAATTTCAACCGTGGAACGTTTTATTTTTTCAATAAACGGGTCTTTAAGTTTGGCAATCAGTGCTTCCCCTCCAAACATTCCCAGCATTCCTCCCAAAGGAGATTCTATCACACTCGCAACAAGAGCATCATACGCAGGAGTAAAATCGGTTTGTTCTATAATAGGCGCCAAATTTATACTGCGCTCTTGTGATTGAACAAACGATTCAATTTTTTCTGTACTGAAAAATTGCTCCATTATCAAAGTTTTAAGTGCCTCTCGTATCGATTCAAAACGATCTATGATAATCCCTGAACCATACAAAAATGGGACTTTTTCAAAGAGCATATGAATGGCCAGTTGATTCGTAACCGCACCTGATAGGGCAAATAATCCGGCATTTTTCAGTGCACCTGCAAGTTGGCCATCCAATAAATACGATCCTGCTACACATCCAAGTGCAATGATATTTGTACTCCATCCTTTATCCATTATTCAACTCCTTATGCTAATAAGTGTATTATACAAAAAACCTGCCTCAACCTATAGCTGTAATTAAGTGGGTTCATCCTAAACTTTGATTTTATAATTTAAAGGAAATCTATGGCGCTTATTCTCACAAATTTTTTAAAAGCGATTGAAGCGCTAGAGCGTTCTCTCAAAGCCAATGAAGACGCAAGCCATTTAGCCCTTTCATCCGAAATTATAGAAAGTATCCGCGCTGGGGTAATCCAAAATTTTGAAGTGTGTTACGAACAAGCATGGAAAATGATGAAACGATGGATCGAAAACCATATCGGCAGCAATTATGTCGATGGAGTGACCCGTCGTGAACTGTTTCGCGTAGCCGCCGAAAACCGCCTCATTACGGACGTAGAGTTGTGGATGGGATTTCACTCCTCCCGCAATGAAACCTCTCACACTTACGATCAAGCAACCGCCAATGAAGTGTTTTCTGATGCTAAACCTTTTTTAGCCGAAGTAAAATCCCTTTTTGATACTATCCAATCGCGTAATGATTGATCTCGCTCCCGAAGTCCTCGGCCTTCTCAAAGAACTTATTACCGAGTATGTCCCCGAATGTGAAATCCGTGTATTCGGTTCACGTATCCACGGAACGGTAAAGTCCTACTCCGATATCGACATCGCCCTAAAATGCTCTCATCCGGTTGATCGGCAAACAATGAACCGTCTCAAAGAAGCGTTACAGGAATCAACCCTTACTATACGGGTTGATGTGTTGGACTGGTATACGATCTCAGATGAGTTTCGTCAGGTGATTGAAGAGGGGTATGAGGTTTTATAAAACTTCACCCATACACATAGCCTCTATCTCTTCTACCGTTTTAACAATCATTGCGGAGAGGTTTTCATACCCATCCTCAGTAATCAATATGTCATCCTCAATACGAATACCGATCCCTCGATATTTTTCATCCACCGTTACATCATCCGCTCGTATGTAAATACCAGGCTCAATCGTCATCACCATTCCAGGTGTAAAACGAAGACTCTCACCCTTATCATCCACATAAGGACACGGATCGTGTACATCCAATCCCATCCAGTGTCCTATGCCGTGAGGTGCATATTTTTTATGCGCTTTTTCTTCGAGAAGAGTCTTGCATTCACCGCTTAATATTCCTAACTCAATCAAAGCTTGACACAGCAACTCTTCGCTGTAATTTTGCAGCCAGTCGCGCTTTACCCCAGGTTTCATCGCTGCTATTACTTTTAGCTGTACATCCAATACTTTTTCATACACACTGCGCTGCGCTTCACTGAACTTTCCGTTAACAGGAAAGGTCCGTGTGATATCACTGGCATACAATTCCCATTCACACGCTGCATCAATTAATACAAGATCACCATCACTCAAAACATCACGATTATCGATGTAATGAAGCGTATTTGCATTATTACCCCCTGCAACAATCGCACCGTATGCTTCGCAAGCAGCACCATTTGAGAGAAAAATGTAGCTCATTTTTGCTTGAAGCTCGTATTCGTACATTCCTGCGTTAGAGGCTCTTATAGCCTCATGATGTGCTTTAGCAGTGAGGTCGATTGCTTTTTTTATCAGCTGTATTTCTTCTTGAGACTTAATCAATCGTTGCGTGCGTATCAAATGGGTCACATCATAGATAGCTCTAATATGACGCTTCACTCCACGGGTTTCGTGCAGTTCTTTGGCACTATTTTTGGCCTGTACAATCCACGATGAATCATCAAACAAATCAATATATAAGGCAATATGTTCCCGTAAAACATCTTTGATTAGACTTGTATAATGATTAATATCATGGACTTCATCAACCCTAAAAGTCTCTTTGGCCTTTTCTATTCCCAAGCGTGCACCATTCCAAAGGGCATGCTCTTCATTGTAAGGTTCTACAAATAAAATACTTTTAGTAGCTTCCTTCGTTTTAATCAATACGAGCAGTGCATTGTCCTCTTTAAAACCACACATATAATAAAAATCGCTGTTTTGCCGGTAAGGATATTCGGTGTCGTTGGAACGAATTTTTTGGGGAGCGGAGCTGAGGATTACAACCCCTTCTTCCAAAGAGTCTAGCAGTTTTTTACGTCTTAGTTCATAGTGTATTTCATTCATAAGTGACATTGTGCCACAAATGAATCAAGGGTATATTAAAAATTACGTTCTAGTAGTTTGTGTACTTTTAAAATCGTTACGATACGGTCTGATTGTTTACCAACACCATCTATCATCGTTTCCGCTTCAGAAACAGTTTCAGGCGCAGGTCCAATATCACGTTTAGGCATACGAATGGCCTCTGTCAAGCGATCGATCACAAAGCCAGCAACATCATCACCACTTTTCATGACAATAAATCGAGTCTCATCCCCATGTTTTTGCGGTGTTAATCCAAAACGAGCACGTAAATCGATCAAAGGTATAACCGAGCCACGTAGATTAAAAACACCCAAAATGTAGGTTGGTGTTTGTGGAACTCTCGTACAGCTGATCGGTTTGATAATCTCTTGTATGCTCAAAATGGGTATTGCAAACTCTTCTTCACCAACGATGAAGCCAACCAGTTGAACAACATCATCCATCTTATTTTCATCACCTATGAGCGCACTATTTTGCTTATTAATAACTTGTTGCAATTGATCACTCATGATTACAGTCCCTCATTAAATTTAATATTACGTTTAACAACATTCATCAAATAGTCAGGTGAGTACGGCTTCGTAATGTATTCTACCATTCCCGATTCAACACCGCGCATACGGTCTGCTTTACCTGTACGTGAAGTAACGGCGATCAGCGGTAGATTCTTGTATTTGTTATATTTCTTAATCTCTCCCGCCAATGTATATCCATCCATACGCGGCATTTCAATGTCTATAAGCATTGCATCAAAGAAATGATCGCCTTGTTTCAAAATATTCATCGCTTCTACTCCATCTACGGCTTCAACAAGGGTAATTCCCATGGATTCGAGTGATTTTCTCATGATCGTACGATCCGTTTTTGAATCATCTACAACCATAACGCAGTAGTCGCTGGCGCTGTTTTTAGTACCCAATTTTTTACCGGCGCTGTTTTCATCACCTACCGTTGATTTGACCGATTTTGCCATTTGCATCAGTGCTGCAACATCAACAATCAGTGTCACGCCACCATCACCTCGGATAGTAGCCCCGGCAATACCTTCAATTCCTTTGAGGTATTCACCCAGAGATTTGATAACAATCTCCTCTTGCCCGATTAACGTATCAACGATAAGCCCAATCTTACTCTCTGCAAGGCCAAGTACAACAACATAGGCATGCTCGCTGTTATCAAACACACGCTCAACTTCGAAAATGTCACCAATATGAACCAAAGATAGAACTTCATCCCGAAGACGCATAACCGAACGATTCTCAACCGTGTATATCTCATCTTTACTGATACGAACCGTTTCCAAAACAGACGCGAGAGGAATAGCATAATACTCTTCTTGAACACCGACCAGCAATGCTTGAATAATCGCAAGCGTTAATGGAATCTTGAGCTTCATCGATGTACCCTGACCCAATTCCGAGTCAATGTCGATCATACCGTTGAGTTTCTCGATATTGGTTTTAACAACGTCCATACCAACACCGCGTCCCGATACACTCGTGACTTGTGCAGCGGTTGAGAAACCAGGACGGAAGATAAGACCATACGCTTCTTTGTCACTCATCCCGTCTGCTTCTTTTTCCGTTATCAGACCTTTTTCCATTGCTTTGGATTTGAGCATATCCGTATCAAGACCCTTACCGTCATCAATAATCTGAATAACAATATGGTTACCCTCATGATACGCTTTGAGTTGAATGGTACCGCCTTCCTCTTTTCCATTAGCTAAACGTACATCACCTGTCTCAATACCGTGGTCACATGAGTTTCGGATAATGTGAACCAATGGATCACCGATCTCTTCAACAATCGATTTATCCAATTCTGTGTCTTCACCTGAAATATCAAGCTCAATTTTTTTATTTAACTCTCTTGATAAATCTCGGATCATACGAGGGAATTTATTAAATACCTTTCCAATTGGCAACATACGCGTTTTCATAACGGCAATCTGCAAATCGGTCGTTACCAACGAAACAATAGAAACGACTTGGTTGAGCTCTTCTAAAAAAGCCTCCCCCTCATAGCGTTCTTCAACGTCATCATTAATTTTTATGAGGCGATTTTTACCCAGTACCAGTTCACCGATCAGATTCATCAGGTGATCAAGACGCTTAACATCCACACGAATGGTTTGCTCAACGGATGCACCCTTCGCATCAGCATCCTCTTTTGCTGCCACAGGTCGCGGGGCTGCAGGTTTTGCTACCGGTGCCGCTTGTGCTGCCGGCGCAGGAGTAGGAGTAGGAGTAGGAGTCGGTGTTGGTTCTACGGCAGGAGCAGCTACAGGTGCCGGCGTACTTACAGCTGCACTTTCACTTGATTGATTAGCACGTTTTGCCGCCGCTTCTGCATTTTTTATGGTAATCAACCGCTCAATCTCTGCTTCAACCTCGGCATCGCTCATTCCCGAATAATCAGGCTCCTCTTCATCAACCGATGCTGTCGGTGTGCCTCCGGTACGTTTCGCTACAGCTTCTGCATTTTTAATAGCAATTAAGCGCTCAATCTCTGCTTCAACCTCGGCATCGCTCATTCCCGAGTAATCAGCTTCTTCTTCAGGAGTTTCAACCACCGCAACAGGCTCAGGAGCTGCAGAAGGTGCCTCAGCCGCAACGACAGGAGCTTCGCCGTTTACCGCAGCATCCAAACGAACAACACAAGCACTGACATCCAATCCGCCATCCGAACGTGTATCACGAATACGCACTAATAACGCTTTCATCAAATCAATGGATTCTAAAATGACATCCATGATTCCCGCATCAATAATAATGTCTCCATGACGCGCTAAATTAAGAATATTTTCCATGTGATGTGTAAGATGCGTCAGTGTATCAAAATTTAAAAATGAGCTGGCACCTTTAATCGTATGCGCAACACGGAATATTCGATTCAACAACTCCAAATCATCCGGACGTGTTTCCAGCTCAACTAAATCTTGGTCAAGTTGTTCGATTAACTCAAACGATTCAACTAAAAAATCTTGTAATATTTCTTCAAATTCATCCATTTTCTACCCCTATACTATATGAGTTTGCACTACGCGTGCAATTTCATCAAAAAATATACTTCCATCAAATTTGACCAAATACGCCTCCGCTCCAGCCTCTTTTCCACGTATATCACTGAAATGATCACTGATTGAGGAATTAAAGACAATTGGAATCATCTTGAATCGAGGATCTTCTTTTACTTTTGCGGCAAAATGAAATCCGTCCATCCTCGGCATTTCTATATCGGATGCAATCAGGCGTAGCACGCTAGACAGTTCTGAGCCATGTGCTTCATACAGTTCTTCAAGAATTTCAAACCCTTTTTCGCCGTCACTGGCTTCAAGAACGCTAAAGCCCATTTGCATCAGTGCCTCTTTAATAATGCGCCGTGCCGTTGAACTGTCATCCAGCAAGAGAACCAATCCGGTAAACTTATTTTGATTCGCATCTAATCTTGTATTCGAGGGTTGATACAGCCCAAGTTCTTGAACAACACTCTCCAAGTCCAAAATAAGCAATACATTATCATCTTCAATACGTGTCATACCCGTAATTTTTGATCCGTCCAAACCTCCGTCAACAAACGATGCAGGTTCAATATCTTTCCAGTTGATACGGCGGATTCTTTTTGCTTCATGAACCACAAATCCAATCTGCATATTGTTAAATTCAGTAATAATAACCCGTGCATTCTGGGTCATCTCTTCGGGGGCATCAATCCCCATCCATTTTGCAAGATTGATAATCGGGATAACAACACCACGTAAATCAAAGATTCCTTCTATGAAATCGGGAGTTCCCGGTAACTCAGTGAGCATTGGCAATCGGATGATTTCGCGTACTTTTGCGACATTGATGCCATAAATACCCTCGTATATCCCACCGTCTTCACGCTTAAAGATACGGAAGTCAACCAACTCCATCTCATTGCTGCCGACTTTTAAGATATCAGTATGTCCCTTCATCGGGGCTCCTTGTGAAAAATGGCCTCATCTATTATAGTTCGATCTTCTGTAGATTTTACAACATAATATCTTTCATTACAAGCAAAAGCACCTAAATTAATATATTTCAATTTACCGATATTGAATGTCCGATTTTGATGAAAATGCCCTTCGATAACAACGTTGCATTTGTTAACCCACGGGGCTGTACTGTGCCGAGCAGCAATGGTCTCAAAATTTTGAATTTTTTGACAATGATTTTTACGCTGCATCTGTTTAGAAAGTGTGTTAATAATGATCCCGTTAAAGATCGTATTGATGATATTCAAGCAAAACAATATCGGTCGATTTCGTATTAAACTGGTGTAGAGGCTGTACCCAAACGGCACTTTCAAATCACCGTGTAATAATGCAATACGCTGTTTTCCATGTGTCAGGATCAACGGCTGTTGTGAACGACCAACCACATAAATATTCGGGAACAAAGAAGTGAGGCGAAAATCATGGTTTCCCTCCAGATAAATAATCTCTATTGTCTGTGAAAGACGGTTTAACCGTTCAATGGAATCACTATTATCATGTAAAGTTTGTGTGACCGGGCCAAAGAGAAGATCAAAATTATCCCCCATCAACACCAATTGGGTTGTTTTTATTTCACCACGCTCTAATGCACCTAGAAAATTGATAAAGGGCGTGCGCCATGATGCGCAATGAGAATCAGCAACAAGGATTGCCCCCTCATGAAGTAGCTTAGGGGACATAGGCTATTTTTGGAACTCCCAGTGTCTCATCCAATCCCATCATGATATTGGCATTGACTACCGCTTGAGAACTCGCTCCGCGCATCAGATTATCAATAGCGCTCATCGCAACCAAGGCATTACCGTTACGTGTAGCGTATACGTCGGCAAAATTAGTCCCTGAAGTCATTTTGGTATGCGGAGGAGCATTACGCACACGAACAAAGGGCTTATTTGCATAAAAGCTTTCCATAAGTGCCAAGGGATCGCAATCCTCTTTAAGCGTCGCATAGACACACGCTAGCATGCCGCGTGTCATCGGAACGAGCGAGGGGACAAAAGTCACCTGAACATCAGCATTACATAAGGCACTCGCATGCTGTTCGATTTCCGTAGCATGGCGATGTTTGATGATATTGTAGCAGTTGATATTATCATTCACACTCACGTAATGGGCACCTGACGTCGGCGATTTTCCGGCACCAGAAACACCTGTTTTAGAGTCTACAAAAATCGGAGAGGTGTGATCAATATACTCTAAAAAGGGAGCCAATGCTAACAATGACGCCGTGACATGACACCCCGGATTTGCAACAAGTTTTGCACCGCTAGCAATATTCCCATGCAATTCGGGAATCGAATAGACCGCATGTGAAAGGTTATCGATATCTTCATGCTCACAGTAAAATGCTTCGTAATTTTCTTGGGAGAGGCGGTAGTCTGCGGAAAGATCAACTACTTTTAGTCCACGTTCCAGTAATCCACATGCTGTATTCATTGCCGTTTTATGCGGAAGCGCTAAAAAAACCAGTTCGCACGAGTGTGCAGCTATATCCAAATCTACTTTGTCAACAGCCATATCGCATACGCCCATCAAAGATGGGTGAAGCTCTGCTATGCTAGCAGCCCCTTCAGTATTAGCACAATAGGTAAGCTTGAAAATTGGGTGTAATAACAGCATCTTGACAAGTTCTAGTCCCGTGTAACCGCTGACGCCGATAATACCAACATTAATGGGTTTCAAAAACGATCTCCTGATATTTAACCTCAAGGATTTCGAATGTTTTTTCTCCACCTGGCAGACGGGCTTTAACCTCATCTCCTTCTTCACGTCCTAAAAGCTGTTTTGCCAAAGGTGAATTAAACGAGATAAGTCCACGATCGGGGTTGCTCTCAATGCCCCCTACAATCGTATAGGTGATCTCATCATCCGTACTCAAATCACACAGTACCACGGTTGAGCCAAAACTAATACGTGCGTGTTCAAGCTCACTAGGGTCAACTATCTGCGCGCGCGAGATAACGTCTCCCAATTCCGCAATACGAGTACCAATAAACGCCTGTTGTTCTCTCGCTGCATGGTATTCTGAATTTTCTTTTAAATCCCCGTTCTCTTTTGCACGGTCAATTTCTACGTTTACGGCAGGTAAATCGATATTTTTAAGCTTATTGAGTTCATCGCTTAAACGTTGAAATCCGAATTTTGTCATAGGCTCTTTTTGTTCCACTGTTCTCTCCGTGCGAAGTAATAATGGTGTATTATACCAAACAAGCCATCCAATAGATTGTTTTACTCGGATATCCTACAATAAGATTAGATTGTAATAAAATTAAACTGGATATTGTCAATTTCTTCTTTGAAATCCTGCCCAAATTCTTCGGCAGTATCATCTTCTTCATGATGCTTCCAGTTTACTACGACATTATTAAATTCTGATATTTTGTCAAGTGTTAAAAAGAGATTGAAAAAAACTTTAGTGCTTGCACTATTAAAATAAGTTAAAAAGAAGTCAAACTGAATATTAGCATCATTTTGATTTTTCAAGTGTGTTTTAAGGGGATTCATAATCGGATCAAAAAATGCATTAACATCTTCAGGATACGATTCGCCTTCAAAACTATAAACATTATTCTGGGTATCCAAAACAATTTTTGGTGTTGTTACGGTTGCTTGAATTGTTGTCATTGACTTTCCTTTTTATTGTGTTAAATTACGACTTTTAGTGTGAAGCAATCAAATATTTCATCATTTTCGAGAAAATCAAATTCGATAGGCTCACTTGATTTTCGTGCCATTTCGATTAATCCGATACTGGCTCCTTTGCTTCCTTCATCAGGCTCTGAACGCATCTTTTCTTTATAAAGCGCTTTTAATTCATCTTGGTTCATAGCCGCAATCGCTTCAAGTTTTTCCTGTAGTGCAGGAACTTTTGCTTTTTCGATTCGATTTGAGCACATAATGTAAAACTGGTTACCTTCCGTTCCGATGGCAACAGACCCATAGCTCATGCTACTTTCTTCAGAATGCTGTATTTGATCCGGTGAATACCTTGTAATGTTTTGTGCCTGTTCGACAAACATGTATAAAACTTTTTGGCTGATCCCAATTTTTGTTTCATCGGCACTTAACTTTCCTTTAATCATCGAGCTTACTGCTACAATAATCTCTTGCGACAAATACCCGTTGTAGCAAAAAATAACATTTTTAGATTCAATCATCTCTTTCAATGTACGGAAATCATTTAATGTCATATGTTTCTCCTTTTTTTAAACTTTAAATTTGAAATGCAATCATTGTGTTATCGTCGCGTTGTGATTCATCTCCCTTATAGTTGTTGTACTGCTCCAAAATAATTGCTTGTTGTTCCTCCATTGGCTTCATATGATTGTCATGAATGACTTCCATAAGTCGTTTTTTACCATACGCTATTCTTTTACTACCGCCGATTTGATCAATAATTCCATCTGTAGTCAAATAAAAACGCATTCCTTCTTTGAGTTCCAACGTTTGATTGGTAAATGTCAAGTCGATATCGCTGTGAACATATCCAATACTATGTTTATCCGGTTTAATATGATGAAGGTGTCCGTCTTCTACAAATAAAAGAGGTGTATTCGCTCCCGCAAATGTCAACCGTTTGTTTTTAAGATCAATATAACAAAAAGCTCCATCCATACCATCATTGGATTCGCTTGATTCATCGTATTGTCCCAATGTTTCTTTCACAAGACGGTTCATTTGGCTCAATAACTCCGCAGGATCATCAAGGTATCTTTTTTGTGATAATAAACGGTCAAGAATCGAAATGACAACGAAGGTCATCAATGCACCTGGTACGCCATGACCTGTACAGTCGATAATGGCAACAAAAAAACCTTGTTCTGTTTTATCAACCCAATAACAATCTCCTCCAATAACATCTTTTGGTTTCCAGATGACAAAAGAATCTTTTGAGAATTTGTTCAGTATATTTTCCTCTGGCAAAAAGGAACGTTGAATACGACTGGCGTAATTGATACTGCTTCGAACCAAGGTATTAATTTGTTCCAATTCTTTGTTATTAGCATTAATTTGTTCGAATGAATCATGAAGTGCTTGACGTGATAATTCAAAACTTTTACCGACTTGTCCGATTTCATCTGTACGTTTCCAGACAAATGGTTCATCAAATCTTTGATTTGCTAACGCTTTAGATTGTGATAAAAGTTCATCAAAAGGTTGCGTTAAATCATATACAACCCTTTTTACCATTTTTGCTACGTACATTGAACCAGCAATACTGATAATAATGATAAGAGCTAAAATGGCAAAAAACTGAATTTGTGTTGTCGCATAAATATTTTCTGCATTGATGATTTGGACCTGCATCAGTTCATTCAAAATAGGTGTTAATTCTACAATAGTGTATTGAGCGTCATCCGTTGTCCATGACAAAACATCCATTAACTTTTTCTCTTTTGACAGCTCAATAAGCGTATCCAAACTCTTAATCGAGAGTTGCATATACTTTTGGGCATCGGGCAATAACTTTTTTTCTTCTTTTGTCAGATGCCCATGAATATAAGCATTCCATTCTCGAATAATTTTTTCTTTTTCTAGTATTAAATCATTCGATACTTTTGAATAGTCTGTTACACTTCCATTAGTAATATCTTGTGCCGAAATCAATACTTTTTGTTCATAAGATTCTTTGATTAAACGTAAGTGCCCTAGTGGTTCAAGAGCATTTCCATTGAGTGAACGAATCGATGAATTCGATATTAACATTCCGATGATGCCAGCGATAATAGCGCTAATAGCAAGAATTTGCGTCAGTTTTACCAAATAGTTGACTTTATCTTCTACTCTTGTATTTTCAAGCACATCTGGCTTAAATTTTGCCATCAACCCCATTGTGATCATCCTTTTTTGTTTCGTAAAACCTTTTACTATATATAGTAATGATATATATAAATTATTACAAAAAGGAAACAATATAATATTTTTTTAATTTCTTTTTTAATCAATAATCAAACGTAAATGCTCAGGGGAATATTTGGCATTTTTCTTTTCTACCACAAATATTTTTTGGAGTTGTTCTGCCGAATTGATTGATGATTCCTCTCCTTTGTACACAATCACAGCACTGACACTGAGTAGTTTAAACTCTCTTATTACACCTTCGCGGTCTTGAGCAAGAATGCATCCGCGTTCGCGATCTTCTGTGCTGTAAAACTCACGAACATCTTCACCGAATTGGTAAATAAGTTTTCGTACCAACGTGCAAAAATCTTCAAACATTGCCTCATTTTTAATGATGCTACCTGCAAAAAAATCATCTCCGCCGATGTGCCCAATAAAATAATTATTTAATAAGATTTTGTGCATCAATTCTGCAAACAAGACGATAACACGATCCCCGTTACGAAAGCCATAGTGATCGTTAAACGGTTTAAAATGATCGAAGTCAAAATAACAAAAAAGACTTTTTTGACCCGAATCAAATGAGTGGGCAATATGTTCATTGATCATAAAGTTCCCTGGAAGACGGCTTAGTGGATTTTGATCACGGGCTCGGATTAAATTACGTTCATGAACTGCTTCAATCATCACCCGTGCACTCAAATAGCCGATGTATTTAGATGATTCAATCACTAAGACCCCAGGAGCACTGTCTGAAAGTGAATAAACTTCCACAATTGTTTCAAGAGACATAGTGACATCAACAACCGGAATAGATTCCACATAAGTTTCTAAAACTGAAAAATTGGAAGAATTATTTTGTATCAATGAGCGTCCAAATTGGGAATAAATAACCGCTTTTAAACGATGCTCATGCACTATCCCTACTGGTGAACCTTGCTTATCAACCACAGGAATCAATGAGAGTTCCTGATTTGTTTTAAACTTGTCAACCACTAACTCCATCGAATCACTCATCGAAACAGACTCCAATGCTTCTAGTCTTTTACGAATAATATTTTGATCACCTGAAATTCGCTTTTCATTTAATGCGATAGCGCTAACATCATTATATTGCAAACGTAACTGTGCACAATCGCACGTTGGACGCGCAACAAAATAACCCTGTACCAAATGGCAGCCAATTTCTTTGCACACAATAAATTCTGCTTGTGTTTCTACTCCCTCGGCAATCACACGGCATCCCATCAATGTTGAGAGCTGAACCATGTTCCGCGCTAGAAGCTTTTTTTTAGGATCACTGTCGATATTGCTTAAAAAAAATCGGTCGATTTTAATAATATTGGGCGCAACATGGTAAAGCATTTTGAATCCCGACTGCCCAATCCCAAAATCATCGATCGCAACACAAAAACCTTCATGAGCATAGTGCCTCATAAGACCGCTAAAATGATCGATATTGACAATCTCATTATGCTCTGAGAGTTCAAACACCATACTTTTGTGATCGAGTCCGTGGCGCTTTAGGATACGGGAGGTATTCCCTTTTGAAAAATCAGCCATCTCAAAAAGTCGATTATCCAGATTGTAAAAAAGCTTTAACGACCGATAAGAGTCAATTGTGCAGAATTTTTTGATCACTTTTTCACGGAGTGCGAGATCAAAACTATACAACGTATTGTCTTCATACAAATGATCAAAAAACGATTCAATCGATTCAAAGCCAATGGTATCCGTACCTCTTAGTAAAGCTTCTACACCAAAGAGCTCGCCAGAGTGTATGTCAACAATGGGCTGAAATGCGATGTCTAAAACATTAAGGTAGTAATGATAAATTGAGTTCAGTGGTTCCATGAAGTGAGTATAAAATCAAAAGATAACATAGAGATTACAAGAAAAAGAACTTTTGTAATATTATTGTAATAAATCTGGACTATATTTTTATCATAATAATCAAACTTCGATTAGGAAAAAATAATGAAAAAAATATTCCTGCTTATACCCGTGAGCTTAGTGGCTACCGCTGGATTGTTGTGGACGAACTACGATGACACTGAAACTCCAAACACAATAACTATTTCCACAAAATCTTTACCTAAAGACCCCGCAAAACTATTCAGCTTAGAGGAACGTTCCGTACGTAATATGATTCGTTATGGGGACGAAAAATCAATCTCTTCGTTTCAAGCGTACAGTGAGGCTCTCGATACTGCATTGATTAAAGCTAAAAAGTTAGGGATAGAAACACAAAATACACAAAAGATGCTTTCACAATACAAACAAGACAGTCAACATCTAATGCAAACAGCATCAATGTATTCTCAAAAATTGCATACATACAGTAAATTTGAAGCAACGCAAGAAAAAGCTTTTCAAGTCTCCCTCGAACAAATTGGTCTATATGAACTCAAAACAACCTTCAGCAATCTTGAGAAAGCTCGAGTTGAGTATATTAAAGAACCCTCATTACAAACTCAAGCAAGGTATGAAGAACTCACAAAAGCTATGACACAAATGATTTCTGAACTTTATCTGGATGAAACCATTGAAAAGCCTCTTATAAGCTATATCAAAAACAATGCACACTATTTTAAAACTATCGTCTCCATATACACAACGGTAGGGTTAGAGTCTATTAATCGTCTGCACGCCAACAGCTATACCATTAAGGCTCAACTAGAGCTTCTTCCAAAAAGCTAAGCAGTAATCCTACGTAACGCCAAAGAGCACATAGCCAGTCCAAAGGCACCTGTCACGGCAACAAAACTTCCTTTTTCTTTGATGTGGGGGAGTTCGGTACTGCAGATACAGTCAAATTTTGCTTTGAACCTGCGTTTGCGCAATTCGTTACGCAACTTTGAAGCAAAAGGATCTCCTTCAGTCTTCCATATCGAACGCACTTCAATCTTGGTGGGATCAAGCCGTTTTGCTGATCCCACAGAACAGATGAGTTTTGAATAGCACTTTTGGATCAGGGCAATTTTCGCCCACATATCATCGATGGCATCCAGTACCAAATCATACGGCTCGAAATCAAATTCTTCCACCCACTGGGGAGTTATTTTCATCGGTATGGCAATCACTTCAGGATAGTGCTGTTTGAGAGCTTTGACTTTGAGTTCCCCTTCGTGGTATTCGGAGTGCATTTGGCGGTTCTGATTGGTCACATCGTAGCGATCAAAGTCGATGATGGTAATATCTCTCACGCCTGAACGGTATAAACAATCCAAACAAAAACTCCCTACACCACCAACGCCCAATAAAAGGATTTTGGCATTTTGCAGTTTCTCAAATGTTTCTTCTCCAAAGAGGAGTTTTGTACGTGTGTGTCTCATAGCCACTCTTGGAGCTGTTTGATTGACTTATACGAGCTCATATCAAGTTTAATCGGAGTCAGCGACACCATCCCCTGCTCTATGGCCTCAAAATCACACAAACCGCTTCTCTTCTCCCGCGGTTTGAAATCCAACGGATGAAGCCCCAGCCAGTAATACTCCATGCCGCGAGGATTACGGTGTAAATGTGCATCATTTCCATAATAGCGATAGCCTGCGTAGGTAACGGCGAATTTCAACTCAGATGCATCATACGGAACATTGATATTGATAAACTCACGTTCTTTTAACGGGAAATTCCCGGCAAAAATTTTTTCCACAATAGTACGAATTGCTTTTTTAGCCAATTCAAAATCGCCCATCGGTTCAGAAAAATCCATCACTTGAGAAATCGCGATTGCTGGTACCCCTTGTAATACCGCTTCCATAGCACCTGCCGCCGTTCCTGAGTAGGTGATATCCTCTCCCATATTGGAGCCCTTATTGATACCGCTGATTACTAAATCCGGCTTATTATCCTCAAACATCGAATGAAGCGCCAGATAAATACAATCACTGGGCGTTCCATCATCCAATTTGTAAAAATCATCTCCAACACTCACAAAGCTCAAAGGACGTGTCAGCGTCAACGAGTGCCCGCAGGCTGATTTTTCGGTTGACGGGGCAACGACAGTTATATGTGCTAAATCTTTAAGCGCATCGATAAGCGCTAAAAGTCCCTGGGATTCGTATCCATCATCATTTGTAATTAATATTTTTTTCATTTTACAGCACTCTTCCTCGTAAATTCATTTGTTTATTCGGGATAAATAAAAAACAATTTTCCTCACCCCTACGCTCGTATGCCAAACAATAGCCATGTTCGATCAATATCGCATTGACAATGTACAAACCCAGTCCAAAACTGTCTTTGGTCGGGTGATCTTTTGTAAACGGCTCTACATAATAGGATAACGGTTTTGTAAGCGGATCTCCATGGTTAGAGAACACGATCATATTGTTTTCCATACGTATGGACATAGTATTGGTAGATGAATATTTAATCGCATTATCAATCATATTTTTTATCGCAGTTGCAAAAAGTCTGAAATTTGCTTCAATCATCACCGAACTTTTCACTTCACGATGAACCGACTCTGATTCTATCAATCCCATATCAATTGCTTCATCAATAAGATCAACCAAACGAAACTCCGCCTTTTTTTCCTTTGATTGGGTCCCTGAACTCACCTCTTCAATCAGTGCAAATTCGGTAATCAATCCCTCTAAGCGCTCAAAAATACTTACGAAACGTGCTTGCTGCTTAGGGTCAGTAAGCATAGTAGTTACAATACGTCCTTTTGCAATCGGTGTTTTAAGTTCATGCATAATATTGCGTAAAAAAAGTGTTCTGGAATCTATCAGGGCACGAATTTTATTTTGGGTCGTTTCCAATTCATTGGCAATCAGTGCTATCTCATCCTCTCCGGACATGTGAAAACTTACCCCCATGTTTCCCTCACCAAACGATGCAATTTGACGACGAAGACGATGAAGCGGAGAAAGACGATGAAGAATAAGTCCAAAAGAAAGTAGCAGTATGGTCAAAATCGTGGCATACGAATAGAGTAAATTTTTGGGAGAATAAGGAGTACTGCTGCGATCTTCCAAAAGAATCGGATAATGGGCCGACTGAATCCAAAAATAAATTTTTCCATGATCTTGCAGCATACTGGCATGGATGTGATTAACAACCAAACTTTGATAAGGTGCTGTAGGTGCAATATGACGATTGAGCTCGATTGCAGAGTTCCCATTTTCTTTAAGTAAAATCGCATTTTTTGTGATTTGTCGATATTGCATCTCACGTTCAATTGGATACAAATCGTACATTGCCAAATTGGTTTCAAAAATAGGAAGCGATATTTGCTTCAGCAAAAAGGTATGATAGATTTGCGAAATAAGGGCGTATTTACCGAACATGTTATCATTATGTTTGGTCTGATTCGTTTGATAAAGTTGATAAAACGTATAACTGACACTGCAAACCGTTACCCCAAGGGCAAATAATATCGTTAGTAGTACACCGTTTCTTTTTAGCATTTACTTAGAGTAACTTATATCCGATACCACGGATGGATTCGATGAGGGATCTGTCCCCAATTTTATTACGGATGCGTCCCATCATAACATCAATGCTTTTATTCGAAGAATCCTCATTAATTGCACTCACATTATGAATCAAATCTTCTCTCGAAACAACCATCCCCTGCTTTTTAATCATGTGTCCCAAAATTCCATACTCAGCGTTAGTCAAATCCAAGGGGCGACCTTTGTAGCTGATTTGCATAGCGGACTCGTTGAGCTTGAAATCGCTTTGAGTCTCTGCTTCCAATGCAACCATAGCATCATAACGGCGCAATACTGAGTGAAGACGCGCTTCAAGCTCTCGTGGGTCATACGGTTTGGGGAGATAATCATCGGCACCTAACTCTAGCGCATTAATTTTATCCGTTACATCTGAACGGGCAGATGAGATGATAATCGGGATGTTTTGACGCTCGCGAATCGCCTTACACACTTCCAATCCATCCATTCCCGGCAAGGTGAGATCCAAAATGACGGCATCAAATTTTTGCAAATTTAAAATGCTTAACGCTTTAAACGGGTCATCTTCTACTGCTACTTTAAAGCCACAGTGTTCCAAAAATTCACTTAGTATCTCAGCAAGCTCGAGATCATCTTCTATCATCAATAATGTATTCATGGCATTATTGTAGCTAAGGGATCATTAACCAATGCTATCCAATCGCCTTTGCTATATTGTACGCTACAAACGCAAGCGAATACGCCACGATTGTCGTAAATATGAATAAATAGACAAAATACTTGATCCCGCCCGCTTCACGCGTAAAGACAACCGATGCTGCCAAACATGGCAAGTAGGTCATAATAACAACAATAAATGCGACTGCCGATGGAAAAGGGATGTTGGCATGTATCGCATTCACCAGTGAGTTGTTCTCTTCATTCGCATCTGAACCCAGTGAATACAAAACACCGATGGTTGAGACCACTACTTCTTTGGCTGCTAATCCTGTTTGAAGTGCTACAGCCATTTTCCAGTCAAATCCTAGAGGCGTAAAGATAGGTTCGATCGCATGTCCAATCTGTCCTAAGAAACTTTGAGAAAGCTGTGCTTCAGCGAGAGAGTTTTCTACTGATTTTTTCTCTTCTTCACTGCTTGCCATTTCTATCTTCTGTTCGTAAACAGCATTCAGTTCATAATTTTTTGGATACGTGCTTAAAAACCATACCAACAAAGAAGCAGCTGCGATAAATGTCCCCGCTTTTTTCAAGTACATCATGGTTTTGGTCAAAACCGTATGCCATACCAATTTAACCGAAGGAAGCCGATATTTTGGCATCTCCATAACAAAAGGTTCATCAGCACCTTTAAAAGCGGTCATTTTTAAAACTTTTGCCGCTATGAGTCCGATCATTGCTCCTAAAATATAAATCCCAAACAGCACATTCCCCGCCATAGCAGGACCAAAAAAAGCCCCTGTAAAAAGGACATATACCGGCAGTCGTGCACCGCAGCTCATAAACCCTATGACAAACAATGTCAGCAAGCGATCGCGGTCATTTTTTAAAATGCGCGCTGACATATACGCCGGAATAGAACAGCCAAATCCGCTTACTAAAGGTATAAATGACTGCCCGTGAAGACCAAATTTGTGAAAAAATCCATCCAATAAAAAAGCGACCCGCGACATATAGCCCGTCGATTCCAACAAGGCAATACCGACAAACAGGATGACAATATTAGGGACAAACAAGATAACAGCTCCTACCCCCGATATCATCCCATCAACAATTAAAGATCGTACCTCATCATTGCCGATCGTTGCACCAACGGTCGCACCTAACCATCCGAAAAAAGCATCGATCCAGTCCATCGGAATCGAACCGATCTCAAACGTGAGCTGAAACAGTCCCCACATAAAAAAGAGAAAAATAGGAATACCCATAACCGGATGGATCAATACAGAGTCAATTTTTTCTGTTAATGTTTTTTTACTTTGAGCTGCAGTAGCTGTTTTAACGGTTTCAGCGATAATCCCACGATTAAACGCACGATACTCTTCTGCAAAGGCCTCTTTCATATCATCCGTATCGTGATGCAATAAAACATGATGATCTGCTTCAATCAAAATCGGCTGCAACTCTATCCAAATAGGATTATCATGTAACACACGATAAGTCTTCGTCTCTTTTTGCAGAAGATTGATTGCAATATTACGGTTACTGATCACTGCGCTAAAACGATGACGGTTAAGGTAATTCTCTATAAGGGTTATCTCTTCTTCTACCGCTTCGCTGAAAATCAGTTTTTGTTCTTGCACCGGTTCATTAAAAACCGAGATAACCGATTGTATAAGCTCTTCAAGCCCCGATTTTGCAACCGCGGATACGCGCGTAGAAGGAACTCCTAAAAGTTGTGACAAATACACCGCATTGATTTCAATGCCTTCTTTATCCGCCTCGTCACTCATATTAAGCGCCAACACCATCTTCTTACTCATTGTCATAAGCTCTGCGGTAAGCTGAAGATTTTTTTCCATATTCGTGGAATCGAGGACGTTAATAATGATGTCATACGGTTCATTGCACAGAAAATCATGCGTCACACGCTCTTCAATCGAATAGTCGGTAAACGCATACGTTCCAGGAAGGTCTATGATTCGAAACGAATATCCGTCATAGTCAAATAGTACTTCGCTTTTTTCAACCGTAACTCCGGTAAAATTTCCCACGTGCAGCCGTGCACCAGAAATTGAGTTGATAAGCATGCTCTTGCCAACATTAGGCTGGCCTACAAGAGCAATTGTTATTTGTTTAGCGGACATTACATACCTCTATTAACTCGGCTTCTTCTTTACGAAGAGCAAGATTTACATTTCCCACCTTGATCTCAAAGGTACTTTTAGTCGGCGAACACTCAAGCATAATCAAATCCACACCTCTCATTAATCCAAAAGAGACCAGACGTTGTTTTAGAGGTCCTGTCGCATTTATTTTACACACAGTTGCCATACCGCCCTTACTGCAGGCACTTAGCAATGTCATGGTGGGATTTTCTGTCATATTTTTCCTTATTTCTTAAAACCGGTAACTGATACGTGCCAAAAAGCGGTCATAACCCGCATCACTTCCACTGTTTTGATTGTCATTTTTATCATTGAGCGATGCATAGCTTACATCCGCACTCAATGCATCGTCATATTCATATGTAGCGATAATGTCCCATTCGATCATTTTTACATTAACGGGAGCGCTTTTAAATTCCCCGTACAGCGTTGTAAAACTCAACCCCTCAACCCCAGCATCCTTCATATCTATAATTGCCTGTAATTGATACGCTTTTTCATCTTCCATCCAGCCGATTGTCCACTCTTCCATGGAGGTGTAGTAGGGTCCGCCACCTAGACCATTGTTGATCCATTTGCCATCATCACTTTTAGCTTCATTGTATGCAACGCCCAGTGTTACCATTCCCCATTGAGCATTTACCGCTAATCCATACACATTCCCATCGATACCTGAGAGTGTTCCATCGGCTTTCGTATCTTCGTTAAAGCGTGCATACTGTCCCATAAAGGTCATTCCCAACGATTCCAATGCTTTCACATTGTAAACAGCATCCGCATAAAACGCATCGGTCATTTTATCAATGGAGTAAAACCATCCCTGTACCGCCAGTTCCTCTATGCTTTCATTCGTAAAACCAACCGGTAGCAAAATTAAACTTTAGAGACATGTATCCGGCAACGCCCAGTTTCAAATCATTCCATACCGGTGTTTCGTATTTTAAAATACCCCCAAGAGCCGTCGTGTATCGATCCGTGTCTACTGCATTATCCTGATCCACATAACCTAAGCGAACCAGTCCACTTACTGTCCCCTTATCTTCGGGAATAATAGCTCCGGACAAGACTAATTGCGTGCCCGCAATCAAACTCACCACAATGATTTTATTTTTTATATGCATCACTTTCATTCCCTGATTAATGCTTTGGAAATGATACCTATTATCAACTTAGTTCTTTCTTATATTTATTGATAATCTTTATCATTTATAATACCCGAATAAGGCGATGACTTTGTTATAATTCGACACAACTATTCCAAACAGGGAAAAATTATATGAACTTTTTATGGAAATCATCCAGTCATTTCAATCTCGCAAACCTCTTTACGATGGTCAACATCACCTGCGGTTTACTTGCTACTTATTTTATCACACAAAATCAATTTATTCCCGCAATTGTCCTCGCATGGATAGGGGGAGCATTCGATATCTTCGATGGGAAAATCGCTCGAAAGTATCAATTGTCCAATGAATTCGGGGTACAACTCGACTCGTTTGCCGATTTTCTCTCATTTGTATTGGTACCGACATTTTTGATTTTTCAGGCCGTTTATTCAACCTTGGAGGGGATAGCATTGGTTGCCGTCGCTATGGGATCGATCTATTATGTTATCAGCGGTCTTCGCAGACTCATCCAATTTAACATCGATGCCAATGCTGGAGAGGTAACTAAATACTTCACAGGAGTACCGACACCTCTTGGCGCAATACTTCTGTGGTTAACTTATTTAAGCGCGCCATGGATCACATGGATGGGAGTATTGGCTCTTATGCTCGTGATCGGAATACTCTTAAATTCTAAAGTCAAAATTCCTCATCCATAACCGTATCAATCAGCGATTCGGGAAGTGCTTTTTTAGGCTTTAATCCCAGTTTTCGCATTCCCTCAGCCCGTCTTATCAAATTTCCCTTACCTGTAGAGAGCTTGTTCATTGCCCCCTCGTAGCTTTTTTGCGTACGGGCAATTGCATCCCCTATTTTTTCCATATCCTCTACAAAGGCTACAAGTTTTTCATACAACGCTTCTGCGGATGCCGCGATCTCTTTGGCATTGCGCTCTTGATACTCGCTTCTCCAGATATGCTCAATGGTACGAAGAGTTACCAGAAGGGTTGAGGGAGAAACCACAACGATGTTTTGTTCGTATGCCGTTTTGAAAAAAGTATTATCCTGCTCAAGTGCAAGCAAGAAGGCTCCTTCTATAGGCATAAAAAGCAATACAAAATCGAGTGTTTTGACACCGCTGAGCTGTTCGTAGCGCTTTTGGCTCAACCCTTTGATGTGTCCATGGATAGAGACGAGATGCTGTTTGAGGGCATGTGCACGTGATTCATCATCAGTCGCACGAATAAATGCTTCGTACGCCACAAGCGAGACTTTAGAGTCAATAATGATGTCTTTGTTCTGTGGTAGATGGACGATGACATCGGGGCGGTATTTTTTACCCTCTTCCCCCTCCAATGTAATTTGGATGTCATATTCATGTCCCTCACGAAGACCCGATTCTTCGAGGATACGCTCCAAGACGATCTCACCCCAGTTACCTTGCGTTTTGTTCTCCCCCTTGAGAGCATTGGTGAGATTGATTGCATCTTCGCTCAGACGTTCATTGAGAGATTTGAGACGAATGATCTCATCTTTAATACTCTGACGCTCTTTGGCATCGTGTAAAAAACGCTCTTCGCTTTGTTTGGAAAAATTAGTAATCTGTTCTCTAAACGGTTTGAGCAACAGGTCCAGTCCTTTGGTATGCGCTTCATCAAAAGTTTTGGCTTTTTGTTCAAAAATCTGCGTTGCCAGATGTTCAAACTGCGCTTTCATTTGCATTTTTGCTTCATCAAGCATACGTATCTTTTCTTCAAATCCACGAGCGGATTCCTCATGACGGGTATGTAAAACGGCGTAATCACGTTCCAATGCATTGAATTCATTGCGTTTGTTTTCAAGTTTAGCATCAATGTCTATTCGTAAAGCATGTTCTTGATTGAGCAGTTCTTGGATCTGCAGAGCTTTGGATTGCAGCAATGCAAACTCCTGACGTGACTGATTCCACAGCCATCCCAATGTTCCGGCGGCAACAATGCCTATAAGTGTTGTGAGTTCATATATCATGTGGTGATTATAGCCAATGTGCACTAAGAGGTAAAAAAGATGACATTTTGTACAATGAGTTTATGAAACTGTCCCCTAATTCTCCCTGCCCGTGTCACAGCGGTGAAAAATACAAAAAGTGCTGTCAGCCGTACCATAAAGGTATCTCTCCAAAAAACGCCCTTTTACTGATGCGTTCGCGCTACAGTGCCTATGCACTGGGATTGATCGAATACATCATGGCAACAACGCATCCAAACAATCCCGATGCTTCAATCGCCTTGGCCGACTGGCAAACCAGTATTGCTGAATTTTCCAAGACCACACAATTTATGGGACTCAACATTCTGGAATTTGTGAATGGAGAGAAGGAAGCGTTTGTAACGTTTGAAGCGCGATTTGATCACGCAATGATGAAAGAAAAAAGCCGTTTTTATAAAATGAACGAGAAATGGCTCTATCACAGCGGGGAGTTTTAATGAGATTTTTGTTCTTATTGTTTCTGGCTGTCTTCTGTTCATCTGCTGAAGAGATCAATGGCTACGCAACCGTAGGAATGGTATCTACGCATTTTAAAAATAATGACGGGGAGCCGTATAACGAAGAGCACAAAGCTTACGGGGCAGAACTTATGCTGGATCAAAAATACACCTTCGCCTATTTGCATTTTGTCAATTCGCGCGACAAGATAACCGATATTGGCGCCGTTGGCTATCGGTACGATGTCATTGGTCCGTTTGGAATATCTGCTATTTTAGGCTATCAGAAAGGGTACTGTTTTGAGGGATTTCAATCCTCTGTAGAGTGTACGGAGGGAAAAGACAACAGCGGATTTGCCCTCATGCCGATGCTTTATTACAAACATGACTATTTTACCCTTGACCTTATCACTCAAGGAACCATGATAGCGCTAAAATTGAATCTAAAACTTTTTTAGCACCGTACCATTTCAATACAATCTTCCCCTTTTGGAATCAGACACAAAAAAACATAGGCTTCATCACCTATTGTCTCGTAACTGTGTGCCTCGCCCGCAGGGATAAATAAAATATCGCCGGCATGCGCTTCAAATGTCTGATCCCCTGATATGACACGTGCAGATCCCGAAAGGACATACTGCTCGTGTTCAACGGTATTCGTGTGATGCGGCATAAATCCGCCGGCATCGATGGTAAAACAGCGCATTGCAAAGTTGGGAGCTTCTGCAAGAGAGAGCAGCATTTGCATGCTCACCCCTTTCCCTGCTTTTTGTTGTATTGACTCAATAGTATTTCGTTTTTTATGAATAGACATAGATAATTCCTTAAGCTAAAATCATGTGATTTTACATTATTTAGATTTAAGCCCCCTGAACGAATCGGGTAAAAACCAATTCAATTCTAAAGTACCCTTCACTCTGAGTGGAAATGTAATCAAAGCCTATTTCACGACTCAGCCGTTTTAACATTTTTTCTCCTATTTTGGAGCTAAATAAATATTTCTCATCCCCGATGCTATTTTCTATCCATATTTTTTGCGTTGTATGATCGCATCCAATCTTCACGACACTATCCTCTTTTGCATAGGTAATCGCATTTTCAAGCAGTGCGCTGAGAACTTTTGAAAGAAGTTTTTCTGATGCTATAATCGAAAAGGTCTCAGCAGGTAATGTCAAAGTTAACTGTTTGCGCTGAATCAAAATAGCCATTTTTGTTTGAAGTTTTTTCAGTATATCGGCGATATTAATATTACTGGCTTCCTCAAAATCAGAACTTTCCAGAAATAACACATTTTTAAGTTCGCTTGTAAGCCTTTCAATATCATGGCCTAAGTCCTCTATAAATTTATCCTTCGGATACTTAGCATTGCCCTCATAAACATCCAGTCGTGATCGCATTAATGACAAGGGGGTTTTTAATTCATGGGCTGCCTCTTTAAACAACTCAGCCTCTTTGGAGCGAAAAATTTCCAAGCGATGAATTAACATACTGAATGCGTGGGAAACTTCTTCTATCTCTTTGCCCGGGTTACCAAGTGAAAAATCAAAGGGTTTTTGGTTGTTCCATTCTCGAGTTTTTTTCGCTAAAACAGCTAAAGGCTTCATATAATAATCCAACAAAGCAATACTAATCAGTAAAATAACTAGCAGTGAAACTAAATAACGCAGAAGAAGCTTCTGCGCGTATTTATCAAGTGCAAGTTCAATTTTTTCTGTATTGCTAATAGCATAAAGGTAGATACCATTACGTTGTTGCACCGAGGAAACGACTTCATTTTCTCGTGAAATATAAGGCTCTTTTGAGACAAGAAAACGTAGTTGTGATGCTTCTGAATCGTTTAAAATCATCTTATTATGAGGAATGGCGTATAAATAACTAAGACAACTTTTTGGAGTGAGTGGTTGTAAAATATGGTCGCTCATACTCTCATTTAACAAATGATTCAGTACCTTTTCAAGATCATGTATTTTTTCACTGCGCATCGTATGAAGTGCCACTATCCAATTGAGTCCAAAAGCAATAGCGATGAGAATAGAAAAAATAAATGTTATTTTTACTTTAAGCGATCCTATCCATTTATCTTTCAATAATGTATCCTCGTGTTTTAATCGTTTTTATAAGGGAGGGATGTAGCTTACGGCGAAGACGTGCAACCAGTTCATCAATGGCATTAGGTGTGACATTTTGAGGATTATCGTAAAGAGTATCCATAATTTCGTCACGCGAAGCAATAGCGTTACGATTGAGCAGATAAAACAGTAAAGTATGCTCATTTTTAGAAAGGACAATCTGGGTTCCGTCTTTCTGAACACTTTGACGAATAAGATCGATTTCAAACCCCTGAAGTTCCAATGTCTTTAGTGAGAATCGGCGTGATAGTGCAATGATTCGCGCTCGAAGTTCTTTAACATCAAATGGTTTTTCAAGATAGTCATCCGCTCCAAACTCCAATCCTTGAACTTTGTCATCTACCGTCCCAAGGGCACTAAGAATCAAAACAGGCTGTGCAGGATTCTTTTGTTTGGCATAGAGGATTAATTCTTTAACTCTGTCTTTACCATGAAAGGTTCGATCTAAAATAATCACCGCATAGGTAAATGCATCCAGGTGCATTTTAATTTCGTCAATTTCACTTGCGGTATCGACGATCCAACCTTCGTTTTTTAAGCTAAAGGCTAACAATTCCAAAAGCTCTTTTTCATCGTCTGCAATTAAAATACGCATTTACAATTCACTGATTCCATAAGTATACATTTTAATATTCTTCCCATGAAGTTTTTGTTTGATAGAAGAAGAGAGGGCAAAAATATTCTCCTGGTCTAAAAAAAGTTTAAAAACACCAAAGTCAGCCCTCGCACTCACTTGCTCATGGGCACTTTTTAAAAAAGCACCGGCACCATAGCGATTGCAGGAAAAAAAGTAAAAATCATTATATCCTTGCGAGAGTAAAAAATCTACCAATGTATCTTTATGATTGATTTCAAAATAAATATCCATTTCACTCATGTTCATTTTTCTCCCCGTTTATAGATTATTTTAAAGGCGGGTGGCAAAATCAATAGGGTCAAGATGGTTGAAGTCACCAATCCGCCTAAAACAACGATTGCCAACGGTTTTTGGATTTCACTTCCCACACCTGAAGCAAATAACAGCGGTAACAGTCCCAGTGCTGCGATAAACGCCGTCATCAATACCGGACGGAGCCGTCGACGTGCCCCTTCATGAACAGCATCATCGATCGCCAATCCATTCCCTAGAAGGGTATTAAAATAACTCACCATCACTACACCGTTGAGTACTGCAATCCCAAAGAGAGCGATAAACCCGACCGATGCGGGGACAGAAAGATACTCACCGCTCAAGAAAAGCGAGATAATTCCCCCCGTCACGGCAAATGGGATATTCAGCAAGATAAGCAATGTACTACTAATCGATCGGAAGGTAAAAAAGAGAATCAAAAAGATCACTGCAATACTCACCGGAACCACTGCCATTAATCGTGCTGACGAGCGCTGTTGGTTTTCAAACTCTCCACCGTATATGATATGGTATCCCTTTGGAAGCTTAAGGGTGCTGTTGATTTTTTGTTTTGCCTCTTCGACAAATCCGACGAGATCCCGGTTTTCGACATTTGAACGCACCACGCTCAATCGCTCATTATTTTCTCGAAGTACTTGAACGGGGCCCTCTGTCTCTGTAATCGTAGCAATACTGGCCAAAGGAACGCTCCCCCCCTCGTTCAAAGGAACCTCCAATGCGCTAAACTTTTCGTAATCATGTGCTATATCATTATCCAGGCGGATCATTACGGGAGTACGTGCATTGCCTTGCGGTATCGTATCAACAATAATACCTTCCAGTGACGCTTTTAAAAATTGCTGAAGTTCGCCACTGCTTACTCCCGTATTTGCCATAGCCAATCGATCTGGGGTAATGCTAAGATAGTTAATTCCTTCATTAAGGGTAACAACAACTTCACTTGAACCCTTAATTTCTTCTAAAATCGTCCCTACTTCTTTGCTAAGTCTATTAAGTGTATCAATATCGGTACCAAAAATCTTGACTGCCAAGTCACCGCGTGTCCCCGTCAACATTTCCGATATGCGCATATCAATAGGTTGAGTAAAGCTAAAGCCAACTCCCGTAAAGGGCTTAAGGGCAATCATAATATTTTTCATGATCTCCTCTTTTGTTTTTGCTTTCCATTCTTTTTTAGGTTTTAGGATCAAAAAAGTATCGGTTTGATTCAGTGTCATCGGGTCTAATCCAAGCTCATCCGTTCCTGTTCGGGCAACTATGGTTTTAATTTCTGGGATACGGCTCAATAACTCTTTTTGAATAGCCAAATTGAGGTCCTTGGACGCTTCCAATGAGATAGAAGGCATCGGTTCAACAATTAAAATCAAATCACCCTCATCCAACGTCGGCATAAATGTTTTACCAACGAATCCAAAAAGAGAAAAACTAATAACTAAAAAAACTATCGCTGCGATAAAGAGAGTCTTGGTGCGAGTCAAGGCAAAATTGAGTGTCGGAGCATACATCAGCGTAAAAAAACGATCCAATCGTGTTTCAGAATGCGGAACTGTTTTGAGAAGCAATGATGCTACAACCGGGATTACAGTAAGAGAGAGGATCAATGAACCCAAAAGGGCAAATACGATCGTCATCGCCACGGGAGCAAAAAGTTTCCCCTCAAGCCCTTCCAGCGTCAAGAGCGGTAAAAAGACCACAGCAATAATCAAAAGTCCACTGAAGACCGAAACGCTTACCTCTTTAGTAGCACGATACACAAGATGAAGTTTAGGAAGTTTTTGATCTGCTTCACCAAGTTTTGCAAAGGTATTCTCGACCACGACTACTGCCGAATCGACTAGCATACCAACAGCAATCGCCAAACCGCCTAAGCTCATGAGGTTTGCGGTAATACCAAAATAACGCATCATAATAAATGCGATGGATAACGATAAGGGTAAAATGACTGCTACAGCGATAGCTGCTCGCACATCACCCAAAAAGAGCAGTAGCAACAGTATGACTAAAACTACCGCTTCTAGCAGTGCCTCTGAAACCGTATCAACTGCTTTTTGAGTAAGTTCACTTCGATCATAAAAAGGGACAACCGTTATCCCTTTTGGAAGCGTCGGCTTCAATGCTTCCAGTCTTTGTTTGATGTCGATGATCGATTCTTTGGCATTAGCTCCGCGCAACGCCATCACCAACCCTTGGGTTGCTTCACCAAGACCATTTTTTGTCACAAAGCCAAGCCGCGTCCGGGACTCCTCATTGAGGGCACAAAAATCGCCGATTCGTATGGGTCCATTATGCGAATGTATCGTTATATTGGCTATTTGAGCGCTGTTTTGAACACCGCTTTGTACTTTGACCAAATATCCCTCATCTCCACGATTGAGTCTCCCTGCACCATCATTTTTTAGGTTTTCACCCAATGCTGATTCTAAATCACTCAAGCTAATTCCCAAGCGGCCCATAGCACCTACATCAGGGACAAGGGTGATCGTACGTACTTCTCCCCCAAGAGCATTGATATCAGCAACTCCCTTAGCACCGCGTAACGCCGGACGTATAACAAAATCCAGAAGCTCACGTTTGCCTTGTTGGCTCATATCCCCTTCAATGGTAAACATAAACACTTCACCCAAGGGGGTTGTCACGGCAGCCATACCGCCGCTAACCCCTTTAGGCAGTGACTCCATCGCGCTGGAGAGTTTTTCAGCTACCTGTGCGCGGGCGCGATAAACATCTGTCCCATCCTTAAAATCAATGGTGATATCCGCTATGGCATATTTAGAGGTACTTTTAAGCAATACTTGGTTTTCGATTCCCATGAGTTCCGCTTCCAGCGGGCGCACGACTCTTGACTCCACTTCTTCAGGAGTCATCCCGGGAGCTTTAAGAATAATTTTCACTTGTGTGGAAGAGATATCCGGAAAAGCATCAATCGGTATCTTAATAAACGAGTAGATACCGTATAGGATGATTGCCAAAGCAAATAAAAGAACAATAATACGCTGTTTTAGCGAAAATTCGATGATTGAGTTCAGCATCATTCAAACCCTAATCCGCTCATGGCACCCTTAAGAACGATTAAGCCGCTCACAGCGACTTGTGTTTCTTGATCAATTCCCTTCTGACGCACGAAAACCCCTTCTTTACTTATGCCGACAACAGCTAGTTCTTGGGCTTGGAAACCATTTGATGTACGGATAAAGCAAATGCTTTTTCCTTGATGTTTGACAACAGCGTTTGAAGGGATGAGAACAGAGGTCACGGGTTTTGATGTGGAGACAAACAATCCGGTTGTTGTCCCTGCGCGCAGTTCACCTGAACGATCACTGATGCGGGCAATCGCAGTCGCAGAATTGGTTGAAGCATTGACCGACGTAGAAACTGAGATAATGCTTCCGATCGAGCTACCTGCTTTATTTAAGACTTTATCCCCTTTGGAAATGGAAGCGATTTGTTTAGGAGAGATATTGAGTATAGCGGTCATAGCATCGATATTTGAAATTCGAAAATAAGGCTGATACGGGGTGATTTTTTCAGCTACAGCCAAAGGTGAGAGAGTAACAACCCCATTCTTTTGTGCAATAACCGCCATCGAACCGTCCGTACTTGGCCTAACCCCTGCTAAAGAGAACTGTGCTTCAAGTGTCAAGATGCGTGAGCGTAATGAAGCGGCTTCCAGAGCACTAATTTGGTAATCTCGATAGGATATAACCCCCTCTTTATAGAGAACTTCGTCTTTTTTAACATTGTTTTGAATGCTGCGATAGCGATTTTGAGCCTCTTTGAGTTCAAACCCATTTGCCAGCAGTTCAGGTGAAGCAATACGACAAAGTATTTGCCCTTTTTTCACCTGATCCCCTGCGCGAACATTTAACGCCACGATCGATGCTTCATGATCTAAAAAATAACTTTTGGACTTCTCTTCGTCATAATCGATTTTTGCGATAAGAGGACCTACTGTTGTACTGCTGGTAAGATGAACCTTCCCTGTGGTTATCCCAATTTTTTTCATTTGAGCTTCGCTGATCGTGATTTGCGCCATTGCTGCTGTTGCTGCCATAAGCAGTAGTAAACTTCGTTTCATTACCAAATTCTCCCTATTTTCTTTTCAATTTCACTCATCTCTTCAATGTAGCTTTGTTTTAGTTCAAGCGTACGCAAACGGGCATCGTAATAGACATTTTTGGCAGCCAAGTATTCAAACTGCCCCATTTTTCCCCCTTCATACCCTTTTTGTGCCATTGTAAAGAGAGTTTCATACTCCTTTTCATTTTCACCCAGTATCTGGATTCTCTTTTCACGCTCACCTAGATGCTCCAACATTCCACCCACACTTAGCTGAAGTTTTTGTTTAGTGATTTCCGATAAATGGACAAGAGCACTGCGTTCGCTCATTAAAGCAGCAATTTTATTATCATTTTTACTGCCCAGCGCCAAGGGGAACGTGAGACGAAAATCCAGACTGTTTTGTGTAGGTTCCTGTGTCATTCCTAATCCGACAGATACGGATTTAACCATTGAATGCCTCAGTGTCGTGATGGATGCATCCAATGCCTCTATACGTGTTTTCAGTGATTTTAACACAGGGGCATCTCTTAGGTGATCGTCTAACATAGAAGAATCTATATATACAAACGGCATATCCTCAATGCGTACTTCGTCCATCATCATAGACGCTACTTTTAGACGATGTTGTGCATGTTCAGTCTCCATTAAAGATACTGCTACTTCTTGCAGCGTCGAGTGATATTCGCTCTCCAGACGTAACAGTTCCAGACGCGACAAGCGCCCCGCTTGAAACTTTTTCTCTCCGGCTTGGTATGCTTTATGGGAGAAATCACGTTTGTCAACAAAGATTGAAGTGCGTTCTTGTTCTAATCCATACACTAGCCAATCACGTTTTAATCCGATTTGTATCTCTCCCTTTTGAGCAGCTAGATCAAATTGAGCCCCTTTTTTTATTAGGTCAAATTCATATTCCTGTGCCAAACGCAAGGATGGATTTCTAAGCGAATAATCCACCATAACCCCATACTCTGTACCGCTGTTACCACTGTTAATAGAGCCATTACCTTTTACTTTTTTGGCGGATGTTTCAATGCCCAGAGGCTCAGAAGCCATTGCTGAGGCTTTTTCAAAACCGATAGCATTGATACGGCCATTGGATTGAACCATTTCTTCCGAAACAGTATAAGCCCGTTCACAAAGATCATTAAAACTGATCGCATACCCCAAAAATGGAATTAAGATAGCGCTGTACACCCATCTAGCTCTCATTGTCATATTAAAACCTCATCATTAAAATAGCATGATGGTATTTTATGGATTCAACGTGAGAAAATCATGAGAAATGAAAAAAAGTAGTGGCTTGACAACCCTATGATGGATTGTTATAATGTCAGCATACATACATTACTATTTTGCAACTGCATATCTCACACCAAAAATCTACATACACACTAAGGCTTCTTTCATAATGAGCGAAAACGTAAAAACCACTACTCCTCGTAATAACTCCAAAAATCGTACGCATACCCCTGTAGATGGATTCACCATTGAAGCACTTCGAACGAAGTCACTTGAAGAGTTGCTTGCCATTGCAAGTACATTGAATGTCGAAGATCCCAATGAGCTAAAACGCCAGGATCTGATCTTCGAAATCCTCAAAACACAGGTACAGCAAGGTGGATTTATCCTCTTTACGGGTATTTTAGAGATTATGCAAGACGGTTACGGTTTCTTACGTGCTATCGATCAGGGCTTTAGTGATTCAATGCACGATGCGTATGTTTCCAGCACACAAATCCGACGTTTTGCTCTACGTAATGGAGATATCGTTACAGGACAAGTACGTGCACCAAAAGACCAAGAGCGATATTACGCCCTTCTTAAAGTGGAAGCAATCAATTATCTTCCGCCTGAAGAATCGAAAAAACGTCCTCTTTTTGAAAATCTTACCCCTCTTTATGCATTAGAACAAATTACACTGGAATACAATGCGACCAAGCTTACGGGACGTATGATGGATCTTTTTTCTCCCGTAGGAAAAGGACAGCGCGGGCTCATCGTAGCACCTCCACGATCCGGTAAAACAGAGCTTATGAAAGAGATCGCTCACGGGATTACCAACAATCACCCAGAAATCGAACTTATGGTCTTGCTCGTAGATGAACGTCCAGAGGAAGTTACGGATATGGAGCGTTCGGTTAAAGGCGAAGTGTACAGCTCAACGTTTGATGAACCTGCAAAAAACCACGTCAAAGTTGCCGAAATGGTGATCGAGCGAGCAAAACGCCGCGTAGAGCTTGGCAAAGATGTTGTTATCTTGCTAGACTCCATTACCCGTCTTGCTCGTGCGTACAATACCGTCACACCAAGCAGCGGAAAAGTCCTCTCTGGAGGGGTTGATGCAAACGCTTTGCACAAACCAAAACGTTTCTTCGGTGCTGCGCGTAACATCGAAAACGGCGGAAGTTTGACCATCATCGCTACGGCATTGGTTGAAACCGGTAGTAAAATGGACGAGGTTATTTTTGAAGAGTTCAAAGGTACTGGTAACTCCGAAGTCGTTCTCAGCCGTAAGATCTCTGAGCGACGCATCTATCCTGCAATCGATATTCTCAAATCAGGAACACGTAAAGAAGAGCTTCTTATCGGTGCAGACGTTTTACAAAAAGTCTTTATTTTACGCTCAATGCTGCATAAGCAAGAAGATGAAGTGGAAGCATTGAAATTCTTGTACAACACCATGATGAAAAGCAAAAGCAATGCTGAGTTCCTTGACAGCATGAACAACGGCGAATCGGCCAAATAAGATGCGTGTTGGAGTCTTTGACAGCGGCGTTGGAGGCTTAAGCGTCGTTAAATCATTGCTTGAGCATAAGCTTTTTGAAGAGATCATCTATTTTGGTGATACCGCCCGTGTCCCATATGGGGTCAAAGACCAAAATACCATTATCCGCTACTCCCTTGAAGCCCTTGAATTTTTCAAAAACTTTGAAATCGATCTACTGATCACCGCGTGCAACACCGTCAGCGCTTATGCTCTGAGCGAAATGCGTCTGCACAGCCAATGCGATGTTATCGGCGTGGTTAATCCGGGCGTACTTGCCCTCAAAAATGCAACCCCCGATACTGATGCCGATATTTTGATCCTCGGGACTAAAGCCACCGTAAAATCACAAGCTTATGAGAAAGGTCTTCAAGAGCTTGGCTACCATAATCTCAGTGCCATTGCCACCACACTGCTCGTCCCTATCGTTGAAGAAGGCCTGTATGAGGGAGAGATATTGCAAAGTACCCTGCATCACTATTTCAAAGATCTTCCCAAAGCTCCCGATGCAATTATTTTGGGATGCACTCACTTCCCTCTCGTTTCCGATGCGATTCATACCTATTTTAAGGGGAAAAGCACCCTTATCCACTCCGGTGAAGCGATTGTCGAATATCTAGAGCAACATTACGATTTCACACAGCGTTTTGAGCATACCCAACTGAAGTTTTTTGCATCCGAGAATCCGGAAAGCTTACGTAAAACCGCCCGTGAATGGCTAGGAGAAAACATATGAGTCAAAAATCCGAAGTCTTAGCACTCAAATACCGTCCAAGACGTTTTGAAGAACTGATCGGCCAAGAGAGCATCTCTCAAACCCTTTCATTGGCACTGGACAGCAAACGCCTCTCTCACGCGTATCTTTTCTCAGGACTGCGCGGGAGCGGGAAAACCTCTACCGCACGGATACTCGCCAAATCAATGATGTGCGATGAGGGTCCAACCTCTGCTCCGTGCGATGTGTGTTCCAATTGTATGATGGCCAACGAAGGGCGTCATATCGATATCATCGAGATGGATGCTGCCTCCAGCCGAAAGATCGATGACATTCGCGATTTGATAGAGCATACGAAATACCGCCCTGCAAGCGGTCGATATAAAATATTCATCATCGATGAAGTCCATATGCTTACCAAAGAGGCACACAACGCATTATTAAAAACTCTCGAAGAGCCTCCTGAATATGTAAAATTTATCCTTGCAACCACCGATCCTCTGAAATTGCCTGCGACCATTTTGAGCCGTACCCAGCACTTTCGTTTTAAACGTATCAGTCATCCCAACATCGTTCATCATCTTTCTCATATTCTCCATCTCGAAAATATAGAGTTTCAAAACGAAGCCTTGGATATATTGGCGCGCAGCGGCTCTGGGAGTCTTCGTGATACCCTCACTCTTCTCGATCAGGCTATCATCTACTCCAAAGGGTTCGTAGACATCCAAACGGTAGCCGATATGTTGGGACTTTTGGATCCGGCTTACATCGATACTCTTTTTGAAGCGATTTTTGCCAAAGACCGTCCTGTTTTGATCCAAAAACTCAAAGAGTTGGAAAGCTATGAAGCAGAGATGGTCGTCGATGAGCTAATAGCGTATCTCAAAGAAAAACTCTATGAGGGAGATCACCGATTTAACCCTCTGATTATCGAACGCTTTTTTCGAATCCTCAGTGATGCCAAAACTCTCTTTGCTATCAATGCGGACGGCGGTTTTGTTATCAGCCTCATCCTTTTTAAAATGATCGAAGCACTAAAGATCAAAGAGATCGATGAGATGATCGAATCCCTTGAGTCCCGTACACCGATGCACGATATCCCAACGATTCAAAAAACACACCCTGTCCAGCAGGAAAATGTTCATGTTGTACCTGACACCCCTATAAAATCCCTTTTTGAACTTCTCTGTGACAAAATACGCGATCGCAGTATCACTTTGGGCGAATGCTTTGAACGTAATGTCTCCTTTCTCTCTTATGAAGACAATGCCCTTACATGGGAGAGCTGTGCCGCAGGGGATGATAAGGAACTGCTCAAAAACAGTTTTGGAATTATTCGTCAATTTGTCCGCGAAGTTTATGGTATTGATACCGTAATAAAATCGCAAGCCTGCAACAAACCTGCCAATGAACCCCAACAAGCAGAAGATATTCCCAGCGAGCCACTGGTCGAACCTGTATCAATGATCGAAGAATCTGAAGTAAGTGTGGGAAGCTGTGTCGCGCAATGCGATGAGACGAGCGTGAAAGAATTTGACGGTTCCGATGTTCTCAGTGAACCGATGATCGCCAAAGCGGCAGAACTATTCGAAGCCACCAAGATTACGGTGCAATCGAAAGTCTAATCTTTATCTCTTTTTCCACACCGACATTTGAGAAATCGTGTGTTGGAATTTGCGGGCAGTTTCTCGGATAACAAACGGGACATCTTCTACCGTAATAAGCTCGAAATTCGGGCTTAGCAGTTTCGTTAACCCATCTAAGGTAGAAACTTCACGTCCATTTTCATCAACATATCCGCCTATCCAAAACTTTTTTTGCGTATATTCTTCCAACCAGGTATAAGGTGATGTTAGAACTAAAAATCCGCCCGTATTAATTCTTTCATGGATAGTGTTCAAAAACAATTGAGGTTGATACAAACGGTCTATGAGATTGGTCGCCATGATTAGATCATACTCTTTAAACTCAGGCGCTAAATTACAGGCATCTCCTTGAAAAAATGCCACTTTTGGACTTGACTCTTGGAAGTCGTATGCATCCAGTTCAATCAGGATTTGCTTTTTAAACTCCCCCTCTGCATTTTGAGCATAACGGATACGGCTATTTTTTTGCAGTTCCACTGCCGCATCTATAAAAGCTTGCGAATAATCAATACCATCCACATGATCAAAAAATCGGGCTAATTCAAACGATGCACGTCCTGTTGCACAGCCTAAGTCTAATGCTCTTTTGCGCTGTGTGCTTTTTGAATACTCAGCTGCCTTTTGGGCACAGGCTTTGGCAAAATTCATGACACCAAAATACTCATCTGAATATTGAAAATCACAATATTGGGATACTAACTCGTCTGTTTCATAAATGTTTGTTTCTTTCATACTCATCCCCTATTTTTCAACAATGGAAGCTGATCCAGTAGCTTATCACAATAATCCCATTGATCCAGTGTTTCTTGCCACTCTTTTGGAATAGCGTTAACTCCTTGATACGCTCCCAAGACCATCCCTATGGCGATACCGCGTGACGCATTGTCACCGCCGACCATCGCGTTGGCTTGCAGAGCTTTTTTTAACCCGTCTTGTGCATCTGCATATTTGAGAATAAAATAGACAGCTCCTGGTAATGTTCCCTCTGTCGGACTTGCTTTTCCTACTTTGATCGGCTCAGAGCGCCCGATATCCCAAAGCCGTGCCATACTGGTCAAAGCCAAATCATCGACAAAAGGTTCACGTGACAATGGAGCATCTGGATTTGTGGCTTCTTTATACTTGGCGATAGCCTGAGCGACTTTTGTCTCAAAAAATCCGCCCATTTGTACCGCTACGGATTCAATCGCGTCTTGAGGTGTCGCACCGTTAATGACACGATGCGTCACACGGGCAAAAAACTCCCCTCCACCAAGCGCTTCGGAACTTTTATGGGTAAACATCGTTTTACGTGCGACATCCGCCAGTTCTTCTTCGGTTTCATAATACGCATGTGCCGCAACATGACGTATTGCCATGGCATTGGAAATACCACCCAACTGTTCAATCCCAAATCCATTTTTTATCTGCGAATAAGTTTCTTTGGTCATCGTACATATCCATGAACCCCAGCCGTTTTCCAAACGATTCATCCAATGCGGGATCATCGTAGCCACATTAAATGCTCTGGGTGGATTGGCGATGGCTGCCAAGTGTTCCAAGACAACGATATTATAATCACCATAGTCTGTGGTTCCCCCTGCACTCTTGCCTGGATGATAGTTACGCTCTCCCCAGCCAATACCGTGAGTCTGTCCCCCCATCATTTCACCCGGTGACATAAACTTTTCAATGGGCTTATTGCCATATGCTTTGTGGATTTTCTGTGCATCGTATTCATAATGACTCCCTAAACACAGGGCATCTGCAACGATTGCACCCATGAATGCACCCTTTATAGCTTCTTCTTTTGTTACATTATTCATAGTATTCACCTAATTTTTCTCAAATTCTAACCAACCAAGGTCAAATTACTAAATCATTCCTTGCAGATTTAATATTTTTCAGCTATAATTAAGTCATAGAAAGATGATTTTTAGAGTTTCATCTTTAGGTAAGTGTTTTATTAGAGACTTCGTGTCAACAGTATGATTACCCTTTAGAATACTCCAATATTAGATTTTCGACCATCTTGGAAACAAGGTGTATTAACAATAAAGGGTTACCACATGGCAGCTACAGTAAACGGAACAGTTAAATGGTTCAACAGTGAAAAAGGTTTTGGATTTATCCAACAAGACAACGGAGACAAAGATTTGTTCGTACATTTCCGTCAAATTAACCACACTGGTTATGGTCGTGTTTCTTTAGAAGAAGGTCAAAAAGTATCTTATACTGTTGGTCAAGGCGATAAAGGTCCACAAGCAGAAAACGTAACTGTTCTCTAGTTAACCTTGGGCAGATTTATCTGCCCGTCCTCTCATATTATACTCAAGTCATCAATCATCTAATTTCTACCGAATATTTTACTCTTAAACCCTCAAGTAGCAAGTCGTTCTATTAAGGCACCATCGGGTGTTTTAAAGAGCTATTTAAAGGATCTATCTATGGAAAGTCGAGAAGCTGTCTTAAAAGCGCTTGCAGCAGGCAAGAAACTCACCAGTGCGGTAACTGGACTCCAATACATCTACATCGACGGAAAGCTGCATGCCCGTCACGGTGAGAAAAATGACTGGAATGAGAGTGCATTGTGTTTTGACAATCCACCCTCATGGCTCAATCTTAGAGACTAGGAGTCCACTTTGGACGGCAAAGAACGTAAAAATATCCAATCAGGAAAGCGCGTAACCATCGTGCTCAAAGAAGATCAACGCTCAGGAAACCTCACCGAGGGGGTCGTGCGAGACATCCTCACCAACTCACCTACACATCCCCATGGGATCAAAGTACGATTGATGAGCGGTGAAGTGGGACGGGTTAAAGAGATTTTTTAGTTATTGTTCCCGCGAATAACGCGCTTAACATCACCGATACCATCATCCACACCCTTCCCGAACTCTTTTACGGTGCATCCGCCCAACAAAACAACTGCCAATAGTGAAAAAATAAAATAACGCATCTAAACTCCTAAAAATAATGGTGGAATTATAACGGATTTACCGTTAGTATTGTGTTTAACATATTCCACGATCATCCCATGGAAATTGGCAAAGGTGCGTTGCAATATTGATTCATCACAATGTTCTCGTATTCCGCGCTCGCACCACTCCTGCAAAGCGCTGTAGTTCTCAAACTCATAGCCGAATGCACGCAGTAAACGGGCCGTATAGCTGTCAACCACCATAACCTGACGCTCACATGCATAACACAGGATCGAATCGGCGGTCTCGGGGCCAATCCCTCTTTGAGCCAACAGCCATTGCCTGCTTACCTCATGGGTAAATGCTTCAAATGAGCCAAATGCATCAAGTATTGCTTTGCATAGCTTTATAATATTTGCGGCTTTTGCTTTGATCAGTCCGCTTGGACGGATAAGTTCCATCAGGATTTCGAGATCAATGCTTGAAAGTGCTTCTAGCGTTAAAGCATTTGCTTGTGCGAGATTTGTAAGAGATACAGTGACGCGGGTCCATTGGGTATTTTGGGTGAGGATTGCACCTACAACGACTTCAAACGTGCCATGCTGTGGCCACCAAAGGGGTTGTGAGTTTTGAAGCAGATCTAAGCGCTCAATGGCACTATACAGCTCCCACGAGTCCGAGAGTTCGGTCACTCTTCCATCCAGGCATCGGTTATTATCATTCTCCCATCATCAAAGATCTTAAACTTCTGCGCTTGGACACATTTGCCCTCATCCAGCGTCATGACGGCCACTTGCAAAATCCGTTTGCATTTTTCGGGGACTTCAAATCTCCCTGAAACTCCCGTGATAAACCGCTCTAACGGCACTCTTTCATCCATGCCGATGACGTTGTCACGACAACCGCTGAGACCTATATCCGTAAGATAGGCTGTCCCTTTTGATATCTGCAAATCATCGCTTCCCACGTGGGTGTGCGTACCTATGATACCGCTGACCCGCCCTTGTAACAACATCATCATAGCTCTTTTTTCGCTGGAGGCTTCGGCGTGAAAATCAAGAAAAATGGAGGTTATCCCCTCCTCTTTGAGCAGCTCTACCGTATCGCGGCCACATCGAAATGCGTTATCCACATAGGGCATTCCATAATGTCCCATGATATTGAGTACCGCAAGTTTTTCCCCTGCAACCTCAAATATCTTACATCCCGTGCCCGGAACGCCTGTTGGATAGTTATGAGGACGAAGCAGCGGTAATGACTCTAGCAAAGGGATAATTTCTTTTTTATCCCACGTATGATTACCGCCGGTCATCACATCAATGCCGCTGTCAAAAAGCTCTTTGGCATTTTTGAGTGTCAGACCAAAGCCGTGTGAAGCGTTTTCATAATTTCCGATAACAAAGTCTATCCCCTCACTTTTTCGCAATTTTCTCAACTGCTCTTTGATGATACTTCGACCGGGACGACCTACGATATCGCCTATAAATGCTATTTTCACTGACTATGCCCTATTTACAAATAATTCCCAAAGTGTACCGAAACAAAGCTTTTGTATAATTCGCTATGCTAAAGTACATTAACGGATACAACGAGACCATAAAATCACAGGTTCAAGACCTCATCAACAGTGGAAAACTGGGAAGTCATCTGGAAAAGAAATATCCAGACAATCACGCCTATGCAACCGACAAGAGTCTCTATGATTATGTGATGGAGCTCAAAAACAGCCATTTTCGCCACTCTCCTCCCATCACAAAAGTTCATTATGATACCAAAATACGTGATTTGCAATCTGCATTGGGAACACACACCTTTGTTTCCCGTGTTCAAGGGGGAAAGCTTAAAGCCAAAAATGAGATACGCATCTCACATTTATTCAAAAAAGTACCCGAACCTTTTTTACGGATGATCGTAGTTCATGAGCTAGCCCACCTCAAAGAAAAAGAGCACAACAAAGCGTTTTATTCACTATGTACGCATATCGAACCCGATTACCATCAGCTGGAGTTTGATGTACGTTTGTATCTCACCTACATGGATATCTCGAAGAGAACCTAATGTATAATGTAAGATTGAAATCTTAACCAAAGCGATTAATCATGATACAACTAACTTTGATATTAATGACGCTTTTAAGTAGCGTTCTTTTTGCAACTGAATTACCCAATAAATGCAGCCGAGATCAAAATCCCAATGAATTTACCATACTAAGCTATCATGAAATATCCAACAAAAGCGAAACATTGGATTCAAACTATGCGGTAGCTCCCTCAGATTTTGATCAACAGATACGTTGGTTGATGGATAACGGTTATCACTTTATCGGTATTGATGCTATATTGAAGTATCGAAAGAGCGGAAAAGCTCTCCCCTCTAAAGCTGTTTTGATGACGTTTGATGATGGGTATCAGTCCGTTTACGCCAATGCGTATCCAATAATCAAGAAATATAAGATTCCTGTTGTCATCGCGCTGGTGGGCAGTTGGATGAGAGAAAAAGAGAACGTCGATTTTGATGGACATACCATCGCTCGGGACAAGTTTTTAAGTCAAGAGGAACTTAAAGAGATGGTAGGAAGCGGCCTCGTAGAAATCGCAAGCCATACCCATTCTCTGCACAAAGGGATAATGGGTAATCCGCAAGGCAATATGCAGCCCGCAGCAAAAACACGCCAATGGTTAGCCAAAAGCCAAAAATATGAAGATGAAAAAAGTTATCAACAACGTATTTATACTGATTTATTAGAAAATAATACTTTTTTAACGCAGTACACCGGACAAAAACCCCGTGTCATCGTTTGGCCTTATGGACACTACAATAAAACGGTGCGTACAATCGCGCAACAGCTTGGGATGCCTATAGGTCTGACACTTGATGATGGAAGTAATACCAAAATCACTCCCTTATGGGGGCTTCGACGGATATTGGTTGCTAAAGATATGACCCTCAAAGATCTAGAACTCGATATGAAATTACGCAATGCGAATCTCACCGATGATGATCGCACTACCAAAGCGGCTCATATTGATTTGGATTATATTTATGATGCCAATCCTGAACAGCAGGAGAGAAATCTAGGCGATTTGCTGGAACGTATCAAGAAGCTGGGTATTAATACCGTTTATTTGCAAGCTTTTGCCGATCCAGATGGCGATGGGGCTGCGGACTATGTCTATTTTCCCAATCGCAATATTCCGATGCGCAGTGATTTCTTTAATCATGCCTCATGGCAAATCGTAACACGCACCCAAGTCAAGCGCATCTATGCATGGATGCCAATGCTAGCATGGCAATTACCGAAAAACAATCCGGCTGCAAAAGATAAGGTTGTAACCCTCAAAATTGATACCGAACATCTCAATATGGGATATCCGAGACTCTCTCCTTTTTCACCAGGCGCCCAGAAAGTCATCCGGGAAATCTATGAAGATTTAGCAAAATTGTCTCGTATTGATGGAATTATTTTTCATGATGATGTGACGTTAACGGACTATGAAGATGATAGCAAGTTTGCTCGATCACATTACAAAAAATGGGGATTACCTGCCAGTGTGGCAAAAATCAAAGCCAACAGAGCAGCCTATGACAAGTGGTGTACGCTTAAAACAGATTGTTTGGATGATTTTGCACTTCAGTTGGCAGGTATAGTACGCGATGGCCATCCAGGACTCAAAACAACCCGCAATTTGTACGCTGAAGTAGCTTCCAATTGGTTTGCCCAAGAGTGGTACGGAGAAGGTTTGACTCAGTCTCTCAAAAAGTATGATTACACAGCCATAATGGCAATGCCGTATATGGAAAAAGCAGAGGATAAGAAGAAATTTTACGAGAGTATTGTGGACAATGTCAAGCAAGAAGAGTGTGGACTTGAACGTACCGTCATGGAACTACAGACAGTAAATTGGAGAAATAATGAGCCAATCTCACCTAAAGAGTTGAGCGATACGATAAAAGAGTTATACGATATGGGTATTCATCATATCGCGTATTATCCGGATAATGTTTTTAAGAATATTCCAGACGCTGAACGTATTAATCAAGATTTTGCGCAAAAATCGCAGCGCATGCATGTGTATAAGTAAAAAGGATTTTTGATGACGTTTACTATTTTATTGCATCTAATATGGCATACACTGTTAGGTTTTATCTTCTATTATCCCCTCTTTATGTCCAGTTTCTGGATCATAGGGGCAATCTTTTTTTATTACAAAAACGAACGGCCTTACGCTAAATACACCATTCCTCCCCTCAGAGACAAAGAGAGCTGGCAGGGAGTAAGTATTTTGATCCCTTGCTACAACGAAGAGCAAAATGCGGTCGAAACCATTTCGTATGCTCTCAACGTAGATTATCCGGAGTTTGAAGTCATTGCTATTAACGATGGAAGTAAAGACAACACTTTAGAGATATTGGTGGATTTAGCCAAAAATAATCCAAAATTAAAAGTGGTTAATCTAGCCGAAAATCAAGGTAAAGCGTTAGCGCTTCAAGCAGGTTCATTGCTCGCAAAATATGAGTATTTGGTGTGTATTGACGGGGATGCTCTTATTGATAAGCATTGTGTCCATTGGATGGTGAAGCATTTTATCCGTTATCCACAAGTTGCTGCCGTAACGGGAAATCCCCGAATACGCAATCGTTCGACGCTGTTAGGCAAAATTCAGGTTGGCGAATTTTCGTCGATTGTTGGTATGATCAAACGTGCACAGCGCAGTTTTGGACGGATATTTACCGTTTCAGGGGTTATTACCGGTTTTCGTAAAGCTGCCGTACATGAAGTGGGCTATTGGAGTCCCGATGTTCTGACCGAAGATATTGATATTTCGTGGAAACTGCAACGCAACGGCTGGGATGTACGCTTTGAGCCTCGCTCTTTGGTCTGGATTTTAATGCCAGAAACCCTGAGCGGATTATGGAAACAGCGCTTGCGTTGGGCTATGGGCGGGGTTCAAGTCATGTTTAAAAATTTCACCGTTTTGTTTCGTCCCAAACAAACCCATCTTTGGGGGCTGATGGTTGAGCTGATGCTCAGTACGATTTGGGCTTACAGTATGGTGCTGGTGTTTACGGTTTGGTTTCTTAGTTTGTTTATACCGATGTCCTATGTCATGCCATCTCATTCACCTATTTTACCCGATGAAACCAGCGTTATTTTAATCGGTGCATGTTTGATGCAATTTGCTGTGAGCAAATGGCTCGATGGCCATTATGATGAGGGGTTGGGGAAAAACTATTTTTGGATGATCTGGTATCCGTTTGTCTATTGGCTGCTGAATTTATTTACCGCGGTCACCGCTTTCCCAAAAGTTTTATTGAGTAAAAAAGGTCGGGCTCGATGGGTAAGCCCAGACCGTGGTGCGCACCAAAAGTTAACTAAAAAAGGTTAGATGAAGATGGAAACGCTAATTATTAATAAACGCCGTGAGTTACCTAAAACCAAAAGGATCCTGTGGGATATCGCTACCCTATTGCTTTGGATAGGTTTTATCTATTTGTGGAAACCTGTACTGATAATATTTTATAAAATCATTACGTTAAAAGTACCGGGTGAAGAAATTGCGGATTGGATTTTTGAAAATATCAGCAGTGTGACTTTTGAACATGCCATCATCTTATTGATCACAACACCGACTATTTTGTTTATCTTGTCAAGGTTGAACCGGCATCAGGCTCCAAGTGAGCATTTGCTCTATGATTCCAAAGATTATGCCGATTACTTCCATTTAGAAGATACCCATTTGCAGCAATGTACGAATAGCCAATTGGTGACAGTTTACCATGATACACACGGTCATATCATCCGCTTGGAAGATCAAATCAAAAAAAACCATTAAATCCATATGAGACATCATATCTTTCTAGAAATCTTACTATTAGTATCTTATCCCCTCCATGCCCTAACGCTCAGTGACAGCGATACACCGCTAAGTGCTAAAAAAATATCCGTCTATAAAATTAACCCTGAAAGTAAATATCATAATTATGGTTCAGGTTTATTTTACAACACACCAAGTGTAAAACTAAAAGTTGAAGATTCTGACACAGTATTTAAAACAGGTAGTATTGTAGAAATCGCTCCTTTTAAATCTCCCCTATACCTAAAAGTTGGTGGTAATTACCTCAATCAAAATAGTCACAAAAATAATTCTATTGTCAATAACGTCAGTCAATACTCAAATGGGCTTGCTCTGGGTTACCTACCTTCTAATGATCTGTCTGTAGAGCTAGGTCACAGCATCAGTAAGATAACCGGTTATGAACCGATTACAAATGCCAAATCTGAAACACTCACAACAAAAGACACCTATATTCAAATTGGTAAACGTTTTGAAACACCCATCGGCACCATAGACACGCTACTCAATCAAAGGCAAATCTATAATACACTTTCGAAAAAGGAAATAGAGTCTTATTCTAGTAGTTTCGACTATTATTTAAGTGACAAGATTAGATTGAATTATTTGTACACACAAAACCAAAATACTACCCACAATGGATATTCTCTAAATTACAGCTACTTTACGACTGAGTACACCCAAAACATTTCCCAAGAAAGCTATCATATTAGTATGGGTTTACAAGCAAAATTCTCGGATATTTTTGATTTTTCAAGCTATAAACTGCCAGCAAAGAAAAAGAAACACCTTTCAAAATCACATAAGTTTGATGATATCATTTTGCAGGACAATATGAAAATTCGTATGTAAGGAAGGTTAAATTACTTTTTCTTCAAATGGACCAATGTCTCATAATGTTGGGTATGCGGGAACATATCAAACAACTGAACTTTCACGCACTCATACGATTTCAACCACTCCAAATCTTTGGCAAGACTCACTGCATTACAGCTTGAGTACATAATATCATTAGGCGAGACTCTCTCCAGCCATTTGCACAACTCTTGACCCAATCCTCTGCGTGGAGGATTGACGATCACTACATCGGGGGCTTTTGAAGTTTCTGTGCTAAAACTCACCGCGTCAAGTGCTTTGAACGACAATGTCTCAATACCCAAAAGTTGTGCAGACTCTTTGGCACATTCGATTGCCTCGTTCTCAATCTCTACTCCAATGACGTTGCGCTCATTATTTGCCACATGCAGTGCAAATCCTCCCACCCCGCAAAAAAGATCGATAATTGTTTTTGCTTGTAATTCATCCGTCCATTTTGCCACAGTTTTATAAAGCTTCGCCGCCACTTCAGGGTTGGTTTGAAAAAAACTTTTTGGTCGTATAAAGAGAGGTATTTCATTGAGCTTTTCTTCAAGACGTGTTTGATCCGTAAGAAATATTTCTTCGTCCCCTTCCAAAATCGCCATGTGTACGGGCTGTATATTTACCGTGATCACTTTTAGTTCAGGAGCTGTGGCGATGAGCGTCTCAAGATTCCCCTGCAGTCTTGAAATAACCCCGTGAGAACGCAGGACAAAGCGCAGCAGCATCTCGCCGTTATGGAAACTACGCGTTAGCAATACGTATTTAAGCTCCCCCTTTTTCTTTTTGACATCATAGGCTTTAATCCCCAAAGATCTCAGCCAGTTTTGAACATGTTCCAACACTTGCTGCATACTGACATCGTATAAAGGGCATCCAATCAAACTTACTTCTTCAGAAAGTCCAAGTACAATCCCCTCTTCACCGTTGCTGGCTACCATCTTGGCTTTATTGCGAAATCCTTTGATCCCACTGGAGGTTGGTTTTAACCACTCCTGCACATCAAAAGCTTCCAATACTTTATGCAAATTGGCACTTTTCTCGGTTAACTGCTCTGCATAAAACAGATCAATCATGGAGCAGGAGTGACACACCTGCGTATCGTAATAAGAACAAAAACTCATTATAAAACCTTCGGTTTTGCGGTACGTAAATAGTGCAGTACCGTGGCGATCAAATCATCATCATCTTTGCTCTTGCTTTGTAAGGTCTCTTTGGAACCGTTGAGATACTCAATCGTAATATTTTGATTGTAGTTGCCGACCATTTTTATCTTCTTTTCAATACTAAGCAGTTTAATCACCATAATCTCAAAAAACTGCTTGGTCGGGTTGTCCAGTTTGCCAAAACGATCCCCGACCTCTTCTTCGATCTCATAAATCTCGGTAGGCTCTTCACAATGACTGAGACGTCGATAGAGTTCAAGCCGTAATCGGTCTTCGCGTACGACCTCATCGCTGATAAAGGCGCTTACGGTGAGTTTTATGTCCACTTTTGCCCGTACAGTAGTCGTTTGATTGGTGAGAATCTTGATCGCGTCTTCGAGCATGCGCAAATAAAGCGCATATCCGATATTTTTAATATGACCGCTTTGGGCATCCCCTACGAGATTTCCACCACCACGTATTTCGAGATCATGATGCGCCAACATCGATCCGCTTCCCAAAAAGGAGTTCGATTCCAGTGCCACAAGCCGTTTCTTTGCCTCTTCAGTGAGATTATCTTTATCATCTACAATAAAGTAGGCATACCCCTCAATGTGTCCACGCCCTACACGCCCTCTTAGCTGATGCAAATCTGCCATCCCGAATCGATCCGCTCCATCGATAATCATCGTATTGACCGTGGGCATATGAATCCCCGATTCGATGATCGAGGTTGCCAGCAATACATCGTATTCACGATCCTCGAATTTTTTGAGTTCCTCTTCGGTCACTGTAGCACTGATTTGAGAGTGGAGGATCAAGATACGCAGATTTGGGAGAATCGCTTTAAGCTCTCCCGATTTAATCACCATCGAGTCAATCGAGTTGTGTACGTAGAAGAGCTGACCGCCGCGACGAAGCTCACGCAAGATTACTTCTTTGATCAGCATCTCATCGTAGTTTTTAACAAACGTACGCACACCCAGACGTTCACTCGGAGGGGTTAATAATTCACTCATGGTTTTTATAGAACTAAGTGCTTGATTGAGACTGCGAGGGATCGGTGTGGCACTCATAGAGAGAAGATGGACATTATCATAGAGGGATTTGAGTTTCTCTTTTTGTTTGACCCCAAACTTGTGCTCTTCATCGATGATAACCAGCCCAAGCTTCGCACAGCTGACATTGAACAGCGCATGTGTACCGACAACACAATCTATCTCACCAGAAGAAAGGGCTTTTAGTGTTGCGGTTTTTTCTTTTGCAGTGACAAAACGGTCCAGTTTGGCAACGCGTAATCCAAATGCTCCCAGTCTGGTTTTAAGCGAGGTGAAGTGCTGTGAACTCAATAGGGTCGTAGGTACGACCAATAAGGTCTGATACCCTCCACGTGCGGCAGTAAAAATAGCGTTCATAGCCACTTCGGTTTTTCCAAAACCAACATCACCGCTGAGAAGACGATCCATGATATGCCCAGAGCCCAAATTGCTGACTATCGAAGCTATTGCGCTGGTTTGGTCAGGGGTATAATCAAACCCTGCTGCATTTTGAAAACGGCGCAGTTCTCCTGCATCGACATTCATCACCGATGCTTTGATCAATGCACGGCTTGCCGCAATGCCAACAATCTCTGACGCAATCTCAAACAGGCGCATACGCACAGACTCTTTAAGTTTTCCAAAGCTCCCTTTGCCCAGACGATCAAGGACAGGTAGTGATCCCGATGCGATATAACGATCAATAGCATCGAGGTTTTCAACCGGAAGGAGCAGTTTGTCATCCCCCATATATTTGAGAACAACAAAATCTTTGATCGCACCCAATATCTCTGCTTGCTCAATCCCCTCAAATATCCCTACGCCGTACTCTTCGTGGACAACGTAATCCCCTACTTTAAGATCATCCAACAAAATCGAGGTTTTACGGCGGCGGCGTTTTTTCTCATGTTTATTAAGTGAAACGATCACCTCATCGGGACCGATTAGATTTAAAACCATACCAGCTGTTTTTACCAATAAGCCCGTAAGATCAAAAATCCCCGCCGCTTTGAGCTGCATCTCATTGGCTGCGATGATCGTGAACTTTTTCTTCTTATGAACACCGCGAAGTATTTCCAAATTAGGGGCAATCAATGATGAATAGTTCACCGCGTCGGGGATAACAGCGCACTCCAAATGTTCTCTTGGCAACACTGGATGATTCATCCCGTATGATTCATCCAAGAGGCTTTTCATTTCGCGTAAGCGCATCACATTTTTGCCCAATGTGAAATCACTCCCCTCATCGCCTAAAACCCAAAATCCTAACGATGCGATGTCTTTGACAAAACTGTCACTTTCACAGGAAGAAATATCTTTTTCAAAACGGCTATATTGGGCCTCGTCCAGAGAGAAAAAAGCACTCGTCACACTAATAGACGCCAATTCTTCTGAAAGAGTACGCTGTGTCTCTACATCAAAGGCTTTGATCTCTTCTATTTCATCGTCAAACAAACTGATACGATGCGGATTTTCTTCACCAGGGATATAAATATCCAAAATATCACCGCGATGAGAGACTTCGCCCTCCATCTCTACCATATCTACAAACGTATATCCCCAACGCAATAATGTCTGCTTTAAATCAGTCAAATCAATACGGGAAGCAAACTCGATATCGATGGATTGCAATAATCCCTCTTTTGGCATAGGGTACAAAAGCGTTTTAAGCGGTGAAATAACCAACGGTTTTTTGTCTGCTTTATAATAGGTACGCAATGCTGTAAAAAGGGCGAACAGCTCTTCACCAAATGGGCGTAAATCGTCCATATACATGGCACGAAAATCAGGAAAGATAACCGTATCGATATCTAAAAATCTGGCAACATCTGACAGCTCTCCCGCTTCTTTTGCATCCTCACAGACGATGATATCGCATCGATTTTTAGGATTGTTTTTTAGATATTCGTAAAATCGCTCTTGTGACATTATGGGTTATTCATCCTCTTTAAAAATGCTTCGGCTACACTGAAGGAACCAAAGACGAGATATTCTTTCTTCGGATCTATGGATTCAAACAATTCATATTTCAGCGCCATCTCTTCTAAAACAGACTCCAGTAAAGGGCGAGCGACAATACGCTCCTCTTCTACGGAAATAATCGCCACTGTATCAATGATCGGAGCCAAAAGGCTCAGAATCTGGCGATAGTCTTTGTCTGCATAGCTGTTGTAGATCAGTGTTATCTTTTGGTCCATAAACTCTTGAGCAATTGCGCTTGAGGCAAGGGCATTATGCCCAACATCCAGCGTTACATTCGGTAAAATCCGACTAAGCCTTCCAAAAAGAGCATTTTGATCAAAATAGGCTTCTTGCACTGTATAGCCCAATAACTCAAACGCTGCCATTGCAAGTACGCAATTATCGCGTAAATAATCGCTGAGTTTATTTTTTTTGGCAAGTTGTAATCCTAGAGAATCTATCCGTGTATTTGTACGTTCCTGCAGCTTATACAAGGATGTGTTTTTACTTAATGCGATCTCGAGGGCTATCCTCTCAACCTCATCGTGTTTTTGAATCCCCAAGAGAGCTTGGGAACGCATACTGCGCAGTTTCGTCGATGCGATCGATTCAATCGTTGAACCTAGAAATGCGGCATGATCAAAATCAATGGGGGTAAAGATGCTGAGTACCTTATCAAAAACATTGGTCGCATCAAACTCACCGCCAAGTCCTGCTTCCAGGACAACATACTCACACGTTTCAAACGCCACCATTGCCAACAATGTCGTGTACTCAAAATAGCTCAACGCTTCTGCGGTTTGAGTGTCCAAAAATCCCATAAGTTTTTCATGTGCCGTTGCCAAACGAGTATCAGCAATATTTTCGCCATCAATCCAGATCCGCTCATTAAACTGCATGATATGCGGAGAAGTATAATGCCCCGTTTTTTTACCCAAACGATGTAAGGCAGTAGCCAAGAACCGTCCTGTACTCCCCTTTCCGTTCGTTCCCACAATATGAATAATCTTTGGAAGATGCAGTAAATGGGCAATAGTTTTATACGCTTTTGGGAACCGATCATAATCAATAACATCGTAAAAAAGTGGTTTTGAGGCTAAAAACGATTCGAGATCCATCATGCCTCTACGCGGTTGCGCCCTTTATGCTTTGCATCATACAGACGTTCATCCGCACCGACTTTGAGCGTTTCCAAGGATGGATAGTCTTTGCGCTGTGCGATCCCAATGCTGACAGTCACGGCTATTCGCTGTCCCTGATACATAAAATGGGCTTCTTCTACGTGCCCGCGTACCTTCTCTCCAAACGTTTTTGCACCTGAAAGGTCTGTATCTCCCAAAATCGCTATAAACTCTTCTCCACCAAAACGCCCAACCGTATCGTTTACGCGAACTTCATCTTTGAGGATTTGAGCGAAGGCTTTGAGTACCGCATCCCCTGCTTCATGTCCATAAGTATCGTTTACCGATTTGAAAAAGTCCAGATCCAGCATAGCAACGCAATAATTACGCTCATAACGAATGTATTCTGCCTCTTTGATATCAATAATCTCTTCGAGGGCACGCTTATTTAGCAGTTTGGTTAAAAAATCTTCTCTGGATGCCTGTGTCGCAACTGCCAGTTGGGATTCCAACGTAGCTATTTTTTGCCCCATCTCATTGACTTTGAGATTATGAGAACGCAAATCCTTACTTAGTATTTCTACTTTTTCTTCCAGTGCAGTAGCAATCGTATATAAACGCTTATGCGCTGTTTTAAAATCTTTGGGTCTATCAGACTCAAGCGCTTCAAGATTCCGCTTGACATCCCGTATTTCAGTCGTTGAACTTTCACTGCGCTCTATAAGATCGATCAATTGTACCGAAAGTTTTTCCAAAAGTTCATCAAGTGCCCCTACCATCTCTTCAACGCTTTGTTTATCCAGAGCAATACGCATCGCAATCGCCGCTTTTATCTCTTTTTCAAACGCTTCATGAGAGAGATAATCAGGATTTTCGTGTAGTTTCTGTGTCAATATGGTTGTTTTATCATCCAACTTCGGTGCTATGGATGGTGATAGCCCCATTACCACTAACTGTGCTATGCGAGTTAGATCACCTACTTGAGCTGAAGCAGTATCAACACGCAGTCCTTCAATCGTTTTTTGTAGATTAGCGGAATCTACCTCTCCAAAATCCGATAATTTATCCAAAAAGCTGTCATCATAGACACTCAAGAAATTTTCCCATGCCTGCTTTAAAAGATCGATTTGCGTTTTCCCTGCTTGCGATTCAATCAAGGAAATCGTTTTTTTAGCAAGAGCAGATGCATCACGATTATGCAAGGTTTTGACACTCATCGCAATGGTTTTGGTCAATTCACTCAATACTTCTACCAGGATCGATGCTTCACTTGGATTCAAACGGCTCATCTTTGAGATTAAAAATCGCACCAACTCTGCCGTAGTCTTAACCCGATACTGCTTCACTTCATCCAGTGTTTTTTTATCCATCAACGGGGTAAAGCGGTCAATACCCTGGCAGTCTTCCACTTTAACACCTGCTTTTTTAGCTTCAATACAAAAAGCTTCGGCATAAAGATCAGGAGTCCAGACTTTCCCCTCACTCTTCAAACGTTCTACGGTGTTACGTACAATTTGATTAATCGTCATAGCCTATTCCTTAGGTGGATTCGAACCTTCTGCTGCAATTTGCGCAATAAACGCATCAATCGCCTTTTGTGCACTCAAACTAATCGCACTAAAACGAGCCTTATCAGAAATAATCGCATTTGGCTCTATGTCAAAATCATACATACCTGACGTAGAATATCCCTTTGATTTACCAAGAGTATTGCGATGTATCCCCATGCTTAGCGTTGTTCGATACGTAACAACGTATCCATTGGTATCATAGCGCAACGGTGAAAAACTAACCGATGTAATTTGAATCTTCAAATGCGTTTTAGAAGCATTTTTGGAGGTTAATGACGTGCGAAACTTGGTAATAACGGCTGTATCCACGGCATCTTTGATAATAACAGTATTTTGAGGGTCTTCTGCCGATATTAACACTTCCGTACTGACACTCTCTCCGACAACCGATTGTGCATAATGGGCAGCACTCACATATCCACATCCTGTGAATATTATCATCGCCATTATACACCCTGCAAACATACGCATATTTATCCTTTGATGACCAAATTGACCAATTTACCGGGAATAACGATTGCCTTGACAATCTCTTTTCCCTCTATCCATTTCTCAACGGACGCTTTGGCTATCTCAATAATCGTTTCTTCGGATTCTTGAACTCCCACTTCAATCGTGGCACGATTTTTTCCATTAACCGAGACCCCAAACGTAAGAGCATCCACTTCGAAAACCTCTTCGCATACGTTTTGTGCACCTAAATTTTTACCGCCGAAAAGGGTATGCGAAAGTTCCCAACACAGATGCGGGACAATCGGTTCGAGAATCGAGGTCAAAACCCAATACCCCTCTGTCCAAACTTTTGCATTGTTTTGTTCATTCAGTGCATTCATCGCTTCCATGACACCTGCGATCATCGTGTTAAACGTATAACGCTCATTGTACACTTCTTGGGCGCGCTTGAGTGCTTCATAGACTTTTTTACGGGCTGTTTTTTCTTCTTTGCTAAGTGTTGAATGATCAATTTTTGGCAAGTTGGCTGTTTTTTGCGCAAACTGGCTTCGATCGGCAAACCGTTTTAAAAACCGAAATGCCCCTTCAACAGCACTGTCGTTCCATTCCAACTCTTGCGTCGGAGGAGCGGCGAAAAGGATAAACAATCGCGCGGTATCCGCACCGTACTTTTCGATAATCGCATCAGGATCAACGGTATTGCCTTTGGACTTGGACATCTTTGCCCCGTCTTTGAGAACCATTCCCTGCGTCAACAAACGATCAAACGGCTCATCAAACTCTACATAGCCTAAATCTCTAAATACTTTAGTGAAAAAACGGGCATAGAGTAGATGCAAAATAGCATGTTCAATCCCCCCGATATAGTGATCCACACCCATCCAGTATTTGATCTGCTCAGCTGAAAACGCTTCGCTTTCCCAATTTTTTGGAGAGGCACAAAAACGCAAGAAATACCAGCTGGATTCAACAAATGTATCCATCGTATCGGTTTCACGTATCGCATCTTTACCGCATGTAGGACATTTACAATGTTTCCATGTCGGATGTTTTTCCAGAGGGTTACCCTCTCCCGTAATTTCCACATCATGAGGCAAAGCGATAGGGAGATTCTCTTTTTTCTCCATCACCAAACCACAGTCGTTACAATGGACAAACGGTATCGGTGCACCCCAATAACGCTGACGGGAAACACCCCAGTCTTTGAGTTTGTAATTGGTCGTTTTTTGTCCGATTTTTTCACTCTCAAAATGCTCAATCACTTTACTTTGAGCCTCTTTGGAATTGATTCCATCAAACTGCTTTGAATTAAACAATACGCCAACTTCTGTATACGCTTTGCTTAAATCCAATTCACCCTCAAGCGGCTTGATAACCGCATGAATTGGCAAATCATACTTCTTTGCGAAATCAAAATCACGATCATCATGAGCAGGAACCGCCATAACCGCACCGCTGCCGTAATCCATCAAAACAAAATTGGCAATCCATACCGGAATTTTTTCTTTCGTTAGCGGATGAATAACGTTCAATCCTAACGAAAGACCGCTTTTTTCTTTTTGACGATCAATCGATGAGCTGTTTTTCATCTCTTTGATCTGCGAGACAACTGCAGCATCCAATAACGCATTGTCAATCATATACGATACGATTGGGTGCTCAGGTGCTAGTGCCGTATACGAAACACCATAAATAGTATCAGGACGGGTTGTAAAAACATCAAAACTTTCAAACAAACCACTTAACTTTGTCTTGCTTTCATCGTCAAAGAGCAAATCAAATGCCAAACCATTGGATTTTCCAATCCAGTTTTCCTGCATGGTCAGAACCTGTTTTGGCCAACCACCCTCAAGTTTATGTAAATCATCCAAGAGTTCATCGCCATATTGGGTGATCTTGAAGTAGTACTGATTCATGTCTTTTTTGACGATGGGAGTATCGCATCTCCAGCAACATCCGTCCACGACTTGTTCGTTTGCCAATACCGTCATATCATGCGGACACCAGTTCAGCATCCCTTTTTTACGATAAAGCAGCCCTTTTTCATACATATCAATGATGAAACCCTGCTCAAACTTCGTATACAGTTCATCGCTGGTAGCAAGTTCTCGATCTTTTGAAAATGAAAAACCAAGAGATGCAAACTCTTTTTTCATGTAATCGATATTGTCATACGTCCACCCTTTTGGATGGGAACCGTTTTTGATCGCCGCATTTTCAGCGGGCATACCAAAGCTGTCAAAACCGATAGGATGGAGAACATTAAACCCTTGCTGCCGATAATAACGCGCGAAGGTATCGCTGAGCGTATAGTTTCTCACATGCCCCATATGAAGTCTTCCGCTGGGAAAAGGGAACATACTTAAGATGTATTTTTTCTCTTTGCTAAAATCTTCACTTGGCTCAAAACTTTTATTTTCAAGCCAAAATTTTTGCCATTTGGCTTCAATATCTTTGGGGACGTAATTCAAAAAAACTCCTAGTTAAACAATGCCCTGCTCGTATTGAGCACGCATTTTTTCTCTTTCTGCCGCATTTTTAGCTTTTTCCGCCATACTTTGACGGTACCCTGCAACACTGAATCCTGTCCATACAACGAGCTGCGCTGCAACAAAAATCGAACTGTACGTACCCACAATAACACCGATAAGCATAGGAAAACTAAAGCCTATCATAATATCTCCACCAAAAACAAAGAGTGTTAAAACCACAAAAAATACCGTCAATGACGTCAGTGTTGTACGAGACTGCGTACGAGAAACCGCTTCATTAACGATCATTACAAAATCGGTATTTTTACTCTCCTGAATGTGCTCACGTATACGATCATAAACAATAATGGTATCATGAATCGAATATCCCAAAATCATCAACAACGCCGCAACGCTTTCAATGTTAAAATCAATCTCAAAATAAGAAACAAATCCAAACGTAATGACGATGTCATGAACAATCGCGATAACAGCAGCCAAGGCAAAACGCCATTCATATCGAAACGTTACCATCGCCATAATCGCCATCAATGTGAGTAAAAAGGCAGTTAGCCCTTTTGTCCGAAGTTCATCTCCAACTTTCGGCCCTACCATATCGACGCGGCGAATTTCAAAACTACCCGTCCCTTTTAATACTTCCTTGGCAGTGTCACCAATATCTTTGCTAAGGCCGTCTGTTGAAGCCGGAGTTTTGATAATAATCTCTTGAGGAGAGCCAAATTCAGTCACAGTAGCATGCTCAAAAAGAGTATTCTTAGCCAAATGCTCCCGTATTTTACTAATCGGAGCAACATCCGTATACTTAACCTGAACAACGGTACCGCCGGTGAAATCAATCCCGAATGAAAACCCTTTCGTCGCTATTAAACCTATGGCCAAGAAAAACAAAACGAATGAAGCAACAAAAAAGATTTTTCCTTTGCCCAGAAAGTTATAAATCTTGTCTTCTTTAAACAGTTCCATGATTATTTACCTTTTCTCGTCATACCGAACCATAAAGCATAGTTCTTATTTTTCTCAATTCGATCCATAAAGAGTTGATAAATTCCATATGTTCCCACGATTGCCGTGAGCATCGATGCCAAAATTCCCATACTGAGCGTTACCGCAAATCCTTTGACAGCACCCGTTCCATATATGTATAAAATGGTACATGCAATAATCTGTGTCACATTAGAATCCAAAATCGCACGCATCGCTTTGGCATAACCCTCTTTAATCGCATTGGCAGTTGAAGAACCTAAGCGCAGCTGCTCACGAACACGTTCATTAATGATAATATTCGCGTCTACGGCAAGCCCTATATGCAGAACAATCCCCGCCATACCAGGTAACGTTAGCGTTGCCCCCAACAAAGACATCATGGCCAAAATAATAAAAAGATTGATCACAACCGCCAAATTAGCAATAACGCCCGCTAGTCCGTAGTAAAACATCATAAAGATGATCACCAATACGAATCCGCTGATAAGCGCCAATAATGACGCTCTGATACTGTCCGCACCCAAACTAGGACCAACAGAACGTTTTTCCATCATATAAATCGGTGCCAGCAATGCCCCTGAACGTAAAGCGATTGAGAGGTCATTCGCTTCTTCCGTCGTGTAGTTACCACTAATCTGACCTGAACCACCGCCAATACGCTCATTAATAACCGGAGCAGAATAAACTTTTCCATCCAAAACAATCGCAAGACGTTTACCCACATTTTTACCGGTAAAGTCCCCAAAAATTTGGGCTCCTTCCGAATTGAGCGAAAAGTTTATAACAGGACGATTGTTTTGATCGTATCCCACTTGCGCATCAGTAAGCATGGTTCCATCAAGAATAGCGATTTCATGGACAAGATGTTTGACTTTCGGTTCTAGCGCATCATCAAGAAGTTTGTCTTCAAAACCAGCCGCTTCCATTTGTGTCATATCATTGGCACGCATGGCACGATCTTCATCGATTGCCATCATCTCAAGCTTTGCTGCACGAGAAATCAGTTCACGAGCACGCTGTTCTTCTTGAGCGGTCTTAATACCAGGTAATTCAACCAAAATCTTATCAACACCCTGCTTTGCAACGGTTGGCTCAGCCAGTCCAAACTGATCTAGTCGATTACGGATAGTCTCAATGGCTTGATCTACCGACTGTACTTTTAATTTTTCAATCGCCGCTTGGGTCATTGCCAAACTGTATTGTCCTTTGGCAGAATGGACAACCGTACCTTCCACTTTTTTCAAGTATTCGTCCATGACTACGGCATCATCTTCATCAAGAAGTTCAAAAGTGACTACATTGTTACTGGCGCTTAATCCATCAATCAAAATGTCATTATGTTCCGTAAAATGTTTTACTCCTGAAGCAATCGATTTGAGTTGAGAGGTTAATGCTTCTTCGGTCTTAACACCCAACAGCATGTGCAAACCGCCCTGAAGATCCAGTCCCAAAGTGATTTTCGCACCGCTTTGACTTTGTGTCAAAGAAGGGATTGAAAAAATAAGCCCAAAAATTGTGGCAAAAATGAGTAAGACTACGCGGTAATTAAGCTTCATCCTCGTACTTTCTTGCGACAGCGTCTTTGACCAAACGCCCTTCGACATCATTATTGAATTTTACGGAGAAAAACTTCTCTTCCACTTTTTTAATTTCTACAATCAAACCACCAGTCGTAACAACCATATCCCCTTTAACCAAAGAAGCCAGCATCTCTGTATGCTTTTTAGCCTGCTGCTGTTGTGGACGGATAATAACAAAATACATGATTGCAATCAAAAATGCAAACGGGAGTAATTGGGAGACAAATTCCATGGAATTCCTTGAATAAAATATGACTGCATTATACTCTAAAGAGATTAACATCGGTATAATTCCCCCATGAAACTACAATCAAAAACAACTTTCGAACTTCTCGTTCTCCCCCTGCTTATCGCGATCGCCTTTAGTGCATTTATATATTGGGAGCATTTCCACTTAACCTCCAAAGTCCTTAATACCTTTATGGGCCTTGGAGCGCTATATGGTCTTTTGCACGCACCCAAGCGTACCTTGCTCATCGCCGGTTTTTGGATCGGATTGTTATGGTGTTATTGGATAGGATACAGCTTTCAGTATTATGGTCTTGGCTGGGCAAAGCCTTGGGTTGCATTAGGTTTTGGAGTGGTTTATGCCCTCTATTATGGTTCTATGGGACTTACCCATAATCCCTTTCTTCGTGGAGCCATTCTTTTCGTACTTACCTATTTTTGGCCTATGGATTTTAACTGGATGCAGCCAGAGCTCATCTTTGTTGAGAGCTATATGGGATTTGAAAAATGGCAGTTTGCTTTGATTTTAGCAACACTAGCATCTACATCTTTGTTTGTTAAATACCGAAAAATCATCCCACTATTGCCCCTCATTTTTGCCATCCAGCCTACTTACACGCCTCCACAAAAGCCTGATGTACGTATCAAGCTGGTCTCTACGGATATTTCACAAGATCTTAAATGGCAAGAATCCATGATGGGTGATATTATCAATGAAAACTTTCACCAAATAGATCTTGCAATTAATCAGGGATACGATCTCGTCGTCCTACCCGAATCAGCCTTTGTCATATACATGAATCATTATCCTGATATCGAAGAACAACTCCTAAAACGTTCACAAAAAATCGCTATCCTGACAGGAACCCTGCACGAAGAAGATTCTTTACATTACAACGTTTCGTATTTGTTTAATAAGGGAGAAATCACGGTTGCCAAAAAAACTATTCTAGTGCCGTTTGGAGAGTACATACCGCTACCGAAGATTTTACAAGATTGGGTCAATCGTCATGTGTTTGAAGGGGGATCTAATTTTGTAACCGCTGAGAAACCAACGGATTTCATCATCAAAGGGGTGAAATTTCGCAATGCGATTTGCTATGAAGCAACACGAGAGGAACTCTATACACCCGATGCCAAATATCTGATCGCAATGAGTAATAACGGCTGGTTCGAGCCATCGATAGAACCGACCCTGCAAAATCTTTTAATACGCTTTTACGCTCGTAAAAATGGTTCAATGGTATTTCATGCTGCCAATGGCGGAGGAAGTGGAATAGTTTACTAAAGAGATAAAAAGAGGAAGTTTACCCGTAAATCGGGCAAACAATGTAGACTTAGTGGCGAACGGCTATGTTCTTTGCATTGATCGCAGCAATCACTTGCTCGATGTGCTTCATCTTTTCTTCTTCATCTTCCATGTTATGGATTGCATCAAGATTAAAAGTTTGTAGTTTTCCATCAAGGTAGCCCGTGTCAAGCTTACCATCAATGAAATCTTGATCACGAACGATCTGACGGTGCAATGCGATGTTTGTCGGAACACCTTCGATGATAAACTCATCCAACGCACGTCTTGCTTTACGAACACAATCTTCCCATGTTTGAGCCGATACGATCAATTTAGCAATCATAGAATCATAGTTTGACGGGATAAGATAGTTGGTATATGCCATACTGTCCATACGTACACCTGGACCACCCGGTGCAAGATAACGTGTAATAAGACCCGGTGATGGAACAAAGCCCATTTTCGGGTTCTCAGCATTGATACGAAACTCAATCGCATATCCGCGAAGGTGAATCTCCTCTTGCATGTAGATGAGCTTGTCACCCTCAGCAATTTGGATCATGCGCTGAATCAAATCAATACCTGAAATAAGTTCAGTTACCGGATGCTCAACCTGGACACGAGTGTTCATCTCAATGAAGTAAAAATTATCGTCTTGATCCACTAGATACTCGATCGTTCCGACACTCTCATAACCCAAACGGTACATCGCTTTTTTAGATACACGGTAAAGTTCACGACGAACATCTTTACTAAGAAGCGGGGATGGAGCGATTTCGATCACTTTTTGGTGACGACGCTGGATTGAACAGTCACGATCCCCTAAATGGACAATGTTACCGTATTTGTCTGCAACGATTTGAATTTCAATGTGACGAGGATTTCTGAGATATTTTTCAATAAACATTTCACCACGACTAAAGAAACGAATCGATTCATTAGTAGCTGACTCATACATCTCTCTAAAATCAGATGCTTTTTCGACGATACGCATACCGCGTCCGCCTCCACCGAATGCCGCTTTGATAATAACAGGAAAACCGATATCCGCTGCGATTTTTTCCGCCTCTTCAATATTATCAATCGGCTCATCGGTACCCGGAAGCATAGGAACGCCCACTTCACGCATCGCTACTTTGGATGCCATTTTGTCACCAAATAAAGCAATATGCTCAGGTTTTGGACCGATAAAAATAATGCCGTTGTCGGCACACGCTTGTGCAAATTCTGCACTCTCAGAGAGGAACCCGTATCCAGGATGAATCGCATCACAATCTGCTTTTTTTGCTAAATTGATGATACGCTCATAATCCAAATATGCCGCAATCGGATCACCCATAATCGGATAACATTCATCCGCTTTACGAACCCATAAGCCACTCACGTCTGCTTCTGAAAAAACCACAACACTTTGAATTTCAAGCTCTTTACAAGCTCGTATAATACGTAATGCAATCTCACCACGGTTTGCAATCAACATTTTGCTAATTTTTTTGCATTCCATCAGGTACCTCTAATTTATAGAATTTTAATTGCGAGATTATACCGACTTAACATTTAAAATGAATTAGTCCCCATACATGAACTAACCACTCATATTTCTTTGGATTTTTTAAAATACACACTATAATATGTCAAAAATGGATTTTAAGATGAAAATCGCGGCTAACATTACTGAATTAATCGGCAATACCCCCCTTGTACGCCTTAGCACACCATCCTCCTCGACAGGTGCTATTATCTTGGGAAAATGTGAGTTTATGAATCCAACGAGTTCCGTCAAAGACCGTATTGGGATCAGCATGATCACATCCGCAATGGCTGAGGGTAAAATCAATAAAGACACCATAATCATCGAGCCTACCAGTGGAAATACAGGGATTGCTTTGGCCTCGATTTGTGCAGCATTGGGTCTAAAGCTCACCCTCACCATGCCAGAATCTATGAGCATCGAGCGTCGTAACCTTTTGCAAGCACTGGGCGCAAGCCTCGTGCTGACTCCTGCTTCGCAAGGGATGAAAGGGGCAATTGATGAGGCCAATAAACTCGTAACGACGATCCCAAATGCAATCGTATTGCAGCAGTTTTCAAACCCTGCTAACCCACAGACCCATCGTGAAACCACAGGACCGGAAATCTTACGCGATACCGATGGGAAGATTGATATTTTTGTTGCTGCCGTAGGTACAGGCGGTACCATTACAGGGGCAGGAGAAGCATTGCGTTCAGCCATCCCACATCTTCAAATCATTGCCGTTGAGCCAAAAGACTCTCCTGTTCTTTCAGGAGGTAACGCAGGACCGCATAAAATACAGGGGATTGGCGCAGGATTTGTCCCCGATGTTCTCAACACTTCTCTGTACAACGAAGTGATTACTGTCACTAATGAAGATGCTATAGCAACGGCCAAAGAGCTGGCTAAAACCGAGGGGATACTCGTGGGCATCTCTGCCGGGGCAAATGTGTATGCAGCAATGCAAGTGGCAAAACGTCCTGAAAACCAAGGGAAGACCATCGTCACTATTTTATGTGATACTGCAGAACGCTATTTGAGTACCGCACTGTTTGAAGCCTGATCTTCTTTTCGAGACCATCCGCTGTGAGGATGGGCTTGCTGCTCATTTAGACTACCATCAAAAACGCCTTGTATCTTCTTTGCAGTGCTTGGGTTCTAAAACGCACTTCGACTTAGACAAACTGCTCATTCCCCCACCCCATGGTCTTTATCGGTGCCGCTTTATTTACGATACAGATTCATATCGTATCGAATATCATCCTTATCTTCCTCGAACAATAAACTCATTGCGATTGATAACGAATGAGACGGTGCATTATCCACTTAAATACACCCATCGCGATGAGCTTAATGCCCTCTTTGAGCGCAGAGGTACCTGCGATGACGTTCTTATTGTCAAAGACGGGATACTCAAAGATACCACTATCGCAAATATCGCCTTGAAAATAAATGGGCAATGGATCACTCCCCAAACCCCTCTTTTATATGGGACTACAAGAGCGAGACTGATCGATGAGGGCTTCCTCAAACCTGCCATTTTAACCACCGATGATCTATCCCATACACAAAAAGTTGCCATCATGAACGCAATGGTAGGATTTGTGGAGATCGAAAATGGTATAATTACCTAAAATACACACAACAGGTTCATAGCATGCTTTTCGATATTATTAAAAGTCCATCGTTTGGTCGACTCATGGAGACCCATATTCGCGATATACTGATCTTCCTCTTTGAAAAAGAGCAAAACTTTGGAATCTTATGCAAAATCGAGCATTTAACGTTTGATCCACCGTTGCCAGAAAATATCAGTCGTGAATTTCGGGCTATGACCCTTTTTTTCTTGGCCGGATATACCTTTGAAAGTGCTCGATTGGAAAACAATATGCTCTATTTTGAAGCAGGATTTGGTCAGGAAAATATTGGAAGTGTAGTGAGTGTTCCGTTATTGAGCATTGTTCAGGTGATCATTGATGACACACCCGCCTTTGTCAATCTTGCCATGCCTAGAGAAGAATCCGTCAATGTAACCATTGAAAAAAATGAAGGGGTTCAAAATTCAATGAGTTCTTTTCTTTCCAATCCTGAAAATCAGAAATTTATCAAAGAGCCCTCAAAAAAATAAAGGGCTTGCTTAGAGTTTAAGCCCATGTAAAAAAGTAACAACGTTATCGATAAATGCATCGTGCTTACGTTCTTTGCTGTAAGCGATGTAAAACTTACGCTTGATTTTATAGTTTTTAATACGTCCTTCATAAAGACGCCCTTCTGCAACTTCTTCATTGATAACATGCTGAGAAATAACCGAAACGACCGGACGTTCTGCATTTTTAGGTGAATGCATAATCGTCTCTTTAATGGTTGTTGTGCTTGCAACGACGCCAATAACATTAAAACTCGAACACTCAACGCCGATCTCTTCAAAGACCTCTGAAGTAAGTTTACGCGTATGAGAAGCTTCATCACGACAGATCCAGTCAAATTTATACAGATCTTCTTTGCGGAGTTGTTTTGGGATCGGTTGATTAGAGAAGATAACCAATTCATCCTCTTCCCATTCTCTGTAGATAATGCCATCTTTAAATACCGGGGACTCGATTAATGCAATGTCAATCTTTTTATCGATCAATTGGTCAATAATTTCTTCCGAGAGAGCCACACGAACGTGTACTTCATTATTGATCTTATCTTTTAATTGAGCCAAATACTTAGGAAGTACATAGTTTCCAATCGCATAAGAAGCCCCGACAACAAACGTAAACTCTTTATTGATAATTTTGAGAAGGTCTTTTTCACTTGAAAGAATCGCTTTTTCGAGCTTTACCGCAATTCGATAAAGGTCTTCGCCCTCTTTGGTTAGCTTAATCCCATTTTTTTTACGCTCAACAATACGCGTGTCGAGATATTCTTCAAGGAATTTAATCTGCTGCGTTACAGCAGGCTGTGAAATTCCCAATTTCGCTGAGGCTTTTGAAAAACTTTTTTCTTTGATAACCGTCAAAAAAGTCAGTAGTTTTGCAAAATCTTTTAACATAATGATTCCTATAAGTAAAATATATAAGCATATTATAACCCATTATTATGATGATTACAAGAGATGGACAATTTTAAATTGCTTTGTGAAAGATTGGGATATAATAAAAGAATTCATGCATGAAGGCGCAGTAATATTATGGATAAAATTTTCGATAGTCTCAATGATGCCCAGCGTCAAGCCGTTGAGCAAACAGAAGGTCCGCTTTTGATTCTTGCAGGTGCGGGAAGTGGTAAAACAAAAACCATTACCTCGCGATTAGCCTACTTGCTTGATACTGTTGGTATTCCTTCCAGCCAAACATTAACACTTACGTTTACCAATAAAGCGGCTAAAGAGATGCGTGAGAGAGCCATGGGTCTCATAACTCAAAACTCTTTTCCGCCCTTGCTGTGTACCTTTCATAAATTTGGGCTACTCTTTTTAAAATTTCACATCCATTTACTGGGACGAAGCAATAATTTTGTGGTTATTGATACCGATGACAAAAAAAAGATTCTCAAAAAAATCAATGCCGAGCTGCCAACGGCCCTTATTGCCAGCGAGATTTCCCGCTATAAAAACTCTATGATAGACCCGCAAGAGGCCTACTCCCAAGCAGAACTGACAAACTACAAAAACATTGCAAAAATTTATGAAGAGTATGAAGTTTATCTGCTCAAAAACAACCTTGTCGATTTCGATGATCTCCTCTGTCTTACTTATAAACTATTAGATGAACATCCTGAGCTCTGCATTCAAACCAGTCAAAAATATCGTTACATCATGATTGATGAGTATCAAGATACCAACGAGTTACAGTTACGATTGCTCCAAAAACTTTGTACGTCTCATAACAACCTATGTGTCGTGGGTGATGATGATCAAAGTATTTATGGCTGGCGCGGTGCACATGTTCGTAATATTTTAGAATTTGATCAAGACTTTGCAGATGCCACTGTCATCAAACTCGAATATAACTATCGTTCTACTCAACCAATCTTAACAGTTGCCAATGCTCTCATCGAACATAATCGCTCAAGACTTGGCAAAACCCTCATCGCCACAAAGACGGGAGGAAATGATGTGGTAACACTCACATCCCATGATGAGAGCGAAGAAGCAAAAAAAATTGCTAAAGCTATACGTGCATTACTTGACAAAGGCGTTCGTGCCAGCGACATCGCCGTTCTTTACCGTATCAATGCTCTGAGCCGTTCCTTGGAAGAGGGGCTTAATCGTGGTGGTATTGCCTACCGTCTTGTAGGCGGATTACGCTTTTACGACCGGGCAGAGATCAAAGATCTCATCAGTTATTTGCGGGTTATTACCAATGTACATGACAACTTTTCGCTTAAACGTATTATAAATAAACCAAAACGCGGACTGGGAAAAGCGAGCATCGAAAAAATAGAGCTCACCGCTATGGAAGCTGAAAAATCAATGTTTGAGTTTATTGCAACATCCAGCGACAGTGAGCTCGAGGCCTTGGCGCGTAAAAAAAGCACCCAAGAGTTACGTAAATTCATCCTAGAGATCAATGAACTTCGTACCATTGCGTCCGAAGCGATGTATCAATTTATAGATGCTCTTGAAGATCGTTTTAAAATCAAAGAAACACTTCACGGTCTACCAGATGAAAGCGACAAGATTTCGAACGTCGATGAGTTTTACGGTCTATTTCGTGACTACGTTAAACAAAATCCGGATGCTGGACTGGCAGAATTTCTCAACGACATTACCTTGCAAAGCGATCAGGATCAAATTGAGGGGGAGAGTATCTACATCATGAGTATCCATGCCTCCAAAGGACTGGAATTTGAGCACCTTTTTGTCATTGGTATGGAAGAAGGATTTTTACCTCTTGTGGGTGATGGCAGTGATTTGGAAGAAGAGCGCCGTTTGGGTTACGTAGCCTTTACGCGTGCCAAATCCAACCTCACCATCTCCAGTGTAAACAGCCGTTTTTACAAAGGCCGCCGTACCGACTTACATAAAAGCCGATTTATTAATGAAGCGGGATTATGTGAGGGATCTTTGATCTTGGAAAAAAACACTTCCTTCAAAAAAGGGGATTTGGTTCGCCACAAAATATTTGGTGCGGGACGTGTCGAGGGTGTCAGCAAATCGGGGCGCGAATTTAAACTTCTCATTAACTTTGGTGGCAACAAGCGTGATATTCTTGCCTCATTTGTGGAAAAGCTCTAGCCGATGTCCTCTAAACTTTTTGTGGCGTATAAACCGACCGGCATCAGTTCCAATCAACTTCTTGGACGTATTAAACGCCGTTACGGAGAAAAAAAAGCGGGGTACTCAGGAACTCTTGACCCTTTTGCTAAAGGGGTTTTGATTGTTGCATTTGGCAATCATGGGCGCTTGTTCCGATTTTTAAACAAAGCACCCAAGCGCTACCGTGCAACACTTTGGCTGGGTGCCTATTCACCTACTTTGGATATCGAAAAAATCGAGGACATTGCGACCATTGCACCTATTCCCAAAGAGACTCTTATCCAAACCATCGAATCATTAAAAGGGGAATTGACCTATCTTCCTCCCAAATACAGCGCTAAACGTCTTAACGGAAAACGTGCCTATGAGTTTGCACGTGCTGGTATTGAGATTGAACTTAAAAGTGTTACCTCCACTATTTACGATATCCATCTCCTTCATTATTGCCACCCTTTTGTCACCTTTGAAGCAACCGTTTCTGAGGGAAGCTACATACGTTCACTTGGCGAGTTAATCGCCAATAAACTTGGATGTGATGGAGCCCTGAGTGCATTGGAACGTCTCAACGAAGGTCAGTTTATCTATGATAATGAACGACCCATCGATATAAAAACAGCTTTAGGAATCCCTAAAAATTGCTATAATGGCAATGGCGAATCAATCCTTCTGGGACAACCGCTTAGCAAAGAGCATTTTGAGATACAAGCCAATGGAACCTACTGGATTGACAATGGTGATACGATCTCTGTTCTTGAGTTCACTGATGAAAAAATACACTATTTACTCAATAAGGTTGCTGCATGCTGATACTTTCACGTAAACTGGATGAATCCATCCTTATTGGAGATTCCATCACCTTGAAAGTCATTTCTATTGACAAAGGAAGCGTAAAACTCGGTATCGACGCACCTACTAATGTTCGTGTATTGCGCAGTGAACTTATAAATGCGGTAAAAGATTCCAATCAAGCTGCATCAACACAGCAAGACGATTCTCTCTTGCGCCAGCTAGCCCAAAAATTCAAATTATGATTCAATACCTCGCTTACGCAAAAGTCAATATTTTTCTCAAAATAACGGGAAAAAGAGGAGACTATCACACCATAACCTCTCGCTTTATGCGTGTGAACACGCTTTATGACACCCTTTGGTTTGAACCAAAATCTACCCCGGAATTTGAAATCAGGGGAAACTTCGATTGTGAAATAAGCTCAAATACAATCTATAAAGCCTATAAAAACCTCCTAGCCGCAACCAACTCTAATAAACTATCACACTGGATGCAAAACAATGCTGTCTGTGTAAAAAAACAGATCCCATCTTTCGCCGGATTAGGCGGAGGAAGCTCGGATGCCGCTACCTATTTACATATGTGCAATGAACAACTGGAACTTGGGTTAAGTACTGAAGCGCTTGCTGTAATCGGGGCAAATGTTGGGGCAGACGTCCCTTTTTTCGTTTATGGATACGAGAGTGCTAATGTAAGCGGTATCGGAGAAATTGTAGAGCACTATGATGAAAAACCGCTTGAATTTGAGATCATAACACCTCAGATAAAAATCAGCACTCCTGCAGTCTATAATTACTACCGGGAGCATCTCTATACGCCTATAAACCCCGAAGAAGCAGCACGACTGCAGCTCATGCCTTCGATTGATATTTTAACGACAATAAAGCCTAAAGAAGCAAACGATCTTTTTCCTGCCGCACTGAAAAGCTATCCTGAACTTTGCGAAAAAGAGGGATGGTTTTTTTCCGGAAGTGGAAGTAGTTTTTTCAGATTAAAGGAACCTACAGATGGGTGAAAATATAGCCACCAATAAAAAAGCATTTTTTGACTTTCACATTGAAGAAAAATTTGAGGCAGGTGTTGTCTTGCATGGCAGTGAGGTCAAAGCCCTACGTGCAGGACGGGTCAATCTCAAAGACGGCTTTATCAAAATTGTACGCGGCGAAGCAATACTGTTTAATGTCCATATCGGAGTCCTGAATACAACGCACCACTATTACGGGCATGAAGAACGTGGAAGCCGTAAACTTCTACTGCATAAGAAACAAATAGACAAGATGTTTAAAGCCGTAGAGAAAGAAGGGTTTACACTCGTCCCGTTGAGTATCTATTTCAATGATCGTAACCTTGCTAAAATGCAAGTAGCCATTGCCAAAGGTAAAAAACTCTACGATAAGCGTAGTGATCTCAAAGAAAAAGACATCAAGCGTGACATGGAACGAGCCATCAAAGGAGAATAATTATGATTACGCTTCACGACCTTCACCTGGAGGATCTCCAAAACAAATTACACCCTTCCGTCTTTGAAGAACACCAAGATTATCAAATCTTAATTCTTCGATTACCTGAACAGATAAATAATAAGTTCAATTTTAACTCTCATGGCTTCATCATCATTGAAAAAGATGTTTATCATTATGATCAAATTCAAGCCAATTTAGTTCCCTTTCCCAATGGACTAGACGACCTATATCACTTCTTGGACAGTAAAATAGACATTTTAATGCATGACATTGAATCAATACAAGAAGAAATAGCTTTATTGGAAGATGCACTGTATCAAAAGTTTACCTCTAGATTTATGGAGCATTGGCATGCATTTAAAAAAGAGTTATCACAATCAGAACGGGTTATTATTAAGTCGGTTGACACACTTGAACTCTTCATCACAAAATCAAAAACTAACGCCAGCTTTCCACTTAGCGAATTTTATGATCTGCATGAACATTTAGAGCGAACGCTGCGATCAAACGCAAATGCCAACGATCAACTCAACAATCTTTATAACTACTATACGTTGCGTTCAAATGATCGCATGAACCACAGTATCTACATCCTAACCATTATCTCCGTCATCTTTTTGCCGCTCAACTTGGTGGTAGGTTTTTTTGGAATGAACACAGGGGGATTACCGTTTCAAAAAATAGAATCAGGAACAGCCTATGCGTCGATTACTATGATTTTATTTACATTAGGAATAATAGCATCTGTATTGTGGAAAATTAAAAAAGATAAGTTTTCTCCCGCACCAGAATGATGCGAGGGACTTTGCGGAAGATATTCGTTTTAGTTTTAAACGTTACTAGCTTTTGGGCGACGAATTTCTTTGATACGTGCTTTTTTACCAGCAAGATCACGAAGGTAGAACAATTTAGCACGACGAACGCGACCACGGCGAAGTACTTCAATTTTTTCTAAGCTATCGCTGTAGATTGGGAATACACGTTCGATACCGATAGCATTTGCTCCGATTTTACGAACTGTAATCGTACGGCCTGTGCCTTCTCCACGAATAGAGATACAAACACCTTCATAAATCTGAGTACGTGATTTCTCACCCTCTGTAATGTTTACTGAAAGACGAACAGTATCACCTGCGCGAAACAGGGGAACATTTTTGCCTTCCATTTGTGCTTGCTCAAAGCTAGCGATGTATTTATTTTTCATAAGACGTCCTTATTTTATGCTTCAGTAGCTGTTCGGGTCTGAAATGTTTTGTTTTACATTCAGACATAGCTAATTTTAGTGCTTGAATTTTACTGTGATTTCCCTTTAAGTATTCTGATGGAACACCCAAATTGTTATATATTGGCGGCTTTCCAAAAGAAGGTGCTTCCAAAAGTGGCGTTTCAAAACTTTCAGTTTCCAACGATTCACTGTTTCCAAGAACTCCCTCTATGTTTCGAACGATCGCATCAGTCATAACAAGCGATGGAAGTTCACCCCCTGTCAAAATATAATCCCCAATACTAAAGACTTCATCCGCGAAGGTTTCAATCACCCTCTCATCAATCCCCTCATACCGACCGCTTACAAAAACGATATGCGATTTATTCGCAAGGCGCTTTGCATCGTTTTGCGTAAACTGCTTTCCGACCGGTGCTGCGAAGATGATATATGCTTCATCATCTAATGTTGACAACGTATCAAATAAAGGCTGTGGCGTCATAACCATTCCTGCCCCACCACCTACACACGTATCATCCACTTTAGCGTGTTTTGATGCGCTGTAATCTCTGGGATTAAGAAAGGAAATTTGAAACTTATCAGCTTCAATCGCCCGCTTTAAAATCGAGTCTTGAAAATATCCCTCTATCAGATTGGAGAAAAGAGTCACATACGTAAAATGCATCACGATGCTTCTAATAAATCCAAACCGCCCTCAACCATAATTTTTTTCATCTCTAAATCCGCTTTGAGAACAAAACGATCAATGTAAGGGATTAAAAAAGTTTCAGGAAGCCCTTTTGCCACTAATGCACTGTCGGTCTTAACCGACAAAAAATCCTGCGGACCGATACGCTCAATCTCATCCAATGTACCCAGTAAAAGGTCACCTTCATAAATCAATAATCCAATCAAGTCAAACCAAAAATATTCACCCTCTTTGAGTTTACATCGCGCGCGAGTTTCCTCATAGGTAGTAAATAGCTTGGCGTTTGTTAATGTCTTAGCAGCTTCTGGAGTATCGTAACCTACAATGTGAACAAGCTCACGCTCTGGGTTGTAACTGGCAAGGGTAATAGTGGAACCATTTTCCAGAGTAAACGTTGCATTTTTAGCAAATTGTTCTGGAAAATCAGTAAAGAGGTTCAGTTTCATGTCGCCCTTCAGGGCTACCGTGCGGCCAATCGTGGCAACATGAAGAAGAGTAGAATCAGGTGAATTACGAAATCGGTTCGACATTGATACGGTAACTCTTACCATCTTTGGCTTTGCAACCTGAAATAACGGTTTTAATCGCACCAATCATCTTACCCTCTTTGCCTATGAGCTTGCCCACATCCGCTTGGTTAGCGTGCAGTACAATCTCAGTCACTTCATCACCCTCATGCGTATCTACCCTGATCTGTTCAGGATAAGACGCGATCAATCGCGCGAATCCGGCGACAAAGTCGGCTACCATGATTACTTACCTGTAATTTTTTTAACGCGATCAGACAACTGAGCACCAACGCTCATCCAATACGCAAGACGATCTTCATCAACTTTAACCGTTGAAGGTTCTGTCATAGGGTTGTAGTAACCGATCAATTCAATCCAACCACCATCACGACGCTTACGGCTATCGGTTACCGCGATACGGTAGAAAGGTTGTTTTTTACGTCCCATACGGGTTAAGCGAATGACTGTTGCCATGTTATATCCTTGTTGTAATTATTTTTTAACGCACAGTACCTTAGAAGAGTGTTTTGCCCACAAAAGCAAAAAGAAACCTCTAAACTGCTGGAACGCTAAGTCAGAGATTTGATAAAATCCCCTGCTTAACGTTCTACTTATCGCTGCGGACGACCCGCCTGCATCTGCCCCATCATATTTTGTAAATCTTGCATCCCTTTTTTACCAGAGAAACGCTTTGCCATTTTTGAGGCATTTTTAAATTGCTTCAAAATACGGTTAACATCCACGACCGTCAATCCGCATCCCTTAGAAATACGGGCTTTACGTGTATTGTTCAAAAGCTCTGGATCTTCACGCTCTTTCATCGTCATTGAAGAGACAAGCGCTTTGATTTTTTTCAATTCACCTGAATTTTCCATATCAAAGTCTTTGAGCGCTGATGCCATACCGCTCATACCTGGGATCATCCCCATGATGGATTTCATGCTTCCCATTTTTTTGAGGCTTTCCATCTGCTCTAAAAAGTCGTTAAAGTTGAACTCGCCTTTTTTAATCTTACGGTTAAGCTCTTTTGCTTTTTTCTCATCGATGATAGAGGATGTACGTTCAGCAAGACCCTCAATATCTCCTAGACCCATCAAGCGGTTAACGATACGATCCGGCAAAAAGATCTCAAGATCTTCCATCTTTTCACCCGCACCAATAAAGCGTAACGGTACTTGGATCTGAGAAGCAATCCCTAAAGCAACGCCACCTTTGGAATCTCCATCGTATTTTGTAAGGATAACCCCATCAATACCGATTTTTTCATTAAAGCTCTCTGCTGTGCGAACCGCATCTTGTCCGCTCATGGAATCCGCTACGTAGAAAATCTCGTGCGGCTTTGCAGCAGCTTTTACTTCTGCCAACTCACCCATCAACGCATCGTCAATCGCCAATCGCCCTGCTGTATCAATCAATACAACATCAACCAATGATTTTTTAGCGTGCTCTAATGCACCTTTGACAACGTCAACCGGATTTTTACTGACTTCGTCCGTATACAGTTCCACTTCAATCGAAGCACACACCTGTCGAAGCTGTTCTACCGCTGCAAGACGCTGAAGATCGGCTGCAACTACCAAAACGCGTTTTTTCTGACGTGTTTTTAAATAGTTCGCCAATTTTCCGGTTGTGGTTGTTTTTCCTGAACCTTGTAATCCGGTCATTAAGATAACGGTTGGAGAAACAGGTGCATAGACAAAACCTGCATTTCCTTTGACATTTAATAAGTCATACAACGAACTGCGAAGAGCGTCTAGAAACTGATCTTTACCAATCGCCGAAAGCTTGGTTTTGATCTCAACAGAATCAATCAAATCTTTAACCACTTTGTGGTGTACATCTGCTTTTAATAGCGCTTTTTTAAGCTCTCCCAATGCTTTGATGAGTGCTTTTTCATCGTCATGAAAACGAATTTTACGTACTGCTGATGTAAATGATTCTGTTAGTGTTTCAAACACATATGCTCCTAAATCGCGCCTCTACAGGGTCTAAAAAGTTTCGCATTATACCTAAGTGTTACTTTGTCGTCAATTAATTACCGAAGTGATCAAATACCTTCGGTTCTTGCGCTTCAAATGTACGCCCCATAAGAATCACTTTACGCGCATGCAGCATCACACGTTTTGACGGACGTCCACCGTAACTCTCATCACCGACAATTGGAAATCCTGCGTATTTAAGATGGGCACGGATCTGATGCGTACGCCCATGATGGATGATAAGCTGTACTTTGGTCTTTTTGCCTGATACGATAAGCGGGGTTACTTCCGTAATCGCAGCCTTCCCTTTTTTGGCGACCTTGGTGTATGCCTTGTTCCCTACTTTTTCAGTGATAAGCGGCTGATCAATTATAAACGGTTCACTCACAATCCCATCGACCCATGCCACGTATTCTTTGTAGACTTCATCTTTTTTAAATTCAGAAATCGCTTTGAGGCGGAACTCTTCGTTTTTAACCAGCATCAGCACACCGCTGGTCTCGCGGTCAAGACGGTGCAATAATTGTGACCCCTTAAACTGTCGCTCAATCTCATCCGAGTTCACAAATGCCGGTTTATCGACAACGATCATGTCGTCATTTTCAAATATAGGACGTACCTTTTCGACTTTTTGAACAATAAAAGAGGTTTTCGGGCTAATTTCACCACGAGCAATCATCACTTTTGAGTTACCAACATAGACCAATCCACGGTCAATCAGTGACTTTGCTTCGGTATTGGATATTCCTTCTTGTGCTGATAATAATTTATAAGCTTTTTCTTTCATGATTTAATCTCCGTTTTTAAATAATTCACAATCCGATCCATATCAATCGTTTCGTCAACTGTAGAGGGAGGTAATCCCTCAGCACTTATCAGTGCTTGTTTGACACATTCTTGTGCAATAAATTGTACATGGTGGACATATTTAAACAGTTCTCTCTGCAAAAATATATGCTCACCCGTAATAATTTTACATCCAAAATGAGCCGGTTCTAGGGGGTTATGCCCACCAATAGGTGCAAACGCTCCCCCTAAAATCGCTACATCACTGATCGCATAAAGATTGTTTAGTTCTCCCATAACATTTACCAGTGTTATATCACTGGCCATTTCTTGCGACTCGCTCCAACGTGATAAACTCATAGACGGTGCTGTTTTTTGGATTAATCCGTATACTTTTTCAAATCGTTCCGGATGGCGCGGAACAACCAGAAGCTTTGCATCTGCATTGTGTTCTTTATATGCTAAAAACCCTCTGACAATAGACTCTTCTTCACCCTCATGGGTACTGCCTGCCACGATCAGCGTGCAAGCAAGCTTTAGATGGCTTTTTGTCATCTCAATCTTCTGTGCCAGTTTGATATTGCCCAACACTTCAACATTGTGAGCACCCAAAGCAATAAAACGAACCATATCATCTGTACTTTGACAAAAAATACGATCGCACTGTGAGAGCAATCGTTTATAAAACCATCGCATCTTATAGTATTTCCCAAAACTGCGCTCACTGATACGTGCATTCAAAGCAATCACACGCGAGCCTCGCGCATGCGCAATACGAAATAGCAAGTACCAAAACTCTGCTTCCAGCACAACTACCACATTGGGTGCTCGCATCCAAATCCACAGCCAAAGCTCATACGGAAGATACCGTACTTGCGCCGGATATTTCAATGCCGCTTCATAACCCGTATGGGTGATCGTTGTAATCGCTATTTTTGCATCACTTAACAATTCAACCAAAGGAGCAATCGCTTTTGCTTCACCTAATGAGCAGACATGAAACCAAATATCATGCGGTTGAAAAGGGTGATTCTTCCATAAAAAAAATCGAGCGGGAACCGAATGACGATATTTTTTTTTAAAGGTGAGTAGAATTAAAAAGGGGAAAGCCGCAATGAAAAGAACTGCGGCTAAGAAGGTGTAGAAAAGGTCAAATACCTTCACGACAGGCTTTACGCCCCGATTTCTTCAGTATTAGGCTCAAGATACAACAAACGTCCGCAATGAGGACATGTCGTGATCTCTTCACCCTTGATAACTTCTGCATAGACTTTATCGCTAAGAGCCATGTAACATCCCATACATGCTTGGTTACGAACAGGAACTGCCGTCGTGTTTTTAGCCCAGCGACGGATTTTTTGGTAAAAAGAGAGTCCTTTTTGGTTCATTGCAGCAACCAAGATCTCTTTTTTCGCAAAAATGACTTTACGGTCTGCATCAATTTTTGCCAATTTGACATCAACGTCCGCTTTAACACCCGAAAGCTTTCCTTCGACTTCTGCTTCTTTACTAGACAGTTCATCAATTTTCGTTTGCTTATGGGCAATCAATTTTTCCAAACGATCGATCTCTTCATTCGCAAAATTAACTTGCTCTTTAGCAATTTCTTCTTCAAGTTGAAGTGATTTCATTTCACGTTCTGTTTTTATTTCAGCACTTTTCTTGCTGTTTTCTTCCAATTTAGCAGACAATTCGGCAAGATGAAGCTCATTTTTTTGCTTCTTAACTTGCTCATCCTTGATCTCGTCAGAGAGGATTGCAATTTCATTCACAAGTGAACTTTTTGTTGCCAAAAGTGCATCATACTGGAGGTTTGCCTCTTCGATTTGCGGTTCGAACGCATCGATCTCTTTGTCTATCAACGAAAGGTCGATAAGCTGTTCTAAATGTTTGTTCATAAGTTTCCTTTTCGGAGGTCCCACTACTCAATGATAGGTGAAGGGGTTTTTCGATGGTGAAATTATAACACTCAATCCTAATTTTTCCAAGTGTGTTGCCAAAACTTCCCCAAAATAGCGTTCACTTTCATAATGTCCGATATCCATCATCGATAATCCAAGCGCTTTTGCTTCCATTGCATCGTGATACTTGATGTCTCCTGTCAAAAAACAGTCGGCTTCAATATTGCGCATCAATGACGCTCCCGAACCTGTTACCAATGCACAGGTTTTGATATGGTCGTGACATTGAACCGTATGTATGTGTTTGAGTCCTAGCGCCATTTTAGTTTTTTGTGCAAATTTTTCAAAAGGTTCATCCACGCCTAAATACGCTACAAATCCCTCTTTTGCGATAATCTCATAGCCCAATACTTTGGTTGCAACGTATTCATTGAGGTGGGTCTGATCAAAATTGGTGTGCATAGCAATGTTTGTAATGTTTTTACGTATCATCGGAGCGATGAGTTTCGCAGGGTACTGATTGAATTTTAGCTGTTTAAGCCCTCCAAAAATAATCGGGTGGTGTGTAATCAGCAACGCATTGTCAGGTAAAGATTCTATCAAATCTTCATCCATATCAATGGACACAATAACGGTTGAGATCTCTTGGGTAAAATCCCCCACAAGCAATCCTGAATTGTCCCAACTCTCCTGAAGAGCAAAAGGGGAAAGAGCGTCTAAAAAGGTGTAGATTTTTTGAACCGTCATTTTTCATAACTCCTTTTTTTTCGTTTTAGTCGGACATGGATTGCTTGTGAACCCGAGAGGGGATCGGAATATTTGAATTCAAACTCTCCCAGACCTTCGATTAGATCGACTAATTTTTTATACCCATAGCTGCGGGGATCAAATTCGGGGAGTTTATTGATCAAGTTTTGTCCAATAGCTCCCATATACGACCATCCTGCCTCATTCGTCGTATCTTCAACGGCATTGCGTACCAACAGTAAAAGTGCTTTCTCGTCGTGTTTAATCTTTGCCATTGGCGTCACCGCAGTATGGGTTCGGCGTAAGTTTTCAGTGTAAATGAATTTGTCGCACGCACCGATAAAAGATTTGGGCGTTTTTTGTTCCCCAAATCCATACACTTTTACCCCAGATTCACGTATACGGCTGGCTAAACGGGTGAAATCACTGTCGCTTGAAACAATGCAAAAACCGTCAAAATTTTTCGTATAGAGTAAATCCATCGCATCAATGATCATGGCGCTGTCAGTCGCGTTCTTCCCTGTTGTGTAGGCGAACTGCTGCATCGGGTGCAAGCCGTGTGTCAGCAGTTCATGCTTCCATCCTTTGAGTTTGGTATCGGTCCAGTCACCGTAAATGCGTTTGACGCTTGCGATACCGTGAGATGCGATTTCATCCAGTAAGCCTGCGATAATAGAGGGCTGCGAGTTATCGGCATCGATTAAGACCGCCAGTCGAGCTTGATTTTGGGTCATTTCGCTTTCCTTAGATTTTCTAACGCTTCTCGAGCTTCGTTCATCTCAGCATCTAGCTCTATGGCACGTAAATACATCGCTTCGGCTTGCTCTTTCTCGCCTAAATCGACTAAAAGATTCGCGTAGTTATAATAGGTGACAGCATACGCGTCATCAATTTTTAAAGCTTTTTCATAATGCTCTTTTGCCAATATCAAAGAACCATTGGTACGATACAATGAGCCTAGTGCATTGTGCACCAAATCATCGTTTTCATCCATAGTCAATGAACGATTATACAGATCGATAGCCAATTGGATGTCACCTCGTTTTGCATGCACAAATGCCAACTTGTTTAAAATCTCAATATTCTGAGGCTGTACAAGATAAGCAGCCCCTAGTTTTTCTTGTGCCATTTTTAAGTCTTCGTTTTGATACGCTTCATCAGCTTCTTCCACAAGTTGATTAACGTCTAATATCCCCTCTGATCTTTCATCATTATCAAGAGGACTATCTTCCAAAGATTGGACATGCATGAATATTTGATACGCGAAATACAGTGTTGCTGCAAACATTATAATGGCAAAAACGCTCATAAAACTCCCTTTTATAATCAAAGTATAATATAATCACGTAAACATAACAATAATGGTGCCAAAAAATGCTTAATAACCTTAAAGATCCAGCTCTCTATATCAATCGTGAACTCTCATGGCTCCAGTTTAATTCCCGTGTCCTCAAACAAGCGCAAGAAGAATCTCTCCCACTGTTTGAACGCTTGAAGTTTCTCGCAATTTACGGAACCAACCTCGATGAATTTTACATGATCCGTATAGCCGGTTTGAAAAAACTCTTTAGCGCCGGTGTCAACGTATCAGGAGCCGACCGCTATACCCCCTTACATCAGCTTCGTGAAATACGCCAATATTTACATAACGAGCAGCAAGCTGTTGAGCATTGTCTTCAAGGAATCATGACAAAGCTTGAAAAAGAGGGCATTTTCTTTAAATCTTACAAAGAGGTTACACAAGCACAGCGCCAAATTCTCAACCGCTATTTTTATGAAAATATCTATCCCGTTATTGTCCCGATCGCCGTGGATGCAACCCATCCGTTTCCCCATCTAAACAATCTCAGTTTTGGGTTGATCGTCAAACTCCGAGACAAAGATGACGCGAATATGGAGCGTTATGGAATTGTCCGAATACCGCGTGTATTACCGCGCTTTGTTGACATCGACAACCGTATTTATGTCCCCATTGGTAGCATCGTATCTGAACACATCCATGATCTCTTTCCCGGCTATGAGCTCATTAAATTTTCTGCTTTTCGCGTTACCCGCAATGCTGATATCGCGATCGAAGAAGAAGAAGCGGATGATTTTATGGAAATTCTCGAAGAGGGTCTGAAGCTTCGTAAAAAAGGAGAATTGGTTCGCTTGGAGCTAAGCAACCATGCAGACGATGACCTGCTCAATTTCTTTAACCGACATGCCAATGTTTTCAAAGACGATATTTATCGTTTCCAAACCTATCTCAACCTTGGAGCTCTATGGGAAGTTGTAGGGAATAAAGATTTTGCTCATTTAACAAGTCCCAGTTTCAAACCACAAAATCTTCCACCGCTGAATTCAGAAGATAGTCTGTACACTATCCTCGACAAGCAGGACCTTGTGCTGTATCATCCATTTGAAAGTTTTGAACCCGTGGTTCGTCTCATCCAGACAGCGGCAAAAGATCCCGATGTTGTTTCAATTCGAATGACCCTTTATCGTGCCGGTTCAAAATCACTCATTGTCCAATCGCTTATCGCTGCTGCTGAATCGGGTAAACAAGTCACTGTCATGGTAGAGCTCAAAGCCCGTTTTGATGAAGAGAACAATCTCATCTGGGCAAAAGCACTGGAAAGCGCGGGAGCTCATGTCATCTATGGCATTACCGGATTCAAAGTCCATGCAAAAGCGGCGCTCATTACCCGTCGTGTCGATGGAAAACTCAAACAATATGCCCATTTAGGTACAGGAAATTACAATCCCTCAACGGCAACCGTTTATACCGATATCAGCTACATGACCTCCAACGATGCCATCACTCACGATATGACCCGCTTTTTTCACTTTCTCACCGGCTTTAGTAAAAAAGGAAAACTCAATGAGCTTTACATGGCTCCGACACAAATAAAACCAAAAGTGCTTTCCCTCATCCAGAATGAAACACGCATGGGGGCAGAGGGGGTTATTATTGCCAAGATGAATTCTCTTGTTGATGAAGATATCATCAAAGCACTCTATAAAGCTTCTATGGCAGGGGTAAAAATTCAGCTCATTATCCGTGGAATTTGCTGTCTTCGTCCAGGAATCCCCGGAATCAGTGAAAATATTCGTGTTATCTCGATCATCGGTAAATACCTTGAACATGCACGTATCTTTTATTTTAAACACTCGAAGCCGCAGACCTATATCAGCAGTGCCGACTGGATGCCGCGTAATCTTTTACGCCGTATCGAGTTGTTGACACCCGTTGATGGGGAAGAAACGTCTGCCAAACTTCTTCAAATTTTACAACTTCAAGTCTCCGATAATGTTCTGGCACATGAACTTCAAAACGATGGTACGTATGTTCAACTCAAACATGAAAGCAGCAGCGTGATCAACAGCCACCAAATTGTTGAAACGCACACCACTAAAGTGTATAATTCGACCAAAAAACAAGCTCCGAACTATGCCCAACAACTCACAGCCCGTCTCTTCAAAGAGAGCTAAAAAGGATATTTTATGATCAGTAACTATTTACACTATATTCCGCAGATGCAAGACCGCGTTTGGATTGCTCCCTCAGCGGATGTTATCGGACGTGTCACTATGGGAGAAGACGTCAGCATCTGGTTTGGCTGCGTCGTTCGCGGGGATGTCCATTACATCACCATCGGGGATCGTACCAACATCCAAGATCTCAGTATGATACACATTACCCATCACAAGCTTGAAGATATGAGTGATGGATTCCCAACCGTCATTGGCAATGACGTCACGGTAGGACATCGTGTTATGCTGCATGGCTGTACCATTGAAGATGCCTGTTTGATCGGTATGAGTGCCACGATTCTCGATGGTGCAGTCATCGGTACAGAGTCCATTGTCGGTGCAGGTGCATTGGTCACCAAAAACAAAGTCTTCCCTCCCCGCTCTATGATCATGGGAAGCCCTGCAAAAGTCGTCCGTGAGCTTACAGATCAAGAAGTCGCAGAACTGTATGCCTCTGCAAAACGGTACGTAGCCTTCAAAGAAAATTACCGCGCACCCAATGTCTGATATTAATCTCGTCGTTGTTGCTGACATTCTAGGTATTATCGCTTTTGCATTAAGCGGATTTCTCATCGGGGTTCGTAACAAGCTCGATCTGTTGGGGATTATTATCGCGGCGTCCATCACTGCGTTGGGCGGTGGTGTCGTTCGGGACGCCATACTCAACCGTACCCCCTTTGCCTTCACCGAGTACTATCCAGCCATCACGGTACTCTCCACCATTACCGTAGCCTTTGTTTTTCGCCTCTATCGCAGTGAACAACTTGAGAGAAAGAGACTCTTTGTCATCAGCGATACGATCGGATTGGTAGCGTTTAGCATCACGGGAGCACTGCTGGCCATGGATGCCGGTTTTAATTTTTTCGGAGTCACCATTTTGAGCTTCCTAACAGCCGTCGGTGGAGGGGTCATACGTGACACAATGATCAATCAAGTGCCATCCGTACTCATAACCGATTTTTACGGCTCCATTGCTCTTATCGTCGCTATACTCCTACTCATAACCAATAAGCTATGGGGTGTGCATACCATCGAGGTTACTTCTATCGCAATATTTGCTATCGCTTTACGCCTTTTGGCCTATTATAAACAATGGCACTTACCAAAACTCTCATCGGATTTTTAATGAAACTGTTTTCAAAAATTTTTGTACTCCTCTTCATCTTAGGAACAATCGATATCGCCCGCTATTTTGTCTATCCTGATATTTCTGCACTTCAAGAAACCCGTCCTGTCCCTACGGCTTTTATGCAGTACCGCGAGGAGCAATGGGCACAGGAAAACCGTGATATGCACATTACCCATAAATGGGTAAGCATGAAGAAAATTTCACCCAATATCATAAAAGCCGTATTGATTGGCGAAGATGACGGTTTTTGGAAACATGACGGTTTTGATGTCAAAGGGATGGAAAATGCCATTGAGCGCAGTATCAAGAAGGGAACTTTGGCAGGCGGAAGCACCATCAGTCAGCAGCTCTCAAAAAATCTTTATCTATCTCCTAGTAAAAATCCGGTTCGCAAGATCAAAGAGGCCATCATCACTTGGCGTATCGAAAAAACTCTCTCAAAGCGACGTATTTTGGAAATCTATCTCAATGTTGCCGAATGGGGAGATGGGATCTTCGGTATCGAAGCTGCAGCGCGCCACTACTATCATAAAAGTGCCAAAAATTTGACTGCACGTGAGGCTTCGCGTCTTGCCGCCGTATTGCCCAATCCGATCAAATACAATCCGACAGGTAATCAAAAATACGTCAAAAACCGTTCACGTATTATCCTCAAAATCATGAAACGCAGAGGGGTGATTCAAGGAATTTACAAAGAAGTAATGACGGTGAGCAAAGAAGAAGAAAAACCTCACTCATCCGAAGAAAATACTTCAGTAGAGGATCTCTTCAATACCCCTAGCCAAGATACTCCTAGTGAAAATACCCCTTCAGCAGAAGATATACCCGTACCTAACGAACCAACGGTTGAAGAGAATAACGTTTTATAAATTAACTCGTTTTGATACGGGCAAGAACACCCCACGCAATCAGCGAGAAAATCCCGATCAAATACGCGGGAGAATAGGCATCGTGACTAAATTCTACGAGTGATGTCATCAGCGCAGGCGTAATACCGCCAACAATCCCCGCAGCACTGCCTAAAATAAGCGCAGTGAAAGATGCGCGAAAGCCGTGATGGTCAATACCATGCACAGTCGCCGCGAAAATAGGTGCCTGAAAGGCACACAAAAGCACTACCATAGCCGACGTTGCAATCAGTGCTCCTGTAAATCCTGTATGTATCATCGCATACAACAGTGGGAAGATACTCACTGCGCTCAGAAGTGCAGCCAATTTCATCACACGAATGGAACCTATCTTATCCGCTAACATCGCCATTAATGGGATGAAAATAACCCCTATAACTATTGAAAACGTATTGATCTGACCTGCTTGGATTTTAGTAAAACCGGCACTGCCTTGAAGCCAAATAGGCAAATAGATAAATAGCGTATAATAAAACATCCAGACTATGGAAGCGACAATGAGGAACTGCCCAAATGCTTTGCGATGATGTCGGAAGATAGCAACCAGAGGAATCGTTTTGTCTTCTTTGGGTTCATAGTCATCCACCAAGTCACGGCGCAAATAGATACCTGCTAATGCAATAAATATGCTTAGGATAAACGGTATACGCCAACCCCACTCTCCCATGGCATCTTCACCTAAATACCACACAAGAACTCCACACAAACCTGAACCCAATGCCATACCGATTTTTGCCCCGACAGAGACAAAAGAGCCATAGAGATTTTGTCGTCCAGGGCTGGATTGTTCTACAAGATACACAATAGAGCTGGCATACTCACCACCTACAGAAAGCCCCTGTATCATACGTAACAATACCAATAAAATAGGAGCCATAATCCCGATCTGAGCATACGTCGGCAGGAATCCGATTAAAAAAGTAGGCAGAGCCATTAAAACAAGCGAAGTAATCAAAGCAAATCGTCGTCCGACACGGTCACCAATATGACCAAAAATTGCCGCACCAATAGGACGCATAATCATACCTGCCGCGAATGCGCCAAAAGAACCCATAAGGGAAAGAAAAGGATTACTGGAGGGGAAAAAGAGGTGCCCCATCATGACGGCTAAAAAACCGATGAGGGCAAAATCGTAATATTCGATAATATTGCCAATAATCCCTGCGGCAATAATCTTTTGTTTTGGATTAAACAATCCAGCCGCCGCCAAGCAGTTTTTCGCCATCATAAAATACTCCTGCTTGTCCTGAGGCAACACCAAGAACAGGTGTTTCAAGCTTTACGGTCGCATGATCTCCATCTATCACTACATGACATTTCACAGCTTCCGTACGATATCGTAACTTTACCGTACACTCTAACTCTTTACGCTCATCAAACATGTTGATATTTTCCAATTCAACTTCATGACATTCAAGTGCTTCTTTTGGTCCAACTACGATCTGATTAGTGTTAGGTCGAATCTCAACCACAAAATGAGGATCATGCGCACCGTTGACGGTAAAACCTTTACGTTTTCCGATCGTATAGTGCATGTAGCCTTTGTGTTTTCCCACTACCTTACCCTCAAGATCAAGTACTTCACCCTCTTGATCCACATTGACATACGGTTTTAACACATCGGCATACGTCGTCTCAACAAAACATATCTCGCTTGACTCCCCTTGGGATGCAAATGATTCAAGCCCTTGGATGCCTGCGGCATACGCCTTGATATCGACTTTGTGTTTTTCACCCAATGGAAATAATAAACGAGGGACCAAAGCAGGATTGATGTAAAAAAGAAAATAGCTTTGATCTTTGGTATCGTCATGTGCTTGCAGCAAATACTGCCCGTCATGGCGTATGTAATGTCCTGTGGCAATGTATTGAGCACCGATGCTGTCTGCGAACTCTACCATAGACCCAAATTTTATATTACGATTACACAGCGCACATGGGTTAGGGGTTTTACCCTCTTGGTAGGTTTGAATAAAGGGGGTAAAAACTTTTTCATTGAACTTTTCTTGCAAATCTAAGATATGCAGTTTTACCCCTGCAAATTCTGCTGCCTTTTGAGCTCGCGCCTGATGGATCTCATGGTAGCCTGGCTTTGAGTGAAGCTTCATATAGACGCCTTCTACTTCATACCCTTGTTCTTTTAACAGAAGCGTTGATACGGTTGAGTCAACACCGCCGCTCATACCTATTAATACTTTTTGTGCCATTAGTTCTCATCCCTATTGCATATTGGTCTGTTATCAAAGTAAGAGGAAAGAGTCTTATAATACTTCGTATCGTCCAGACCTTCTTTCTTGAGTGTCGCCATCTGAGCTACCAATGATTTTTCAATTTCATTGACCACATAATCAAGGTCATCGGTCAACGTTATTAGTTTGAGATCTTTTTCATCGATCATCCCCTCCGCCAACATCTTATCTTTTATAAACTGCATAAGCGGAGCGTAAAACTCAATCCCGATAACAAACAGATGAACACCCCATACTTTTCGGGTTTGAATCAGTGTCAATGCTTCAAACATTTCATCCAGTGTCCCAAATCCCCCCGGAAAAATCACATACGCCATCGAATATTTGACCAGCATCACCTTACGTGAGAAAAAATAATCAAAACTTCGCCCCTTGGTAATGAAACGATTGGGTTCCTGTTCCTGAGGAAGTTCGATATTTAGCCCAATGGATTCAACATTTTCATGCTCATAGGCTCCCCGGTTTGCCGCTTCCATAACGCCTGGTCCGCCTCCGGTTATAATATTATAACCACGTTCACCCAACATACTTGCCAAATGGGTTGCCTGAGTATAATAGGGATGATTTTCATCCACACGAGCGCTGCCAAAAATCGTCACAGATGGGCCAAGATCTCCGAGCTCATCAAAACCTTGTACAAAATCAGCGATTATCTTAAAAACACTCCAGACATCTCCAGATTTGATGTCTTTGACGTAACGGTTACTTTGATACTCTCTTTTTTTCGCTCTTCCATGTGGCATGTTTACCCCTTGAGTTTCGTCAGACGATCTCGCTTGCTGCCTATAGACGTTATCTGAACCCCAAAGTTTCCATCAACAATTACCACTTCTCCTTGTGCGATGACATTATCATCTACCAAAATATCCAAAGGATCGTTGGCCAACTGATTGAGTTCAATAACCGAACCGATGTCCATGCTCAGAACATCTTTTAAAAGCATTTTTTTCTTCCCGATCCGAACGCGTACAGGAAGCTTGACATCCAAGATAAGACCGATATTTTTCATTTCCATATCATCAAGTTTTCGTTCGTAACTTTGTGTGTCTGTGCTTGATGAAGGTGCTGCGACAGATGAAGATACAGGGTTAGTCGTTACAGCGCTTGGACCTTCCAATGCATGCGCAATAGTAGCATCAATCGCAAACATAATGAGTGTATTAATCGTTCCCAACGAAAAGCTGTAGACTAACATTTTACTGTATCCGTCCAAATTAACTTCGCCATTATCAGGTATAAAAAACGCTTCGTCAGTTTTAATGACAAATTTAGGCAGCTCTTTTTGAGAAGCCAAAGTTGTACTCATGGCCCCTGCTATATTGGAAATAATCTCCTTGAGCGCATCAAGGTCTTCATCATTCATCTCCTCTTTACTCTCGCCATCACCGCCTAGCATCATATCACCAAGCGCTGTTGCAAGAGATGGCTGAACTAATATGATCCCTTTACCTGCTGTCGGACCGGAAAAATTCAAGCCAACTGTCGCTATTGGAGGGATAACATTCGAAACAATCGAAATTGTTTCCGATTCTTTAAACACAATCGAAGGTGCTTGACCTGTTAATCCTTCGATCGTTGCCGTTGCTTCCTGGGCGAATAACCCCGTAAAATCACTCATTATTCATCCTCTTCAAACTCATCTATGGTTTTAACCATCTCTTTGGCCACTGCGGCACGCACTTTTCGTTTCAATTCGAACTCTTTGAGTGCTCGCTTGACCGCATCTTTTTCGGTGTCTATTTTTTGAGTTATCTGTACTGATTTTCTAAAACGCCGCAGTCCCATTTCTGCTATAAAACGCTCTTTTCCATCAACACTGACACTGACAATATCATTGGCAGCCACATTAAGCCGTAAAATATCTCCGACTTCTATATCCAACAATTCTTTCAGTGTTAATTCTGCCGCTCCAAGATTGACTTCAAAATTAACATGAGCACCCCCCAAGAGCACTTGAAGTTCCTGATTGCGGCTTTTTTTGGAGCTGGTTTCATTCAGCATCAAATCACGGCTTGCCAATTTTGGCAAAATAGGCTCCAGTGCAATAACCGGATAACAGATATTCATCATTCCCGAACTGTGCCCTATTATGATTTCCATGACAACCATGACAACAATTTCATTTTGTGCCACTATCTGAACCACATTGGGACTCGACTCTTTTGACTCAATCTGGGGATAAAGATCCGTAACGGGGCCCCATGCTTCACGCAATGTATTCATCATAACACGTAAAATGGTTTCAAATAAGGAAAGTTCAATATCGGAAAACTCGCGACTTGCTTCAAAAGGCTCTCCGCGTCCTCCTAAAATACGGTCCAACATAGGAAAAGCAATAGATGGATTGATCTCTAAAACCCCATTACCTTCCAAGGGTTTCATCGAAAAGACATTAAAACTCGTAGGATTTGGCAAGGACATTAAAAATTCGCCATACGTCATCTGATCAACCGAATGCAGCTGTATCTCTACAATAGAGCGCATTATCGAGGAAATTTGGGATGAGATCGAACGAGCCATTTTGTCATGGATTCCGCGAAAGGCACGAAGCTGCTCTTTGGATACACGGTTGGGTCGCTTAAAATCATACAGGGTAATTTGGCGATGAGAGGAAAAACTACTCTCTTCTTCTGCTTCTAACCCGCCAACATCACCATCATCATCCACAACGTCCAATAGGGCATCAATCTCTTCTTGGGATAAAATATCTGCCATGCTTTACCCCTCCACCACTTCTTTAATACGTCGAATAACGGATTTATGAATCTGAGAAATTCGAGATTCTGTAATATTTACTATTTCACTGATCTCTTTGAGCGTCAGTTCTTCAAAATAATAAAGCTGTATTATCATCTGATCACGCTCTTCAAAGCCCATCAAGACATCTTTAATAGCATCTATAAGTTCTTCATGTTCCATTCGATCCAGTGTTCCGTCCGATTCATTTGTAAACTGATCATCCAACGGGAGCACGGTATAGATATCCGATGCGATACGCGCATCATGAATTTTTTCTACATCCATCATCAAAATAAGGGCCAATTCCTGGTTGGAAGGCTCAGTATCATGTTCGACCAAATATTTTTCAATGGCTTTATCAATCTCTTTGATAAGCCGACGGCTGGAACGGCTTACTAAATCCAGCGAACGCAAATAGTCCAACATAGCACCATAAACTCGCGTCTTTGCGTATCCCCAGAACGAATCATTTTGGGCCTCATCGTAACGACGCGCCAGCTTAACAAGCTCTTCTGTACCAATAGCGCATAAATCCATATAATCAATCGAACTAGGCAGTCGTTCTTTTAGACGAAATGACATTGCTTTAACCGCAGGAAGGTATTGCAAAGCGAGCTGATCTTCAATGTGCTTTAGCTCTTGACAGTATATACCGGCACCGCTCATGCTTTCCTCCGTTCATCTCCGCTTAGCAATTCATCTTTATTCGCATAATATGCATCGATAAATTGCTCACGCCTATTAATTTCACGTACATAACCATCCAAGCTTCGTTCATGTGAATGCTTAGGAAATGCATATGCTTTAACTCCCAATGTCTGAAAATAAAAGCCTACGCACAGATGAGCAAAAAGATAAAAAAAAGTAGAAATCAGAAGAGTATAAATTAAAAAATCTTCAGCACTGTCCGATTGCAATACCCCAAAAACGATACCCGCGATAAATCCCTGTACCGTAAAAAAAGCAACAAAATTTGAACCCCGCATGAACAGCCTTAATAAATTAGAAGTGTTCCATTAAACGTTTGAATAATCCGCCTAATCCACTCTCTTGGGGATTTACCAGCACATTTCGTTCCAATTTCTTCGCAATACGCTTCACAATCATCTCCAACTCCGCTGTAGGTTTTGAAGCAGGAAATTCTCGTGCAAAAAGAGCCCTTTTTTTCACACTTACAGCAACTTTTGGATCACTGGATATCTGCCCTAAATAATTCAAGCGCAGCTTATCTCCTATATTGGCAAGGGCAACTTTTTGAATTTTTTCAAATAATGCAGCCGCTTCCCTATCACTTCGAACCTGGTTCATTATAACATTGATTTCATCACGAAGACGCGATGTTATTTTTATCGTGGCATACGCATCCGTTATGGCAGCAGGGTCAGGAACCGTTACGACAATTACATCATCACATGCCCGTAAAAAAAGCTGTGTATGCTCTCCTATACCTGCCCCAGTATCGATAATCAGCACATCCAAATCATCCAATACATGAGCTTCACCCATAAAGCGTTCAAATATGCTGGAAGAGGCATATTTAAAAATCTCTTCACCGCTTTCACCGGGTATCAGCACCAAATTTTTTTCAATAGGGACTAGTATCTCTTCAACCGTAGCTTCCCCTTTGAGGACATGTAAAATATTCTTTTTGATTTTGACATTAAACATCACATCCAGATTTGCCAAACCGATATCCGCATCAAAGATACCCACTTTCAACCCATGCTTCGCCATCATATGGGCCATATTCGAGCTGATCGTACTTTTACCGACTCCCCCTTTTCCACTGGTTATCGCGATGAAGCGGGTTTTTTTGGGCGAAACAGTTCTATTTTGGTTCACCAATGCTTCGAGCTTGGCGGCTTGATGTATCATGAGCTTTCACCCTTACGAAATCCATTCAGCAAACAATCAACCAAAAAGTCACTGTTGGATACCACTAAATCTTCCGGCACTTCTTGTCCGATTGAAAAGTAGCTAATCGGTATTTTAGTCTCATACACCAATGAGAAAATATTGCCGAATCCTCTGGTTTCATCCAACTTTGTAAACATCATCGTATCAATACCCAATGGAGCAAAATTGTCATAGGTTGCTTTAAGATCCTCATATTTTATAGAACTTGGCAATACCAGTACCACATCAACGCTGTAATCAGTATCATTGGAACGTAAACATTCATATATTTTTTCGATTTTACCTTTGTCATACGGTGAACTTCCCATCGTATCAATCAAAATATAATCGCTGTAACGCAAAGAGTTCAAAGCAGTCGAAAACTCAGGAGGATCTACTACCGTCTCAATGCCTAACTTCATCATACGAGCATACTGCATAAGCTGCTCAACCGCACCGATACGGTAGGTATCCAAGACAACAAGCCCTACTTTGTATTTTTTTTCCATCAAATAAGAATAACGTGCCGCCAGCTTGGCAATCGAAGTTGTTTTTCCGACTCCCGTAGGACCTACGAGCATCACTACTTTTTTACCGCCTGCTTTTGGTGATGTTTCCAAACGAACCGGAATCATTTTACGTAACAATACTTGAAAATAGCGTTTTACCGTTTCCGAATTTTCCCTCATCTTGGAGGGCATGTGTTCCAAAGTAAGCTGCATCATCTCATCCAAATGCTCTTGATTCATCCCACTTTCACGAGCAAGACGATAAATCTCTGCAAACTCTGGAGGAATTGTGATGGATGTTTTTGGAGATTTCTCATCCCAAAACATATTCTGTATTATTTTAACTTTATCTCCGAGTTTTTCGATCTCATCTTTGATCCGTTTGAGGTCTTCACTGGGTGCTGCAGAGGTGTGTTTTGGAGTGCGCTCTTCTTCGGTAACTTCTGCAATTTTAGAGATTTGCTTCGCTGCTTCGGAAATATTAAAGAGGACATCACTGCTTTTTTGCGCAAGAGGGCGTTGCTGCGTTAACGGTTCTTTATTTCTTGGAGTTGACTTGGATATGGATTCTTCTTCGACACCAACGACGATCTCATACAGCGCACTTTTTCCCAGCGACTTTTTTTGGATCTCTCGGGTTTCGATAAGCATCGCATCTTCGCCTACTTCCAGCTGCGCTTTTTTAAGCGCTTCGGCAGGAGTGGAACCGCTAAAGGTCAAGATTTTCATATCGTCTCCGTCTTTTCTGTGCGTTTGTACCCAAACTCCGCATTGGTATGAGGACACTGAGTCGCTCTTTGTATCCAGCATGAGGAAGTGTCAACTCTGCCGTCTTCATGATTCTATTGTCAAAGAATATCATATCCAAATCTAGCGTTCTAGGCGCATTAGCAAAACTGCGTTTACGCCCAAAATGTTTTTCTATTCTAAAGATCCGCTGCAACAATCTTCGTGGATTCAAAGAGGTTACGATTTGGATAACCGTATTGTAAAAATCAGCTTGTTGCGTATAGCCAAAAGGGGGATTGCGAACAATCACCCCGTTTTGAACCGGATAGATCTGCGGACTACGGCGTAAATAAACCCATAAATGCTCCAATCGACGCTGCGTATCCCCCACATTTCCACCAACACCCAACACAACACGGTGGCGATACACAGAGGGTTTTGCACGATAATGCGGAAAACAACGATTGATGATCACACAATATCGTTCATCCAATGGGCGCTGCAGTGGCATGACCGTTACTCTTGTACTGCACCTTGCTGTGCCGCGCGTATTGCCGTGATCTCACTCAATACCTGCATCATTCCTACCATTGCCAAATGGTATCCAAACGGTCCAAATCCAATAATAGATGACGTACATGCAGGAGCTGTCATACTTTTTTGACGAAACTCTTCGCGGCGATAAATATTGCTGATGTGCACTTCGATCGTCGGAAGATTCACTGCAGCAATCGCATCACGAATCGCGATGGATGTATGCGTATAAGCCGCAGGATTGATAATAATCCCGTCCGTATCTCCATAGCACTCTTGGATACGATCAACAATTTCACCCTCGAGATTACTCTGATAAAATTCGATTTCAATACCATTTTGCTCTGCAAACTCTTTCATTTGCGCATGAATTTGCTCTAGACGCATCGGGCCGTAAACTTGCTGTTCACGAACACCCAACATATTGAGATTAGGACCTTGGATTACCGCTATTTTCATTCATAAACCTTGACTTCTTCATTTTAAGGGTAGATTATAAACGGTAATAGATTATAAGGAACTAAAAGGGCGATTTTCACCCATTTTACGAGTATAATTTCGTCACAAAAGGAATACACTTATGCACATATTACTTGCCGATGCCATTTTAGCCAATGATACGATTCTGCGCGATCACGGAATCGTTTTTCACAAAACGATCCTTGAGATTGCTTCCAATGAAGATTTACGTTTACGCTATAGGGATCAATGTATTGAACTGGGAAATAACTCCATCCTTCTCCCAGGACTGATCAATCCCCATGTCCATCTGGAATTCAGCGCCAACCGTTCTACTCTCACCTATGGTGGTTTTATGCCGTGGTTATCGAGTGTCATGGCCAACCGTGATGATTTGATCAATGACTGTAACGACGATTGCATTGCTCATACGATAGACACCATGCTCTCCAATGGAATTACGGCATTTGGCGCGGTCAGTTCGTATGGTTATGATCTGGATGCATGTGCAAAAGCGCCACAAAAGGTGGTCTATTTCAATGAATTGATCGGTTCCGATCCTAAAATGGCGGATGCCCTTTATGGCAATTTTCAAGAGCGACTTTTTGCTTCACAAGGAAGCGCAAGAGAAGGGTTTTATCCCTCTGTTGCAATTCATTCGCCCTATTCTGTCCACCGTGTCATCATTAAAAAAGCACTCGCCTACGCAAAAGAGCATCACCTTAGAGTCAGTGCTCACTTTATGGAAAGTCCTGCTGAGAGACAATGGCTGGATGAAAATGGAGGCGATTTCAAACCCTTTTTTGAAAATTTTCTCAAACAGCATCAAGCAGCGAATACTGCGCAGGAATTTTTGAGCTATTTTGATGAAACCCCTACTTTATTTACTCATGTCGTTCATCCTAAAGAAGAAGAATTGGCACTAATCCAAAAAGGGAAGCACACCATCATCCACTGCCCTATATCCAATCGCCTCCTAGGTAACGGTGCCCTTGATTTAGAAAAGATACAAGCACATAACATACGCTGGACATGCGGAACCGACGGTCTAAGTTCCAATTATGCACTTGATTTATTTGAAGAGATGAAAATTGCCCTGTTCATGCATCATGGACATGATTTACTGCCGCTCGCCTATGAACTATGGCGCAGTGTGACTGCTAACGCGGCCGAAGCATTGAATTTAAATTGTGGTAAAATCGCAGCAGATTATGATGCAGACCTATTGGTTGCACGTGTTGATTATCCGATCAATGAACAGCTACCTATCCATCTACTGCTGCAACCGTGCAAAATCGAATCGGTGTACATCCAAGGTAAAAAAGTAAAAGGAAACAACTAATGGAAACTCTCCAGAAAATAGGCTCAACTCTCGCGTCAGGATTGCGGCTCATACAAGCCAATTTCAAAGCAACACTATTAGTCCTTTTTGTCATTTGGTTGATTCTTCCCTCTGGTGATGAATCGATGAGATTTCATAATCTTCAAAAAATCACCCTAACAGGGCCTATTCTCGATGCTACTAGCATTCTTGAACAAATCGATGAAGCACGCGAAGACAAAGAGATTAAAGGTGTCCTTTTTTCCATTGATTCTCCCGGCGGTGCCGTTGCCCCCTCTGTCGAAATTGCTTATGCGATCAAGCGCCTAGCGCAAATCAAACCGACCATCGTCTATGCAGCAGGTATTATGGCAAGCGGAGGTTATTACTCTGCCATATGGGGAAGTGAAATCATCGCTAATCCTGGAAGTATGATAGGTTCCATAGGGGTAATCATGCAAGGTGCCGACGTATCCGAGTTAATGCAAAAAGTAGGGGTGAAAACACAAGTAGTTCATGCCGGTACCTACAAACAAGTAGGTACCTTTGACCGCCCTTGGAATCCTCAAGAACGTGCTGAACTGGATAAAGTGATCAATGGAACTTACGATCTTTTCGTTCACGATGTAGCACAAGCCCGTAAGTTGGATGTAAATAAAAGCCGTGACTATGCCGATGCCCATATCTTTACGGCATCTCAGGCGAAACAAGTCGGATTAGTGGATCGTATCGGCGTCGAATATGATGCCAAAAAACGGGTTGAAACACTTGCTAAGATCAAAGATCCGGTTTGGAATAAGGAAGACCCTATGGAGCGATTTTTCAAGCGCTTTGCCGCAGAGGGTGCGACATTAGCTCACACCTATTTTCCGCCGATTACGTTGAAATAATTTCGATTACCTGTGAGCGAACACTACGGTGATCGTTCATCGCTTCATACTCGTCTCCAATGGATAATTCATCGAGATCGATGACTTTCCCCATTTTCGAAATTTGTGCAAAACCCCGTTTGTTTTTATGTTTTGGATGCTGTGATTCAAAAGCTTCCATCAGTTGAGAAACTAAAGCTTTACGCTGACGCAACACATTTTGGGCATATTCACCAAGACGCTCTTTGAGAGGGACGAGATCACGGGTAGATCGTTGAACATTCATCATGATTTGCGTATTCAATCGTTCTTTTAATTCGTTTATCTGCTGACGCTGAGCTGACAAACGATGTTCAACCCCGTGGCGTTTGAAAGACTCCTGCATATTCACAAGCTGTTCACGCTTACGTTCCAGCCTCTGTATAATCATTCCATAGGCACTGTAGCGCATCTCATCAATGCTTTGGATCAATTCATTGCGATCGGGTAGTAACATCTGCATAGCGGCACTGGGAGTCGGTGCACGCAAATCTGCGACATAGTCACTGATAACCCAGTCAATTTCATGCCCAACTGCCGATACTACTGGAGTTTTTAATGCGTACAGCGCATCCGCAACCACTTCTTCGTTAAATGCCCACAAATCCTCGATACTTCCGCCGCCGCGACCTACGATAATGGCATCCGCCTTTAACGTATCCGCATAATGCAACCCATCTGCTATCAGTCCTGCTGCCATAGTGCCTTGAACCAATACATCAATGACGATGAGTTTGACAAGCGGCCATCGCTGTGACGCCACGCGCTGCATATCCTGCAAGGCAGCGCCTGTCGCAGACGTAACTAAAACAATGCTTTGAGGATATTTTGGAAAGACTTTTTTTCGTGCTGAATCAAAATAGCCTTTTGCTTCCAGCTTTTTTTTCAACTGTTCAAAGGCAACCGCTAATGCCCCCTGTCCATAGGGTTCAGCGCTGACGCAGTTGATCTGATATTCGCCACGCGGTTTGTACAGTGACAGTGCCCCATGGATAACCACATGCGCCCCTTCGCTCAGGGCAAATTTTAATCGTGCGGCATTGCCGCGAAACATAACGCATTTGATTGAAGAATCGGCATCTTTGAGGGTGAAATAAATATGACCGCTGTTGTGATTGGTAATGCGCGAGAGTTCCCCCTCAACACTGACAAATTCAAAGGTTGTCTCAAGCAGCGTCTTGATCTGTTCATTAAGCCCAGAGACGCTTAGCGTCGTATTCATTTTTTACGAGCAATCATTAGTGATGAGATGTCCATCGAAAAGCTTTTCGTATACAACATCTCAAAGCCTGATTCAACAAGCTCCTGTTGCATTCTTGCTACCGTTAAGAACCCATCGATCGAATCAGGTAAATATTTATATGCCTCATAATTTTTTGAAATAAATCCGCCCAATCGTGGCAATACGTTGCCCATGTACCAATCACGGATTTTACCAAGGGCAGAGGGGTTTTCATTTTTCATAAATTCTAAGATGACCACCAAACCGCCAGGCTTTAACACACGATTAAATTCCAAAAGCGCCTCTTTACGCTCCATCACATTACGAATGCCGTATGAGATACTGATAATATCTGCACTCTCATCAGCTCGTGGCAATTGGGTCGCAGGGGCAATAAAAAAGCTCGAATCTGGAAATTTATCACGTCCAACGCCCACCATTCCCTCGCTTGGATCAACGCCCACGATCTCGTCAATGGACACACCAGTATCACGTGCTACACTTTGCCAATATCCCATCATATCGCCCGTACCACACGCCACATCCACAATTTTCAATGGTTTGTTAGAGCAATAGCTAAACGCTTGACTACATCCTTTTTTACGCCAGACGATATCCACTCCCATCGAGAGAATTCGGTTGGCTTTATCGTATGTTGGAGCGATTTCATCGAACATAGAGACTATTTTTTCTTGCTTAGTCACATTTACCCTTTTCTCTTCATCCATAGGATGATATCTTCTTGAATTCTAGCGCTCATTACCTCAAAATCCTCTTGATGATGGCCGATAGTTGCCTTTCCACCGCCAATTTTAGGGGCAATGTAACCCAAATACCAATCGCATACATCACGCGAAGCTTGCATCATAGAAGCACCACCTTCTATCATCACCAACTTATAAGATTGAATCTTATCCAATGTTGAATCGACAAATACTTCTCTTTTATCTACCCTAAATAGCGGAATCGATTGATCAAAATCCGCTGTATGCGAGTATATAAGCACATCAGGCGCTTTTCCACCCACCAATCGCGCATCCAATGTCGGACGGTCTGTGCGTACCGTGTTTCCGCCAATAACAATCAAATCACATTTATCTCTCAACGCATGGACATGCTCACGTGATTGCATAGAACTTATAATCCCGCCATCTACGCTTCCATCAAGTCGTTGTGCCCATTTAAAAAAAACAAACGGCTTTACTTGCCATTTTAAAAACGGTTCTAAAAGCTGCTGCCCTTTTTTTTCAATCACACTAAAATGACACTCAATTCCTGCTTGCTCTAACTGGGCTCTACCATTCGAGGCGATTGGATTGGTATCCGCACACGCAATGAAAAGTTTTTGCATCCCAAGTGTTGCTATGAGATTGGCACACGAAGGAGTTTTTCCACTGTGCGCACATGGTTCCAACGTCACTGCCATCGAGATAGTGTTAAAAAGTCCGTTATGATTTTTTGAAAGATAGTCATGTATTGTGCATGAATCCTCAACTGATGCAATAGTGGTGTCGTTAGAGAGAAGCGTATATGCATCCCGCAAAGCGTACACTTCAGCATGAGGACCACCCGCTATTTTATGGGCACCAATTGAGAGTATTTCACCTGACGCACCGATACAAACAGCGCCTACAGCAGGATTAGGAAAGGTTAAGAGTTGATAGTCCCACGCCGCTTTGAGCGCGAGATTCATAGCAGAGAGTTCAGCGGCGGTATTCATCACCACTCAAAATAGGTCTTAGCCTTGTTAATAGAGCGAAAAGGGATAGATTTCTCACCCTCTTCTTTTATTTTGATGGTCACATTTTCACTGTTTGCAGCAATCAGTTCACCCTCAATTTTTTCTTTTTCAATCGTTGTAACCGATACTTTTTCACCAATTGATTGGACAAAATGCTCAATTGATTTAAGGCGACGCTCAATACCCGGAGAGCTCACTTCAAGACGATAGTCACCGCTTACAGGAACAGTTATGTCCAAAAGAGGAGAGATCAAATGTGATAGATTCGCACATTGATCCAAACTCACCCCGCCCGGTGCCGTTACGCTGACACGGTAAATCGTGTTTTCATTTTCATTAACGATGCCAATATCATAGAGCCCAAGCCCTACTGATTCAACCATTTTTTTGATATCACTTTCAAGACTCATCTTTCTTCTCCTTAGCGATTTTAGCAAAAAGTGCCTCAATATTTTGGCTTCGCTTTAGAGTATCATCAAAGACAAACGTCAATGTAGGGGAGCGAAACCACCCTTGATCACGTAAACAGTACTCTTCAATAATCGGACGAGCTTTTTCAAGCATACGAATAAACGTAGCCTTCTCTTGTGGGGTATAGAAATGTGGATCGAGATAAATCTTTGCGTCGCTTCGGCCTTTTGAACATTTAACATCGATAACATCGACTTCTCGAAGACGTGCGTCAGAGAGTTGCGAGAGGGCTTCAGGAATCAACTCTTTAAGAATTGATTCTGTCCGTTTTACTTTAATCTGTCCAGGAGTCACAGGGTTACTTTTTTCTCAATTTTCTTGAAGGTCTCAATAACGTCACCGACTTTAACATCCGTGTATCCGTTCAGAACAACACCACAATCAAAGCCTTTGGTGACTTCTTTAACATCGTCTTTGAAACGTCGTAATGATGTTAGATCACCCTCATGGATAACAACACCCTCACGAATAACACGTACCATTCCACCACGTACAAGCTTACCGTCAACAACCACACATCCTGCGATTGTTCCCGCACCTTTTGGCATTGGGAAGGTATCACGCACTTCTGCTTGACCTGTGTTTTCTTCACGGAACTGTGGAGCCATCATACCTGTCAACATAAGCTTGATATCATCTATCAACTCATAAATGATCGAGTATGTCTTGATGTCAACACCCATTTGCTTTGCAGAGGCTTTTACATTACCTGTAGGACGGACATTAAATCCAAGCAAGGCACAGTTTTCACTGTTATTGACCAAAGCAACGTCATTTTCCGTAATTCCACCGACACCGCTGGAAATAACTTCAACTTTAACTTCTTCATTACGAAGATCCGCAAGGGCTGCTTTAATCGCTTCAAGAGAACCGTGTACGTCTGTTTTAAGAACGACTTTCAATGCTTTGATACGGCCTTCAACTACCAATGACGTCAACTCATCGAATGTTGTTTTAGTACTCAGTGATAGTTCACGGTGACGATCGTACTCGTAACGTTTTTGCGCGTATTCACGTGCTTCTCTGTCACTTTCCATAGCCATCATTACTTCGCCAGATGGCGGTACTTCATTAAGACCTACAACCACTGCCGTTTGGCTTGGTCCAATCTGTTGCAGCTGTGCTTTACGATCGTTGATAAGAGCACGTACACGCCCGTATGAACCACCACAAACGATGTTATCTCCAACTTTAAGAGTACCGTTTTGTACGATTACTGTTGCAACCGGTCCACGCCCTTTTTCAAGTGTACTTTCAACTACAACTGCTTTTGCCATAGCCGTAGGATCTGCTTGAAGTTCCATGATCTCAGATTGCAATAAAATTGCTTCGAGCAATTCATCAATACCTGTCATAGCTTTTGCAGATACACCAACGAATTCAATGTCTCCACCCCACTCGATCGGGTTAAGTCCAAGCTCTGACATTTGCCCTTTAACCAAGTCAGGATTAGCTCCTGGTTTGTCCATTTTATTGATAGCGACGATAACCGGAACTTTTGCATCTTTTGCATGCTGTACGGCTTCACGTGTTTGAGGCTTCACACCGTCATCCGCAGCAACAACGATGATGATAATATCGGTCAACTGTGCACCGCGAGCACGCATTGCACTAAATGCTTCGTGTCCAGGAGTATCCAAGAAAGTAATCAACTTACCCTTTTGCTCAACAGAATACGCACCGATGTGTTGCGTGATTCCACCTGCTTCACCGTGTGCTACTTTTGCATTACGGATTGCATCAAGTAACGATGTCTTACCATGGTCAACGTGTCCCATGATCGTAATGACCGGTGGACGCTCTTCCAAATGCTCAGAATCAACCAATGACTCATCATACGCTTCTTCAAGATTGAAAGCGTCTTTTGGATCAATTGTCGTTACTTCAACATCGAATTCGCTGGCTAAGATTTCGATTTCATCTTTGCCCAAAAAGTCGTTTTTAGTTACCATCATACCAAGGTCAAAAAGGACTTTGATGACATTAGAAATACTTTGGCCCACTTTTTCCGCAAACTCATAAACGCGCACGTCTTCTGGAATCTCTACATGGGTGATAACTTCGTCTTCTTTTGCATCTTTAGAATATTTTTTACGCGCTTCTCTTGAAACTTTACGAGGCTTGCCTTTATTGGCACCTTGTTTTTTACCCGCGTTACGTCCAGGTGGTTTTTTCTCTCTTGGCTTCTGCTCTTCTTCTGGTGGAAGATTTTGCCCTAAATCATTAAGATCCATCAATACTACTTGATTTTCTTCATAATCCATAGATACGTTAGAGATGTCTCCACCGAAAATATCAAGTCTTACACCCTGATCTTTTCGTTGCGTAGGCGCATTAGTATGAGATTTTTTTGCTTTTTTAGCTTCAAGCTCACGCTGTACTTCTACGCTGACTTTTCCGTACTGAGATACGTTTGCCATTTCATGTTTAACGGTAGGGACAACTGCTTCTTCAACAGGACGTACTTTTTTGACAATCTTTAAACCAGAACGTTTTGGCGCATCGGCCTCAGAAGGCTCTACAGTAGATTGCTCGTTAGTCACGCTTACAGCTTGAGGTGTGGATACAGGTTCAACTTCTACTGTAGTAACCGATGCTTTCGTTTCGGCCTTGACTTCTGCCTTAGGGACTACAACTTCTTCTTGAGCAGCTACTTTTGGTTCGTGACTTTCGACACCTGCTCCGCTCATGATGTAGTTCATGATTTTTTCAGCCTCTTCCATTGATACGGTACTTGAAGCTGTTTTTAAGTTCAACCCCATTGCTGTTGCTTTATCAACAACCTCTTTAGAATTGATACCAAGTTCTTTGGCAATTTCATGAACTCTTACTTTATCCATCATTAACGACTATCTCCTTTAACCGATTCATAAGCATATCAAGTGCGTTGCTTTTACACTGTCGGGCGAGAAGCCCTGGAGTTTTTTTATGCTCAACACAGGCTGAACATAGATAAAAACTTCGCCCCATCCCGCTATGGGATTCCAAAACTCCCTGACGACATTGAAGCCGAATAAGGGACGATTGGTTAGAGCGTTCGCGACATACCACACACATACGCGTTGGTTGATTTACAATTTGCGCCATTATATCCAATACTTCCTTAGTTACCGTTCGATAACCAGTCCATCATTGTCAAAGCCAAGAATTTTTACTTCAAAATCTGGAAATGCATCTCTAAATTTATCTGCCATTCCCAATGCATCTTCATCATACACCATATTAAAGAAAGTGGATCCGCTTCCAGAAAGCGTGCTCATCAGCGCTCCGTTATCATACGCCATTTTTTGTACTTCAAAAAGTTCTGGAAGCATTTTCATTCGTACTCGTTGATGAAATCGGTCTTGGGTTGAGAGACGTAACATTTCCCAATCTTCATTAAAAAATGCTCCTACCGTTACTGCCGTATGGGAGAGATTGAACACTGCACTCTCTTTGCTGTACGATCGCGGAAGTGTCGTACGGGATTTAGCTGTCGAAATTGGTTTATTCGGGATAACAACTACCGCTCTCAAATAGTCAGGCATGTGCTTTCGCTGGGAAAAAACTTTTTGCTTTTCAACCATTGCGCAGTTAAAGCCCCCCATTACTGCCGGAGTGATGTTATCAGGATGCGACTCATAAATCAGGGCATGATTCAAAACACGGCGCTTTGAAACTTTAACTCCGGCAGCCTCATGTGCACAGCTGATCGCACTGACGATAACCGCAGATGAACTTCCAAGCCCGCGTGACATAGGGATCTGATTGTAAAACGTAAATTTAAAATTTTGGCGTTTTTGCGTAAGACGGCGATAATGCTCGTTGAAAATACTCACGAACAGATTATTCCCTTTAAGTCTCGGATTATTTTCCCCCTCCCCTTTAATAGCTACTGTAAAAAAACGAGACGGGACTAATTCCACGCGATTGCGTAAATCGACGGCCAATCCCAATGAATCAAATCCTGGTCCTAAATTTGCACTGGTTGCGGGTACACTTATAAACACTCTATTTCCTTACCCAACCGCTTCAATTCCATAATATGGGGCACTGTCAGTATTAAAATTCTTTACTTCTATTGTCTGCGGAAGCTCAAATCCTTTGAGAACCGGATTGTCTAACGGCTCCACGCCAATCGTATTGCTATTTTTAACAAAATAGAGCTTTCCTACTGCTTTTATAGGATGATTTTTGTTAAAAAAGAACCCATCTACTGCTAATAGAGGAATATTTCGTACAATGCTCAACGTTTTTAAAAAAAGATACGCCACCTTGATCCCCATAAAACTGCCGGGACCATTTGCATAGATCAGATGTTTGAGACGATAGCGATTCAGCACATCTTCAAAGATCAAAGGAAGGACATCCGAACCCAATCCGTCATCTTTAATGGATTCGATCAGTTGCCCCTGTTCATCGTATATCCCAACATAGACAGGACTTCCAAGCGCAATGATAAGCGCATTATGCATACGCTTTGACCAGTTCTTCCGATTCTGCCGTAACGAGTTCTACAATCTCATAGTTAGCAGGATCTTTTAAAAGCTCAAGGGTTAGCTTATGATTTAAATCATGGCTCCCAGCAAAGGCTTCATAATTTCCGATAAAGTTCATCCCGATCAGTGACATATCACCAATGGCATCGAGAATTTTGTGGCGTACAAACTCATCACTAAATCGCAATCCTTCCGGATTAAGTACTTTTTTATCATCCAAGACGACTGCATTTTCCAAGCTTCCGCCCAAAGCAAGCCCCTTGGAACGAAGGTACTGAACCTCATGCACAAATCCGAAAGTACGTGCTCTGGCAATCTCTTTTTTGTAGTTTTCTTTGGTGAATTTCAATACATAACTTTGTTTATCGATTGCCGGATGCGAAAATTTGATCGTAAAGTCGTAACTGAGGTCCTCCGAGGGAGAAAGCTTGACATACTTGTCCCCCTCTTGAACCGTAACCTCTTGTTTAATACGCATAATTTTTTTAGGACTTTCCAGTTCCCTAATTCCAGCTTCATCCAAAAGCATGCAAAAGCTCATGGACGAACCGTCCATTACCGGTACTTCATCCGCATTGACCACCACACGAATATTGTCAATACCATACGCATAAATAGCAGAAAGCATATGCTCGATAGTGGAAATGACGACACCGTCTTTCCCAATCACGGTTGCCATCTTTGTATCCACGACGTTTGAAGGTGTCAAAGGGATAGAGACCCCTGCATCACTACGAAAAAAAACGATACCGCTGTTGCTTTCAAGGGGTTCCAGTCGTAAATGTACAGGCACACCTTTGTGCAGTCCGATACCGACCATTTCCACACTTTTGGCGATGGTTGTCTGTCTTTTCATACTCTTTCCTTAAACCGGGACATGCATTGTATTATAGCCACTTTCTTACTGCTGGTCGATAAACATCTTGGCTGAATCAATAACATTGGTTATATTATCAGAAATCCATTTGCTGTCCATCCACTCTTCCGGACGTACTTCAATCCCCTGAACCAAAATCCCAAAATGGAGATGATCTCCCATTGCGTAACCGCTCATACCGGTCTTAGCAATCTCTTGTTGAGACATTACATGATCTTTTTCTTGAACATGCAGCTGCGAACAGTGTCCATAAAGTGTATAAAGCCCAAATCCATGGTCAACGATCGGAAGATTTCCGTAAATACCGTTGGACTTAGCGAAAATAACATTTCCGCCATTTGAACTTTTTATAGAACCCATCTGCACGCTCGCCAAATCCAATCCCATATGATAAGCTTGACTCACATTCTCTTGGCCCTTGTAGCTGTAAATACGATGATCTCCGAAATCTGCTACTTTTTGCCCATTTACCAATGGATAAAAAGGTACAGGTCTAAAATCACTCACCATTGCATTGGAAACTTTGGAAGTGATCTGATGAATGATTTTTTCATTATCAGAACGTACTTTTTCGTTGATAATACGAAACTGCTCAAGTCGGTCATCCACTCCGATGGTCTGCTGATACACATTGGCAAGTTCTGCAATTTTACCATCCAAAAAGGCATCACTGAGTTCGATGTTAGATACTTTATACGCATGATCTTTTAATCGAACAGGAACAGAGCTTTTCGTTTCATTGCCCGCCTTATCACGAGCAACAACCGTTGCGCTGAAACTTGGAGCCTGCACCGGCCATGCTAACAACGAAGCGTAATAACCCGGTTTGTAAAAAGGCTGCGCTGTAAACGTTTTTCCGAAATTGGTTTGAATTTTCAGGCTTTCCATATGAGGATCACTTGCCTTAAAAATAACAATAGCCGATCCCCCTTTTTGAATCTTATACGAGCTTGAAATCACTGAGAGGATAGGACGGCGCTGATCGATCACTAGGGTTACCTGTTGAGTGAACGTGTTACCCATAAAAAGGCCCCAAAGACTGTTGTCTGTTGCTTCAATCTTCAATACAACTGATTGAGACTCAACACTTCTCTGACCTTTTGGTGGAAGTACTTCAAATACTCTTTTTTTCTCTTTGCTTGTTTCTGAATCATCCACAACAACCCAGTCGTCATGATCCGTAGAGATCGTGGCTTTAAACGATTTCAATCCACTTTCATCTTCAACACTGACATGAATAGGTTCTTGAAAATTCCAATACCCATCATGAGAAATAGTCACCATTGGATCATTGCGTTCAAACATCGGCGAGAATGCCATAAATCCAATCGCCCCAACTACTGCTAATCCAAACGCCCAACCTATAATTCCTGAACCACTATTTCGTCTTCTCATCCTATCTCCTGTCGTATATAACTGATAATTTCTTCTCTTATTTGTTCCAACGGTTTATCCATCACTTTGGCACCCGCGCGATCATGATGACCTCCGCCGCCATATCGCTGCATCATCTCAGAAGCGTTCACAACTCCATCACTGCGTAAGGAGACACCAATTCCCCCTTTTTTGCGCACTGCTAACAGCAAGGCCGTATTAACGATTTTCAAAGTGACCGCTTCATCCAAGACTGCTTTGCAATCTCCCAGTGAAGCTCCCGTGAAAACCAAAAGTTCCTGATCCACTTCAAACAGCGCCAATTGACCATCCAAAACAAGCTGCATCCGCTTTAACATCTCGGCTTGAAGCCTCAAAGAAGCCAATGTTTTGCTGTTATAAAGCCCATTAACACATTCTTCATGATTAGCGCCCAGTTCAAGCAGTCGATGCGCCATACTAAAAATTTTGAGTGTGCATCTGGGATCACGGAAACATTTCGTGTCGTCCATCAATCCGGCATAAAGCGCATTTGCCATTTTACCATTGATTTTTATATCCTGACCGATAAACCATTCATACACTACTTGTGTTGTACTCATGGCAGACGTATCTATGTAGTTGAGTGTGCCATATTGGTCATTACTGATATGATGATCAAAGTTTATAAGTTCACCCATATAATCCACTCCCAATCTCCCAAAACTCCCGCAATCAAAACTGATTGCCAAATCTGCATCCAGCGGAAAACGGTTGCTAATTTTGTCCGTCCATGGTATAAAGGAGAGGTGAGGCGCGATAGTGGGCGAAGAACAATAAAAAGTGATTTTCTTTTGCGTGCGCAAGAGATAAGAATAAAAAGCGGATGCGGACCCTAACGAATCAGCATCAGGATTTTCGTGTGCGATTAGGACAATGTGATTTGATTTCTCAATCAAGGAGGATGGCATCGCGTACTCTTATTTTTTAGGATAATTCAAGAACGCGATTTTACCATACTTATTCGACAACCGATTTTAGAACTTCTTCAAAATCCTTTTGTGCTTGCAATAATACTGCTTTTCCATCGGGATCTGTAATGTGTGCACTGCTGATCCAATTGTAGACACTAGGAAATCCCATAACGATTTCATTGGAACCTTTTACTTTATAGATCATCAGCGAACATGGGGCAAATGTTCCAGCTTCTGGACGTGTATTGGCAACTGTGTTGATTACTTTGAGTTTACAAATGGAATACGTATCGTAAAAATCAAATGGACTAGGTCCGATATCCTCATTGACATACAAGTTATAATCGGTGAAGTTTGAGAGTATGAATCCTGATGGCTTCAATCCCTCTTCGATCATCATTTCCGTACTTCCCTTATCACTTTCCCAACTTGCTGCATCCGTAGGTTTGACATAACGGGTAAGCAAAGGTCCTTGGGCAGGTAAAGCAGGTTCACTCATTGTCATTTTTGCCCCAGGAAGTGCTTTTTCAAGCGCTACGAGAACTTCTTTTTCGATCAATGCAAACTCAGGTGCATCAAATCCGGCAATCTTTTTCATAGCCTCTGCCGTCAATACGGATACATAAAAATTATTATCATTATTACGCTGGTAAATACCAAAACCCATCGGGATAAAGATACCCGCATCCGTATGGGCTCTCACCAATGAATCAGTTAGACTTTTATGAAAAACCGTCAATAGATTAAATTGCGTAAAATCACTTTTACCAAATTGTTTTAAAAACGGACCATTCATGTCCGTATTTGACGAAATGACAAAACCGTTTGCTTCAAGTTCTTTTTCAATAACTTTTGCATTAAGTTTACCGTCTCCATTTACAGCACTGAATATACGTAAATCACCTGCCCCATACAATGATAGCATCCCTAAAATCAACCATGCCAATAGCACTACTTTTTTCATTTTATTCCTTTTTATGCTTAATATTTAGCGTGCAGGTATGTACGCATAGCCTTCGTTTTGCTTTTCAATTAATCCAATCGTAGATGTAGGGACAAGCGTCACAAAATCATAAACGTTTTCTTTGACAATTTTATTCCTTTTCATTCCTGATTCACACATAAAATACGAAACTTTGTAGGTATTGACAGAACCTGTCAATCGTTTCAAAAATGTTTCTTGCAACTTCGAAAGCGTTGTGTCCTTTTTATACGGTGTATTTGTTAAGTTTTTCACAAAAAATCTATAAGCTTCGCCATGTATGACCACGGCTACTTCCAACTCTTCCATCTTATTTTCAAAATGGGTTTTTTGTACTGGAATACCGCTTAAGATTATTTTTTCAAATGTTTTTGAATCACCCGTAGTTAAATCAAAAACAACTTTATGGACGATTTCTTCTGCATGTAACGATACAGCCAAGATTAAAATAAAGAACCATTTTTTCATACTCTTCTCCTTAAGGTCTAATATACGTTGAGCCGGACCTAATACGTTCGATCAACTCAACAACTCCTGCCGTAACGATCTCACTTCCCTCAATGAGCTGCGAGGGCTCTATTTTTTTCGTCTGCATCGTATTACCGCATGCCACAAATCTAACATCGTATTGCATAAGTGCTTTCACACGTACAGAAATCTCTTTTTCGCTTTTTAAAAGTGCTCTAATACCCTTAGAATAGGCAACAATTTCCATTTCTACATTCTCTGGACCGTAAAATCTGAGCACATTATTAGCCGTACTCAGAACATGATTGATCGCTTCATCATCACCCGCAACTATCGAAAAAATAATCTGACGCGGATTATCGATAGAGGGAATTGGCTGCGCGAACTGCGTCTCGCCATAGGAGGTGAAACACATAAACGCAAGCATTAAAAAAAATTTGATCATTCCCACTCCAACATACGATATGCAGCATCCACATTACCCCGATGCAATGTATCGTACATTTTCTGGGATTGATAGGCTGGCATCTTTACCTTTTTAATCGTCTCGTCCAGACCGATGCCCGATCCAATAGCCTCACGGACTTCTGTACGCATCTGCATGAGATACTCATACGTCATCTTTGCGGCATCTTTATCGGTACGGAATCCATGCCCGCCTACAATCGCCGTTGCATTCAATGTGTCTAAATACTCCAAGGCATCAATCCAGCCATTAATATCTCCGTCTCTCAGCGAAAGAACGCGATCATTAAAAACTAAATCTCCTGCAAAAAGGGTTTTAATATTGGGCAGATATACCACCATATCTTTGTCACTGTGTGCTTTTTTCTTCATCAAATGCAGTTCAATAATCTGATTACCGATGATAAGCGTCTTATCCTCACTGATAATTTCAGTAGGACGTGTCGGCACGGTAAATTCGTATGCTTCTGGAGAGACATGGGTTTGGATTCGGGAAGGAGAATCAATGATAGAGTTATAAACAAAATCAACCGAACCCAAAACCATAACTCCCTTTTGAACAAAATAACCGTTACCCAGCCAATGATCGTCGTGAACATGGGTATTTATTACTAACTCAACAGGTTGTGGTTTAATTTTTTGCATCGCTTTGTACGCCGCATCGGCGTACAAATACGAAGAGCCGCTGTCAATCACGACATAGCTCTTTTTGGTATCGACATAACAGGTGTTGACCATGTTGCCATTGTTGCTCTTATTCATAGCCTCTGGTTCCCCGAAAAAACAGGTGACCTCAGGGGTAATACGCTGAGGCTTGAGATCAAACTCAAACCCGTTCAACGCGCTTAAAGAAATAAGTAATGGCAACATCCAACGCATGGTTTATCCTTTAGAAGAGGTAGTTCATTTCGAAACGATATTCGTTGTATGAAACATGGTCTGCATGAATAGTATTTTGCGTATTTTCTGCATCAATAATTCCTACACGAAGTTTAAATTCTGTGTTAGGAAGCTCTTTGAATGTTTTAGTAACATCAAGTGTATACACATCTCGATCAGACCATGTTGTACCGCCTAAAAGAGCTTTCGTATCGTCCATATTAATATTTTCGTATCCAATTACGGTATCCAATCCTTCAATAATACCGGCTTTTCCAAAGTCATACCCTGCTCTTGCCATATAACTTTCTGTGTTTGCAATCCAATCAAGCTGTGCCATCAAACGGGTATATCCCCATGTTGGAAAGTTGCGCCATTGAGAAACAATGTCCGCATCATCCGAAACTTTTGACCAGCCAATCGCTGCATTAAATGGACCATTATCGGCAACCAAACGTGCCATCAAAATACTTCCATCAAGATTGTCTCCATCTGTATAACCTTTAGAAGCTGCGTTAGCAGCCGTTACAGTACCACCTATCGCTGCTCCTCCGATTGCTCCTGCACCATCATCAATCTGCTTATAATAGCGCACCCCCGGAGTAACGCTCCAAGCACCCAATCCAATTTTATAGTTCGCTTCCAAAACTACATCTTTGAGATAATCTTGGATTTGATAATATCCGGCATTTAATTTAAGATCTTTTATAGATGTATTCTCTGCCATAACGTAAGCCATAGCAGGTGTCAAATCTTTTCCTGCAGCAGTAACAGTTGACACTTTGATACCTTTATGACGTCCATAGTCATCGTTATAGCTTAATCCTTGTGTATCATTATTACCTGCAACCATTAAACTATGAAATGTATCATGGTCACGCAATTTTTGACTTGTTAAGTAGCCCAATTCAATTTTTGTTTGTGGTAAATCTTTGTTTTTAACTACAATACCTTCAAACGTCTGTGGAATCATTTTCGTATCGTTGGTAGATACAATCTGATTTTCAACTTTTTGACGTCCAGCAATTACTTCTGTATTTCCGATTTTATATTCTAAAGTAAGTTCAGCTAAAACATCATTGTTCTTTTGAGATCCATCCTCTGCGGTTACGAATGTATCTTTACCCGCTTTTACCCCTGTCTTTGGCACAGCTGATGTTAATATTTCTTCATTAGTAAGCGGAAAGGTTGCATAAAAGCCAACTGTAGAAGAAAAACCTTTGTAATTTGCTGTTTTATACACCAAGCTTCCGCCAAGCCCCCATGCCGTATTATCTACAGCCTGATCAGACTGCTCATTTTCCCAATCCCAATAAAACATGTTAGAACGAAGACGTCCGTATACTTCTCCTTTAGTAAACATTTCATTAAATGATTCTACACTGCCTGGTACTTTTGTGTATTCAACCTGATAATTCCCTTTGAGAACACGATCTTCAGTTTTAAGCGCATGCGCCGACGTAGCGAACAAACACGCAGCTGCTGCTGCGATACTAAGATTTACTAATTTCATTTAATCTCCTCAGATAAAATTTAAAACTGCCTTAGCAGCTTTTTGAGCCCTTACCAGGACAACCGCAATCGTAATCAAGAATGTTAACATTGCTGTTACCACTAATATCGACCTTTTTTTGCTTTCTTATATAACTAGAAGTTATATCGTAGACAGGGCGGGTCAATTTGTCATTTAAGTTCGTCCCTGCGTTTTGCAGGTTTCCGCCCCATGACGACACTTTGTAGACTTTACGGTCATCCAAAGGTTTACCTTTTACCATGATGTTGGTGATCCGTTTTCCACTTGGAGCACCAATCTTGATATCATATGTCACACCGCCAAGACGACTCATATCGCCCCCTTGTTGGTATAACGGATTCGCATTGAAAACATTGTCCGCGATATCTTCCAGAACATTTCGTATCTGCAATCCGCCCATCTCAAACGTATAAACATTTGGATAAGTGATCGCCGTCATACCGTAGACATCGTCCATTGTGATCTGTTCACCGCCAAGAACCGTCGTTCCCCAGCGATATCCAGGCGTAAACGATATGTCTGAATCCATCGCATCCATGATAGAGTCATTGATCAACTCATCAAACGGCGAATGAAATGTATCGCGTTTGTACAAGATGTTTTTTGTCACACCCAGTATCTCACCAAACTCTTTTTCATGCGGAGCATAGAGAGAGTTGACCAAATCAACCCCCTCCGGATCTGCAGGGATAAGATTGGCAGCAATCGGGATAAGCTTATACTCGTATCCTTTGACTTTATGGTTTTGGATATCGATATCCAGACGTCCAACGTATTTACCGTGACTTCCTGCGATAATGATAACCGTACCGTTAATCACCGTAGGACGTGGTGATGGATCATGCGTATGGCCGCTGAGGATGAAATCGATCCCCTTAACCTGACGTGCTACCTCCTGGTCAACACTGAAACCATCATGTGATAGTAAAACTACACAGTCAACCTTTTCTTCTTTACGCAATTTATCAACATACTTTTGCAACGTATCCAAACGCAATCCAAAACTCCACCCTTGGGTAAACTCTTTTGGATTTGCGGTTGAGGTAAACGGAAACGATTGTCCGATAATACCGATTTTGGCACCGCCACGTTCTTCGATCGTATACGGTTTAAAAATCAGTTCTTCGTAATCATCGGCAAATGAATCATCCCCGACAATATTTTGAGAAATAAATTTTCCATTGAGCATTTCAATGAGTTCTTTTACCCGTTGTTTCCCATAGGTAAACTCCCAGTGGCCTACCATCACGTCTACGCCCAAATAGTTTTGTGCTTTGACGATCGCTTCACCCTGAGTTTTTAGTGCAACACCTGTCCCCTGCCATGTATCACCGGAATCCAACAACATAACATTATCTGCGCCGCGCTCTTTTTTGATATGGTTGATGAGGGTTTTCATATGTGCGATCCCCCCCATTTTCCCAAACTTCTGCGCCAACGTGTCAAAGTTCATAAACGTGTCGAAATAGGCATCAAGGGTCTTGCCCTTCATTCCATAGTGCTTTAAAAACGACTCACCGCACAAAAACCCTGGAGTTCCTGTGAGATTTGGGGCCGAGATCAGCGTTGAAGGCTCACGCCAGTAAAGAGGTTTGATGTGCGCATGCATGTCACAAATATGCAACAGCGTTACTTTGCCTTTTGCATTAAAGCCGTAAATATCTTTTAATCCTACTTGATCGAGACGCGTAGGTGTTGATGCTGCAGCCCCAAGGGTCGGCAATCCGATCCCTAGTGCCACGGCAATGTGAAAAAAGTCTCTTCGTGATACATCCATCGTGTGTCCCTTAACGCTTCAGACCAGGGATCTGGATCGTGTTGCCTTTACCTTTATTGGTAACGTATACTTCAAGGGCAACCATCTCTTTTGAACCCAATGGCAACTCAGCCAAAAGCGCATTTTTCATACACTGCTGCATACGCTTGTCAAATGACACCATCGCGCTTTGTGTCATACGGTAAGCATGCCATGTTGATGCAGATGCAGTTGTTGGTGCACCTAAATCCGGAAGTTCCTGCATACGTAAACGTGATCCGATGATATCAGGGCTGTGGCAACTGTTACATGAAAGACCGCGTCCGCCGCGACGTTCTTCAAAAATGTGCTTACCAAGCACCACCATCTCTTCCATCTGCTTATTTACTTTGACATCAATGTTTGTCTTAAGATCATTAGCCAGTGATTTTACATACCCTGACATCTTAACCATCTCTTTGCTTTCAAGTTTTGGAACAGCTTTTCCTTGCTGTGCCGCTGCCATTTGGAGTGATTGAGACAATGTCACAACTTTACCTGCTGCCTTTACCAAACGAGGAAAACCTGCTATTGTTTTTGGTAGATCCTTTACACTAACCCCAAGCATCTTGGCATAGGCTTCTTGACCGATTTGAGCGTTAAACAACTCTTCACCCTCTGCTATATCCATTGCAGCAGGGTTGTTTTCCAACATTTCGGCATACATTGCTTTATCCGCAGCATTCATACTCATTGATTCTTCGGCATTTAAGATACCGCATAAAGCAAGTGAGAACAAAGCCGTGCAAATAGAAAGTTTATGCATTATTTATCCTTTTGGAGTAATGGCTACGCTACTCTCTACGTTATCGCCTTTATTGTCTTTTGCAAGGACCTTTAGTGTTCCTGTAGCTGACACTTTCATACTGATGGACAATACAGGATTAACAGAAAGGGATTCCCACGTGACCATTTTTGTCAACATCTTATCGTTGAAGAAAAAATTCACTTCATTGATGAAATGAGCCGGTACGATTTGTCCCGTATCTTTATCTTTACGCATTCCCGATTCCATAGGATGCATTGCCATGAAATCGATTTTTACGATCTCTCCGACTTTATAGTCTTTTGGTTTAACTTTGATCAGTGTCTTCATCTTTAAATCCTTATTTATTTTTCTTGTTTTTGTTCAGTACGAAATCAACCGCATCCGCCGATGGTTACTTTTACATTTTGCTTTGCACTTAAGAAAGTACCGTTACTCATCTCGGCAACTGCCAATACATCTTGCGTTGATCCAAGTTTGATACGCGTTGCAAAAGTTGCTTCTCCATTAGCAGGTGTCAAATAGACATTTGCGCATCGAGAATTATTGTTTTTGGTTGCCAATACATGGATTGCTTTAACATAGTCATTCGCACTCATTGGGCTTTCCACACTTACTTTAACCGGTACAACGGCTCCGTTTTCTGCAATCTCAGGCGCAGAAAGAGATACTTTTGAAGATGGTGTTACCGCCTTGCCGCCTGTAATAGCGTTCAGCGCTGATTCAACGCTCATCTCATTAGGGCCTTTAACTTTTTTAGCCTCATCTGCCGCACTTGCAATAGTAGGAACCAATGCAACACATGCACTTACTGCTCCAAATCCTTTTAAAAATGATCTACGTTCCATTTTTTATTCCTTATACTTAAAATTTATTTTTTAGAAACAATATACGACATCAGATCGCATACTTCACGCTCAGAAAAGAGCCCATTTGCCAAATTAACCGTCATATGTGTGTTTGGGTTGTCTAAACGCGGATCAGCGATTTGCTGATACAAAAACTGCCCAGTTCTAGCGCCACTGTCCATATAAAGAGCTTTGTAGTTTGTCAAATCTGGTCCGATATTACCGTGCCCTTGTGAGCCTTCGATTTGATGACAAGCGACACAGTTACCCATTTGCTTCTCTTTTCCATTTGGAAGCAATCGTGTTAATCCCTCTGGAGGATTTTCTTTTGCATCTTTTCCGTTTAGGTTATGGAAAATGTAATTCCCGCGCGCAATCGCTGCACTGTCATCGACAATACACCCTGCCGGCATTGTGTACAGTTTTGGTGCAGGAAGTGCATCTTTTAGCAAAATTTCCGTTGCATCAGGAATTTCAATTGCTGTTGAAAGATCGGCTGCACCTAAAAAGGTGGCGATCCCAAGCATTATCATTTTTCGCATTCGCTCTCCTTGATTTATTGATCGAGAAGATTGTACAGAAGCTTTGTAAATTTTCTGTAAAATAATTAAATATTATCTACTTTAAATGATGGAGGGTGAAAACAATAGGTAAAAGTGCTTCCTTTTTTCTCTTCAGACTCTATACGCAAATCAATATTAGCATGATCAATAATCGACTTGACGATATTAAGTCCGATGCCAAAGCCGCCTTTTTCTTTGTTTTCCCGATAGTACCGTTCAAAGATTTGTTTGCTGTCTTTTATCCCGACTCCATTGTCTTTGAAAATCATTAGACATTCATCATTATTTGTTGCAAGCGTAATGTCGATATTGCCTTCTTCATACGAATATTTAATCGCATTGGAAATATTGTTGTCAACAATGCGCTGCAATTGTGTAGGATTAAAGAAAAGCATGATCCCATCCGTGATTTGAGAATTGATCGTAATGTTTCTAAGTACAGCGACTTCCTCGAAATAATCAATACGTTCTCGTAAATATTGACTCAGATTGATCATTTCATATTCAAAAACAACCCGTTCATTTTTAATCAGGTAATCCATATCATTGTAGATGGTTGCCAATGTTTTGGTTGCAGCTTTGATTCTTTGAAGATATTTATTCGTCGAATTATTCCGATTGTAAAGATCAATGTTAACATTTATTATAGAAAGAGGCGTGTTGATCTCATGCATCGAATCTTTTATAAACCGATCGAGGCGTTGATTTACCCGCTGGAAGCGCAATGCAAACCGGTTGAGAAAAAAGAGGGATAAAATGAAAATCAAGATGGAGATAACCAATAAAACAATCACAACATCCTGATAGATACTCACATAGGATATTTCCCCTCCGACAATAAGATATGCAGCATCAAAATATCGTCGTTCCGGTAAAGAAACAACGATATAAGCATAATTGTCTTGAACATGATATCCTGTTTTATGTACCATTAAAGGTACCTTAATTAAGGTAAAAAGAGGAGAAAAGTGTTCGTCATACAATCCCGACTGAAGAGATTGAAAGCGGGGATAGTCAAATGGCTGGTTTTGTGTTTGATCAAAATCTTCCATTGCTCTAATGATCAGGTGCGACTGCCCTTTGAGCGTAAACTGATACTCAATTTCTTTTACATGCTTCATATAGGTAACATACACATACGTCGGTACCAGTAAAAGAACGGCAACGAGCATCGTATAGAGAAAAGCATTCTTTAATGCATAGCCGTTATCGTTCAATAATGTACCCCAGTCCCCGCCGGTTTTGAATAATTTCTATCGGAAGTTTTTTACGAAGGTTATTGATTTGTACACGAATATTTGCCGGATCAACGTACTCACCCCAAATTTCATCCTGAAACATTGCGACCGATACGATCTGATTTTGATGCTTTAGCAAGACAGAGAGTATCTCTTTTTCTGTTTTGCTAAGCGTTATGCTTTCATTATTGAAACTAAGAATAAACTTTTCAGTATCATAGATAAGCCCCTGCCCAAAATCAAGCAAATGTTCACCGTGATGATAATAATCTTTTAACGCATGCATAATCCGAAGTTGCAGTTCCGTCAGATCAAAAGGTTTACGAATATAGTCACAGCACCCTGACTTATATCCCTCTTGCAGATTATCAACATTGACCATAGAGGTTAGAAAAATAGCCGGTACTTTATTCCCCTCTTTTCGCAACGTCCGTAATAGATCAAAACCATTCATCCCAGGAACATTGACGTCCAGCAAATAAAGATCAAACGATGTTTCATAAATCGCATCAAATGCCTGATCACCATTTGAAAAACCTATGACTTCAAATCCGATATCTTCCAAAAATTCAGTAATACTGACCCGTAGCATGTATTCATCTTCCAAAAGCAATACCTTCATCGAATCTCTCCTTCTATTTTTTTTGATACTTTATAATTGAGCATGATACCGATCAATTCTTCTTTAGAATATGCATTTAATCTTTCACGTGCTTCCTCTAAATAAAACTCTCGGTCTTCAGGAGCTGCAACATCTTTCATGTAAAGCAGTTCTTTATCCTGTATTGTCTGAAAAACAGTATTTTTCAATGATTCTTTGGCCATCGTATCATAAAGCTGGTCACGGCTTAAGGGAATCAAAAAAGAGATGTCTTCTTGCTGTGAATGCTCATAATTGCTCATTTGTTTTTGGGTCAATGAAAAAACAAACGCGCCGATGATCTCTCCTCCTCCGTTTTTCATCGGCTGATAAAAGAAATATTTTCCTTTATGTAACAACACATGAGCATCTTTGAGCGCTTGGTAATTAATTCCATTTAAGAGCTTGATGTCATTTTGTGTGTATTTTGAATTTGCCAAAATGTATTTTTTACCAATCATAGGATTTTCCTGCATAAATACAGCTACTTCATAAAATTGCTTGTCCATTAATATGTACAGATCAATTCCCAAATGGTCAAAATATTCTTTCGTCGGCTCAAAAAACGAAAGGACCTCTACAAAGCCAAGCATTTTGTCTTGATTATAAATCGGAACTGTCGCTTTAATTCCCAGCTTGCGCCCTACTTCAATCGCAGAACGGGGATTTTTATGCGTTTGGAAATAAAGCAGATCAGGACGGTGAAAATCCAATGGCATCCCGGCATACGAATTATCCCAACTGCGTGCAAAAATAACATAATCAGAGGTAATGATTTGTGAGCGTATCAACGCGTTTGTATGGGTTTGAATGGATTTCATCCCCTCAGAGAGGATGTCAAATCCTTTATCCTCATCCTCTTGCTCCAACGCATTACTCAGTGCATCATTTTGTGATAGCATCAATGCATATCGTAATGCTGTCTCACGTTCTTCTTGGAGTTGATTATTTAAAGAAATGGTTAGCTGATCACTCAAACGCGCGAGAGTCTGTGAGGTCACTTCTTTTTTTAAAGACCAAAAAACAATGCTTAGAATGACGAGAATCAATAAAAAGACGGCCACAATTGTTTTTTTATTGCCAAAAAAATCTATTATACGATGCATCATAGTCAACCTTTGCGTTTTTTGCCCATTTTATAGACATATGCCAAGACTTCTGCAACCGCAGTAAACAACATATCCGGAATCGGATGGTCGATCTCGACTTCTTTATACAGCGATCGTGCCAACGGAGGATTTTGAACCACATGCACTCCATTTTCCCGCGCGATCTTTTTGATCTGAATGGCTATATTATCCACCCCTTTGGCAACAACAACAGGCGCATTATGTTTGGTCTCATCGTATTTGATCGCAACAGCATAGTGCGTTGGATTGGTAATGATCACATCGGCTGTCGGAACCGATGACATCATCCGCTTGCGTGCAGCTTGCATCTGAATCTGACGGATTTTAGCCTTGATGTGCGGATCCCCTTCCATATTCTTGAACTCATCTTTGACCTCTTGCATCGACATTTTGAGCTTGTCAAAATAGTGCTTACGCGTCATCACGAGATCAATCACCGCAAAGACAAATAAAATAACCAACATCACAGCCGCTATAATAATCGCTTTCTCAGCAAACCACGACATCTGTTCCCATAAGCCAAAAAGTGCCACAGTTGGCAGTTCTTTGATAAATGACCAAAAAAATAAAAATCCGACTCCCAATGCCGTAAAAGATTTAAACGTGATCTTCAGCGACTCCATCACTTTTTGCATACTAAGCATATTTTTTAATCCGGCAATTGGATCGAGTTTGGAAAAATTGGGCGCAAGTGGTTTGGTCGTAAAGTTGAATCCGATTTGTGCCACCGTACCCGCAATCCCTGCAACGGCAATGATAATCGTAATAGGAAGAGCCATGATGAGAAATTCTTTAAACGTCACAAAAGCGATATCGATCAAATTGGCTTGTTCTAAGGGATGATTCATCAAAGAAAAATAGTAACGAACCAGATTCAAAAGACGCTCGGCAATAAACGAGAACATCATCCACAGTGCCAAGATGGCGACGATCAGGATTAAAACGCCGGCAATATCCTGACTTTTAGGGACATTACCTTCCGCCCTTGCGTCTTCGAGTTTCTTGGCGGTGGGTTCTTCTGTTTTTTCTTGATCGTCTGCCACAGATTAATCCATTTTCATGGACAGATCAATCCATTTGGCTTGATGAATCATAGCCCCCGAACTGATAGCATCGACACCTGTTTTGGCATACTCTTCAATCGTATCCAACGTTATATTACCGCTGGCTTCAAGCAATACACTGCTGTGATGTTTCCATTTGTACTCGACTACTGCACGCAGCTGTTGTACAGACATATTGTCACACATCACAATATCCGCTCCCATTTCCATCGCTTTTTTAGCCATCTCTATCGTTTCGGCTTCGATTTCGATTTTTGCCGTAAACGGGATCTTGGCCCGTGCGTCTTCCATAAAGCTTTCTAAGTTTTCAATAGTCTTGAGGTGCGTGTCTTTGAGCATCAGCGCATCATCCAGCCCCATACGATGATTGGTCGCTCCGCCGACACGGGTCGCGTATTTTTCAAAATTACGCAACAGCGGGCGGGTCTTTCGCGTATCCAGAAGCCTGGTTCCATACGGTGCGATCAAATCCACATATTGACGCGTCAAGCTCGCAATCGAACTGGCATGCAGCAGCATATTGAGTAATGTCCGTTCAATACGCAAAAGGGTATGTGAATCGCCTGAGAGTTCCATCAGCACCTCTCCCTTTGCAAACCGTTCTCCATCATGTTTGTGCCAAAGAATCTCAAAATTTTGGATACTCGCTAGCACGCGCAAATATTCTTCTCCCGCAAGGACACCATCGCTTTTGGCAATGATTTTAGCTGAAGCTGCAACGTGTGCTGAAACACGGGCATATAAATCACCGCGTCCGATGTCTTCGGCCAGTACATCACGGATAAATTGTTCTATCATAATGCCAACATCCGATCCAGTGCAATTTTGGCCCAGTAAGCCGTCTCTTCATCCACTTCGATCTCATTGATCGGATTTCCGTCTTCGATCGATTTGAGGGTCAAATACAAATCTTCCAGCGTTGTTTCGTTCATCGTCGGACATTCGGGCTTTGTGCTTGAGAGGACATAAGTGTTTTTAGCACGCAGGCGGTTCACCATGTTGAACTCTGTCCCTACCGCGACTTTTTGATCCTCGGGCAACTCGGTAATGTACTTGATAAGCTGTGACGTCGATCCTACAAAATCGGCTTTGGCACAGATGGCAGGATCACACTCAGGGTGTACTGCGATCAAAATGCCCGGATATTTGTTGCGGTAAAATTCGATGTCATCCACGGTAAAGAGCTGATGAACGGCGCAAAAACCGTTGTAACAGATAATATCTGCCTCATTGGGATCAGTGTCATCCCCGATAACACATGATTTCAGACCCATCATGTTGGCAATGTTTTGTCCCAGACAGCGATCAGGTACAAAGAGGATCTTTTTCCCCTCGCTCAGTGCTTTTTCGATAATCATTTTAGCATTGGAGCTGGTACAGACCATCCCGCCCATTTTTCCCACTTTGGCTTTTACATCGGCATTGGAATTGATGTAAGTAATGGGCAAAATGTTTTCAGCTTTAATTCCGTGCTTTTCCAAATAGGCAATCGACTCATCAAAATAGAGGCTGTCAATCATCCGGGCCATCGCACAGCACGCGACTTTTGGCATCAATACCCGTTTTTCAGGACTGAGAATTTTTACACTTTGTCCCATGAAACCGACGCCGCAAAAGACTACAAATTTTTTGTCATCCGCCATGGTACGCCGGGCTAGTTCAAGCGAGTCACCCGTAATATCCCCCATTTCAAACACTTCATCACGCTGATAAAAGTGTGCGACAACGGTGACGCTAAGGCGCTTTTTCAAATCAATAATTTTTTGTTTTAATTCTTCAGTAGTATAGGTCAAAATCATTCCTTGAGTCTCATTAGGATGTTATTATATCTTTTGAAATATAATAGCATCCAAAATTTATTTACAAAGAGTACTTTATCATGGAATTTTTATTTAATCAAAACGTACAGTTTTACCTTCTTGCCTATGCTCTTGGCGGTATCCCTTTTGGAATGATCCTCGCAAAATTCTTTGCAGGGGTCAATGTTAAAGAATCGGGTTCAGGAAGTATAGGAGCTACAAATGTACTGCGTGTGGTCAAAGAGACCAATCCCTCGTTAGCCAAAAAGCTGGGTGCCGCAACACTCGCGCTGGATGCCCTCAAAGGGATCGCGGTTGTGTTGGCCGCTAAATATTTTGAAATGAGTGAATCCGTTGTATGGCTTGTGGCTGTTCTTGCCGTTGTCGGTCATTGCTTCAGCCCTTATCTGTGGTTTGAAGGAGGCAAGGGGGTTGCTACTGGCATGGGCGTTATGGCAGTTATGCTTCCCGTAGAGACCGCGATCGCTCTTGCAGTATGGGCAATTGCTGCAAAAACCATCCGTATCTCTTCTCTTTCCTCAATGATGGGGCTGTTGGCGCTTATTATTGCTTCATTCATCCTCCATCCTGACATGTTTCATGCACCCGTACTCTTTATCGCCTTTATCCTCTTTTACAAACACATCCCTAACTTTGTCCGTCTTTTCAAAGGAGAAGAGAAACGCGTCGCATGACCATTCTCATCGAAAACCTCACCCTTGATTCCATTATTGGGATCTTAGAGTCTGAGCGCGTCACCCCTCAAAAAGTGATCATTGACTGTATCATCAACTACCATTACACAGAAAATACTTTTATAAATTACGCACAAATCTCCGAGCATATACAAAACAGCATCCAAAAAAATGAGTTTTTTCTAATTGAAGAAGCCCTACAATCACTGGGAATTTCCCTTAAGAAAGAGTTTTCTTCTATTACTACTCTCTCACTCACTTTACGAAAACCCGATATTCTGAGCAACTGCACCGTCGGTGTCCAAGAGAATTTCATTTTTTAAAGAAAATTGAATAAAACTTTAAGATTTTCTAAAACTGTGTTATAATTTTGCCAAAATATCCGCTTTTGAGGAACGTAAATGCGCATTCTAATCATTGAAGACGAAGTAACACTTAACAAAACTCTTTCAGAAGGCCTCAAAGAGTTTGGCTACCAAAGCGATGTCGTTGAGACACTAAAAGACGGCGAGTACTATCTCGACATCCGAAACTATGACCTGATTTTGATGGACTGGATGCTTCCTGATGGCAACAGTGTTGACATCATTCCTGATATCAAATCTAATACTCCGAAAACCGTTGTTGTTGTTCTCTCAGCTCGTGATGACAATCAAAGTGAAATTGATGCCCTACGTGCAGGTGCAGATGACTATATCCGTAAGCCGTTTGACTTTGATGTACTCATCGCTCGTATCGAGGCGCGTTTGCGTTTTGGCGGAAGCAACATCATCGAGATCGATGATCTTATCATCAATCCGGAAGAAGAAAAAATTATCTACAAAGAAAAAGAGATCGAACTCAAAGGAAAACCTTTTGAAGTTCTCACTCACCTTGCTCGCCACCGTGATCAAATCGTCTCTAAAGAGCAATTGCTCGACGCAATTTGGGAAGAGCCTGAGCTAGTAACGCCAAACGTTATCGAAGTTGCTATCAACCAGATTCGTCAAAAAATGGACAAGCCATTAGGTATTACAACGATTGAAACGGTTCGCCGTCGCGGATACCGTTTTTGTTTCCCTAAAGAAGTTAACTAGGTCATGCTAAACGCTAAAACGAATACATCCGTTTTATAGCGGCAAGGACTAAAGTCCTTTGCAATCCCCTAAAGCTTTTCGCAAAGATGCGAAAGTTTTAAGCAACAATCTAAAGAGAGACACATTATGTTTTCTAAACGGAGTATACGACGTCGCTTTCTCATTCAGCTTATTATCGCTTCAGCGGCTCTGGTCGTTCTTTTTTCCTCCTTTCTTTATCTCTTTATCAAACAATCCATTTACGATGAAAAACAATCCGAACTTATCACTAAAGCTCAAAATATTTCTGCATCTAAATCCATCTCAGCTCTACAGCAAACAACATCAGACCAATCCTCAGAATTAACCATTGATTTAATAACTCTAGAAAAAAACGAAGCATCTCTGGAATTTTTTGAAACAACGCATCAAGAGGCAACGACCTTAACATTGATTTATCCGTTTGATTTTGAACACTCAACCTATCTCAAAGTGAGTCGTGACATTACTGCGACCAAAAATCTTTTACAAAAAATACTCAAATCCATTTTCATCATCAATGCCTTTGGCTTTATCGTTATCTTACTCTATGCAATTGCTTTTTCAAAGATGCTGATTGCTCCAGTAAGTGCTTTAACCAAACGTCTGGCTAACATGAACGAACATCTCCTTCGCCCCATTAGAGTAGATCAATTACCCGAAGAATTCGAACCTCTTGGAGAGACACTAAATCGTCTGATGGGACGTATACAAAACTTTGTTAAATATCAAAAAGAGCTTTTTATTGGGACTGCACATGAGCTCAAAACACCGCTTGCAGTTATCAAGCTCAAAAATCAAGTCACCCTCATCAAAAAGCGAAGTGCCGAAGAGTATATTGAAGCCCTGAGAGTCACCAATCAAAGTGTCGACGATATGAACAAAATCGTCAGTGACATCCTTAACATAGGACGCCAAGAGGGGGCTCAGCTAGAGATGCCAGCCGAAGCCGATATCATTCAAATTCTGAAAAAATGGGAAGGAGATTTTGCACTGCTTTCACACAGTGAAAATAAAAATCTCAAAACACATTTTGAACCCGAATCCTTCACCGCCGTTTTACAAGTCACTTTACTGAATCAAATTTTGCAAAACTTCTTACAAAATGCAATGAAATTCACCCCCCCAGGAAAAACAATCCTCTTTCAAAGCCACCTTGAGGGTACCGATATTATTGTTGAAGTGATTGATGAGGGATGCGGTGTCGATGAAACGGTAGATCTCTTCGCCCCTTTCAAGCGTCAAGGAAACAAATCAGGCGTTGGATTAGGACTGTTTTTGGCAAAAAGTGCCGCGGAAGGTATCGGTGCAAATATTACGATTACTAACCGTACAGACGGTATTGATGGTACGATTGCACGACTCGTTTTACCGGCCAAGCTTTACTGTTTATTGCCCTAACGTAAATAAAACCTTCTATTAAGGTAGATTTTGATATAAATCGCCCATTATCATATTACCAAACAAGGTTTAACTATGCCACTTATCATTACGGATGAATGTATTGCATGCGATGCATGCCGAGAAGAGTGTCCAATGGACGCTATAGAAGAAGGCGATCCAATTTATTTTATCGAACCGGATCGTTGTACAGAGTGTGTTGGATTGTACGATGAACCAGCATGTATTCCAGTCTGCCCTGTCGATTGTATCATTCCAGACAAAGAAAATGTTGAAACAACCCAAGAGCTTCTTTATAAGTTTAAGCAACTGACAGAAGAAGAAGAATAAATGGCGCAATGCACCGCCATCATAGACATTGGGTCTAACTCAATGCGCATGGCGGTTGTACAAAAAACAAGCCGTTTTGCTTTTCATATTATTCACGAAGTTAAAAGCTCTGTGCGCTTAAGTGAGGCTGCCTATACTAATAGCGGTCATCTACAAAAATCAGCGATGGATCGTACTGCAAGTGCATTAGGCGAATTTTTGCTTATTGCACGCTCCTTTAAAGCCCGTAAGATCCTTTGTGTTGCTACTTCCGCCTTACGTGATGCTCCCAATGCTCATGAATTTATTGCACGTATACGTCAAGAACACGCTCTAAGCATCAAAGTCATTGATGGTGTGCGAGAAGCCTATCTAGGCGGTATGGCATGCGCCAACCTGCTCCCTGTGATGGATGCTATAAGCGTGGACGTTGGCGGTGGCTCAAGCGAGTTTGCGCAAATGAACAATGGTAAAGTTGAAAAGATGTTTTCTCTCAACATCGGTACCGTTCGACTCAAAGAACTTTTTATAGATCATGGAGACATGGAGGGTGCTGTCCGCTACATTGATGATGCGCTTAATACACTTCCTTTTGAATCAACACAAACGCTCATAGGCGTCGGAGGTACTTTTCGGGCTCTGACCCATTCGCTGATGAAAAAAGAGGACTACCCTCTCAAAAAACTGCATGGCTACTCAACCACAAAAGAAGCCTTTGAGACATTTACCAATGCCATCATGGAAGCTTCTCCAAAAAAACTCAAATCGTTAAATATCAAACCCGACCGCTTTGATACCATCAAGCCTGGAACTCTAATACTACAGCGTATTGCGAATCATTTGAACGTACAAAAGCTTATTTGTAGTGGGGTTGGTGTACGTGAGGGGGTCTATCTAAGCGACTTGCTTCGCAATGCAAAAGATCAGTTTCCTCAGAACTACAACCCATCACTGCGCTATCTTTTAGACAGCTATGCTACGTTTAGCAACCACAGCATTGAGTGTTCTGCTTTGGCCAAACGTCTGTTTACTCTTATGCATACCCATTTGGATCTTCCCCAGTCTTATCGCACCGAACTCGTTATGGCGGCAAAACTTCTTCCTATCGGTTTGGGAGTACGGTATTACGCTTATCAAAAGCACAGCCACTACCTAGCACTCAATGCTCTGGATTATGGGTTAACCCATTCCCAGATTGCGCTAGTATCTCATTTGCTCTTGTTTAAAAAAGGCAATACTTCTTCGGATCTAATCCCTAAGAACAGCTATGGATCACTTCTGCCAGCTGACAAAGTGCTGAATGCACTCTATACGATTCTTTGGCTCTCGCATATCTTACTTGCACAACGCAGCAGTGCACAATCTCTTACGCTTTCTTTTTGTGATGGGCAACTAACGGTAAGCGGAAAAGATCTTTATCTCGCACGCGAGCAGCTTAAAAATCTTCCGTTGCTCCCGCAACTCTCCATTGAGTTACGTGACTAACGCTTAGAAGCGTTGTCCGATTGTAAATTCAAAGTGAACAACATCATCACCCGGCTTAGCTGCGATAGGGTTTGAGAATACCAACTGCAAAGGTCCAACAGGACTGAACCACTCTAGCGACACCCCATAACCACCCCGCTTAACTTCCGTTATAGAATTATTTCCAATCATCCCATAATCGACAAATGCTGTAGCACGCATACGGGCTTCAGGGACAAGAGGAAAGCTAAGCTCAAAACTGTTTGAGAAAGTTTGTTCTCCACCATTTTTAAGAGCTTCTCCAGTTGTTGTTTCTTTTACAATATTTCCGTTGGCATCATAAGTATGTGGAGAGATAGAGTAACTTTGATATCCACGAACAGAACCAATTCCACCCATAAAAAAACGTTCATTAATTGGGAGATAGCCCATATTTGCAATGTAGTTATAACGTGCTTTATAGCGAAGAATCAAATCAAAATCGGTCAGTTTTTGCAGTCCTCGATAAATAGCGAAAGTTGAACGGCTTTTGAGGAAATCAGCATCCCCTCCTACTCCCGCTTTTTCAAAACTTTGAGAGAACGTCATCCCCTCTCTTGCCACATAATAATCGTCCGTACTGTCATACGATGCCGATGCCATCACAGAACTTTTTGCATAACTTTCATAATAGCGCAGCTGTTCTTGTGTGAGGTTAGCATCAGCTAGATCGCTATATGAGTTTTGTGAGTAATTATACCCGGTATAACCACTCCAATAACGGCTGAATCGATGCCCTACTCCAACACTAAGCCCTTTTGATGTCGTCGTATAGGTATCATATTGGGTTGAACTGTTGTTAATAGCAAAATTACCACTAAAATCGCTATCATTAAGGCGAGGATTTGAAATATTAAACGCATAATTGTTATTACGTTGTGATTTCTCAATATTTAGCCCTACAGTGATCCCTGAGCCGAAAATATTACGATCACTGATCGCAGCGCTGAGCATAAAGCCACCAAAACTCCCGTATCCACCCCCTAACTGGATGTTACCCGTCGGTGCTTCTTTGGCTTGGACGATGATGTTCATCGTTTCATCATCGATACGTTTTTCTTCAATAGTATTGCTCTCAAAATAACCCGTACGCCCCAATGCATTACGGGAATCTTTTAAGTTGGTAAGGCTGTATAAATCACCCGGCGCTAAAAAGAGTTCACGACGCACTACTCGGTCAAGCGTTCGATTATTACCGGCAATGATCACATCCCCAATATGGACTTTTTTACCTGGAACAATACGGTAGATCACTTCTACGGTTTTTGTCTCTTTGTCTTGGCGCAGATCAGGCTGAACTTGTACAAATGCGTATCCGAGATCCGCAATTTTTGTCTTGATTCGATCGGCATCATCACGAAATGTTTTGATGTTAAACGGTTTATTTTTTTCCAGTGCAATAACATCTAAGAGGGCTTGATCCTCGATAACCGCAGTGTCTTGAAAAATAAGTACATCACTTACACGGAATATGTCTCCTTCAAAAACGTTATACGCTATTTTGGCCTCATAGCGATTGAAATCGACCGTTACGAATGGAGCATCGATTTTTGCATTTAAGTATCCAAACTGCATGTAGTAATCATGAATACGCAATGGATCGTATTGCAACTCGGCAATTTTCATTTTACCGTCATTACGTCCCCACATCCATCCCATAAAATCACGTTCTTTATTCGCAATTATCGTATCAAACTCATCAGGATCCAATCCTAAAACACCATTATATTTGAGTTCTTTAATAATGATCTCTTCGCCTTCGTTTGCGATAAACTTCACGCTTAAGCTGCCATTGTCAAGCTTTGTGGTCTCTACTTCTACCACCGAATCAATTTTGCCTTCTTGGTTCAAAGCATCAACAATCCGTTTTTTGGCACCTTCGATCCGTTTTTCATCGTACAGCGCCCCTTTGTCTATTTGTAAAAGACTTTTTTGAGCTTCTTCATCATTTTCCTTGTATCCCTTGAGTTCGATTTTAGAGATACTTGGTTTCTCTTTGAAATAAAACGTCACCACCCCCGCTTCTTCTTGCGCCCAAACATCTTCAAAATAGCCCTGCTCAAAAAAAGTTTTGATTGTTTTATCCAAACGGGCAGGATCAAGAGATTCGCCGATTTTTATTTCATTGAGCTGTTGTGCAACGGCTTGGGAAATATGGACCATACCCTCGTATTTTATACTGGTTACATTTTCGGTAGCTGCGCACAGCAAAGCGGAAGAAAGAAAGAGAGAAAGAGTGATTTGTTTCAAGTGAAAATCCATGGCGTTAAATTGGCACTCATTTTATCACTGAGATAATTAATGTACCGTAAATATAACCCAAAATCTGCTAAAATACTATTTTAAAGCATTATTAAGTAAAGGTTCATAATGAACATAGGCATTGTAGGGCTAGGATTAATGGGAGGCTCTTTGGCTCTCTCTCTCCAAAAGCTTCCATTTGTTACTTCTGTCGTGGGAAGTGACCATAATACAGAACATCAAAAAATAGCATTGGAGAGAGGACTTGTTCACGCCATTGTCCCTTTTGACATCCTCAAAGAACGTTGCGATGTTATCTTCTTTGCTGTCCCCGTTGATGGGGTAATACGTCTCTTGAACGAATGTATTGATTTGGCAGGAAGCGACAAAACACTCATTGATTTGGGCAGTACTAAAGCTGTGATTGTTAAAGCAGTGCCTGAAGCTATACGCAAAAATTTTGTCGCGGCGCATCCGATGACGGGAACAGAGCAATTTGGCCCTAATGCTGCTATAGAGGGGCTTTATACAAACAAAGTACTCGTGATATGTGATTTGGAACACAGCGGGGAAATACAGCGCAATACAGCATTAAAACTTTTTCGTTCGATTAATATGCAAGTGCACACGATGGGGGCGGATCAGCATGATCGCCATGCGGCATTTATCAGCCATATGCCTCACGTCATCTCGTATGCTATTGCCAACACTGTATTAGCACAAGAAGAAAAAGAGAACATTCTCACGCTTGCCGCAGGTGGATTTCGCTCTATGAGCCGATTGGCACAAAGTTCTCCCTACATGTGGGAAGACATCTTTCGCCAAAATCGCCAGAATGTCCTAGAAGCCGTTGAGCTTTTCGAGCGAGAACTTGCCACCATCAAAGAGGCGTTACTCGCAGAAAACTACACCTCACTGCACAATGAAATGAAAAATGCCAATAAACTGCAGGAAATTTTTTCGTA
>JAUYUB010000022.1 GCA_030692765.1 Sulfuricurvum sp.
CTTGGACTTTCCATTTGCAAACAGTTGGCGTTGCAAATGGGAGGAGAAATTACCCTTGAATCAAAAATCGGCTGGGGAAGTTTGTTTGTTGTTACGCTTCCTGTTGAAGTATCGGCACAGGAATTGTGTGAGCCAAAAGTAACCAAAAAGTGTTCAAATTGCTACGATGGAAAAATATTGGTAGCAGAAGACAATGAACCCAACAAAGAGCTGATTCGGATGGTTTTGGAACGTTACGGGTTTTCAGTGACGATTGTCTCCAATGGGATAGACGCGTATAATGCTGCAATGAAAAACCGCTATGATCTTATTTTGATGGATGAGCAGATGCCGATCATGAACGGCTATGACGCGACGGAAAAAATTCTGGCATTTGAAAAGGAACATCATCTCTCCCCTACACCCATTATTTCATTAACGGCAAACGTACTCAAAGGGTCACGCGAACGGGCTTTCGAACATGGTTACGATGACTTTTTGGGGAAACCGATTGTCCTAAAAGAGTTAGAAGATCTTTTTGAACGCTATTTTACAAAAAATGAATTTGTTGAAAAGAGTAACAAAAAAGAGATTGAAAATACGACAGAAAGTGAACGTTTAAAACAAGCGCTGATGTTAGACGATGACCAAATACATCAATTATTGGATTTGTTTCATACAAAAATGAAAAATATGCTGCCTGAATTGAAAGAGGCGATTTTAAATCTTGATTATAAATCGATAGCGAAGATAGCCCATACAATCAAAGGATCCAGTGGAAATTTTCGCTATGAAGCACTCTCTCAACTAGCTGCATCTATAGAAAAATCGGCGAGGGAAAAACGCCTTGATTTTGATTTTGAAGAGGCATACGGGCACTTTGAAGAGAAATATTTGGCACTTTATTCTTCGAGATAGTAGCCGACACCCGAAGCATTTTTGATTACATCTGTCGGGAGTTTACCGCGAAGGCGCCAAACGAGTGTTCGTACACTGTTGTCCGTTGCTCCTTCATCTGCCCATACATACTCAATCGCCTGTTTAAAATCAACCACACTGCCCAATTGTGCAACCATCAAAGCGATAAAAGCGTTCTCTTTTTTAGTGAGTTTTATTTTTTCTCCATTAAAAAACGTCTCTTTGAGAGAAATATCATGACGGTACCCGCCCCCAAACTCAATAATAGGCTGATCGGAGAGCTTTTTAGCATACAGAAGTTTTTCCAAATGAGCTTGGGTATTTTTGAGCTCATCGGTATCACTGTTGCGTTTTTGTTCTTCTTTAAAACGGTGCAATGCCATCTGTATGGTCGTGTGCAGATTTATCGGATCAAATGGTTTGACAATATAACCGTAAGGTTCAGTTTGTTTGGCTTTATCAAGCATATCGGATTCGCAATGTGCAGTTAAAAAGATAAAAGGACGCGGCATTTTTTCACGAATAAAACGGGCAATATCAATACCGTCATCATTGCCTTCCAGCGCTATATCAATCAAGACTACATCGGGATTGTAAACTTTTATTTTATTAAGAGAGCTTACGCTGTTATCTGCCAGGGCAATGACTTCATACCCTTGTTTTTCCAGTGACATTTTCAGATTGAGTGCGGTCACGTCATCATCTTCAATAATCAAAACTTTTGTTGTTGCCATAGCTTCTTCACGTATAGGATTGAATTTTGATTATTCTATCATATTTAGGCGATATTCAAACCAAATCGGTATAATCGCACTAATAAACTATGCACTATGCAGTAGGATGAACATGTTTGATTTTGATAAATTTACACAATATTCCAAACCGGGCCCTCGCTACACGAGTTACCCAACGGCATTAGAATTTAATGATGCCTTTGGGTATGAGGCCTATTTAGCAAAACTGCATGCTCAAGATCCGCAAAGCCCTTTGTCTCTCTATTTCCATTTGCCTTTTTGTAAAAATGCCTGTTACTTTTGCGGCTGTAACGTTGTTTTTACTTCAAAAGAGGATAAAAAAGAGCGATATATTGACTATCTGTTACGAGAAATGCAGATTCTGAGTCAGCATATCGATACCTCTCGTCCCATTATCCAGCTGCATTTTGGCGGTGGTACTCCGACATTTTTTGATGCCGATCAACTGGGTCGTATTATCGGTGCGATCAAAAGCCATTTTAAGAACTTCACTAGCAATGCTGAGATTAGCTGTGAGATCGATCCACGCCATATTGATGAAGCACAGATGAAGGTGATGAGCGACGCCGGATTTAACCGTGTGAGTTTTGGAATTCAGGATTTTGATGAAAAAGTTCAAGTAGCCGTTCACCGCGTTCAGCCCTATGAGATCACAAAAGCGGCGATGGATTTAGCACGAAAATACAACATGGTGAGTGTCAATGTTGATCTGATCTATGGCTTGCCGTATCAGAGTCTGGAGACATTCAAAAAGACATTGGAACTCTCTGTATCATTAGACCCTGACCGTTTTGCCGTATTTAACTACGCACATGTCCCATGGCTTAAAAAGACGATGCGTAAAATCGATGAAACAACGTTGCCGACTCCGGCAGAAAAACTTTCCATTATGCGCTATACCATCGATTATATGGAATCATGCGGGTACAAGATGATCGGTATGGACCATTTTGCCAAACCCGAAGATGAACTGTTTAAAGCAATAGAAAAGGGGGAATTGCACCGTAATTTTCAAGGCTATACGACCAAAGGCGGTGTAGATCTCATCGGTATCGGTTTGACCTCTATCGGTGAGGGAACTGATTATTATGCGCAAAACTTTAAAGAGATGGAAGCGTATGAGACGGCTATTGATGCTGGAAAACTACCTTTTGAACGTGGTGTTGCTTTAAATGAAGATGACCGTATCCGCCAATACGTCATTATGGAGCTTATGAGCAATTTTAAACTCGATATTGGGCGTTTTGAATCCTTGTTTGAGGTGAAATTTGCAACCTATTTTGCCGATGCTTTGGAATCTTTAAAACCTTTTGTAGATGATGAACTCGTTACGATAACCCCAGCTAGTATAGAGTGTTCTCCTACGGGAACATTATTAATCCGAAATATTGCGATGGCATTTGATGCTTATATGCATGTACACGCCAAGAGCGATAAAACTTTTAGTAAGACGGTATAACGATGTCAGTACAACCTCATGAAATTTTTAACTACACCGAAACCAGCGATGCGTGTATCAAATGCGGGAAATGTATCCCTGTCTGTACGATTCACAATGTTAATCCCGATGAAGTAACGAGTCCACGTGGATTTATCGATCTTTTAGGCGCTTACCAGCGTGGACATTTGGAACTCGATTTCAATGCCAAAGAGATATTTGAGAGCTGTTTTTTATGTACAAACTGTGTGGATGTATGTCCAAAAGCACTTCCTACGGATATGATCATTGAGCAAGTACGTGCGGATTTAGCGGACAAGTTTGGGATTGCTTGGTTTAAACGTGCATTTTTCTATCTTTTACGCCACCGTACAACCATGGACATTCTCTTTAAGCTCGGATACGTCTTTCAAACCTGCGGTTTCAAGATCAAAGCGCAAACTCAATCGATGGAACCACGTTTTAGCCTTCCAATCATCAAAAAAGACCGCCTTTTGCCATCTATGGGGAAAACATCATTTTTGAACAGTTACCCGGAGAATATATCAAATGGCGGAAAACGCCGTGTTGCGGTATTTATCGGATGTTTGGCAAATTACAACTATACCGAGATCGGCAAGGGGCTAGTGGAGATACTCGAAGAGCTAGAGATCGATGTCTTTATCCCTAAAAAGCAGCTCTGTTGCGGGGCACCTGCGTATTTCACCGGTGATTTTGCAACGGTTGATCATAATGCCAAAAAGAACATCGAATATTTTGAGAGTTTTGCTGCCGATGTCGAAGCGATTATCATCCCCGAAGCTACGTGCAGTGCCATGATCAAGATCGATTACGAGCACTTTTTCCATGATCAGCCACAGTGGTTGCAAAGAGCAAAGGAGATCAAGAAAAAAGTGTTTATGGCAACAGAGTGGCTAGAGCACCATACAAATCTCAGAGAAGTGCTGGCGACCAAAGGTAAAAGTGATTTGGTTGTAACGTATCATGATCCATGTCATGCACGTAAAATGCAGGGGATCTATCAGGAACCTCGTCGTTTGGTCTCTCAAAACTATACGATTACGGAGATGAGTGACCCAAATGCATGCTGCGGTTTTGGCGGAGTGACGATGCAGACTGAAAAGTTTCATTTCGCTCAAGCGGCAGGACGTCCAAAAGCAGCCATGATACGAAATACAGGTGCTCAAATCGTGACAGCAGAATGCAGTGCATGCCGTATGCAGATCAACAACTCGATGTTCGAAGCCAATGTGGACGTGGTCTTTAAAAATCCGATTGAGCTGATGGCTGAAGCGTTGAAATCAAAATGACCAATATTGAAGTAACAGAATTTTTAGCAGGTTTTAAAACCTGTATGATTGCCTCATTGACACCTGAACAAAAAGCGTATGCATCGACCGCTCCTTTCGCACGGGAGGGGAATACTTTTTATATTTTGATCAGTACCGTTGCACAACACGGTAAAAATTTACTCTCTACGGATCATCTCTCTTTGTTGTTTGCAGAAGATGAGAGTATTTGCACACAGCCATTTGCGCGTAAACGCATAACCATTGAAGCTTCAGTAAATGAAATACGACGTGATACGGGTGACTTTGAGGCTGGAATCGATCTCTTAAAAAAACGTTTTGATACCGAACTTGTAGAAAACTTGGCAAAGATGGGTGATTTTCATCTGTTTGCCCTAAGTGCCCAAAGTGGTAGTGCCGTCATGGGATTTGGTCAAGCGTATCGTTTGGATTATAATCTTGAGGTAGTCACTTCTATAAATGGTCATCATCAAAGGAAATAAATGGAATTTTGGCAGCATATCTACGAGCATTTTAATCCCGTTGCTTTTCACTTAGGTCCTATTCCGGTTCATTGGTATGGATTGATGTATGTGCTTGCACTTCTTTCTGCGCTTATGATCGCCAAATGGATTGTTAAAAAAGACGCCATTGCAATCACCAAAGAACAGTTGGATGATTATTTTGTGTATGCTGAGATAGGGGTGATTTTAGGGGCGCGTTTGGGTTATATCCTCTTTTACGATACCCATACGATGTATTATTTGACACAGCCTTGGCAGATCTTTAATCCTTTTATGGACGGTCATTTTGTCGGAATACGTGGGATGAGTTTTCACGGTGCGATACTTGGATTTTTGATAGGATCCTATTTGTATCACCGAAAACACGGCATACCTTTTGGTCTGTTGATGGATTTAGTAGCCGTTTCTGTTCCTCTTGGATATGTGTTTGGCCGTATCGGTAATTTTTTAAATCAAGAGCTTATTGGACGTGCTACTGATGTGCCGTGGGGAATCTATGTCTATGACACGCTATGCCACCCCTCACAGCTTTATGAAGCGTTTGTCGAGGGAATTGTCGTTTTTGTGATTATCTACGCCTACAGAGCTCGTAAAGCGTTCGAGGGTGAGTTAATACTGATGTATGGATTTTTATATGGTATCGGACGGGCAGGGGTTGAGTTTTATCGTGCACCTGATGCTCAGATCGGGTATCTGGCGGGTGAATGGATGACGCTTGGGATGGTGCTTAGTTTAGCCATGGCCGCAGTCTCTTTGGTGCTATGGACTATTCTAAAGAAAAAAATCGCCCATAACTAAATATCTATCCATTTAGTTCTTGAGCGCTTATTGGAGGGGATATAAAATACCCTTGGGTGTAATCAATCCCTAGCTCTTTAACGATTTTAAATACCGCTTCAGAATGAACAAATTCAGCCACAATTTTTATTCCCATTTGATCCGCAAATGTTTTGATTGTTTTAACGATATGCAGACTAAATTCATCATTATCAATATTTTTAATCAATGAGCCATCTATTTTAAGTATGTCGGGTTGATACTCCATAAGACGTGTAAAATTGGAATAACCGCTGCCAAAATCATCAATAGCGATCTTTGCTCCATATTTTTTTACCGTAGTGACAAATGTCTTGAGGGTATCAAAGCTATCAAAAGTTTCATCTTCAAGAAGTTCAAATACTATTTTTGAAGCAATTTTCGGATTGGTTTCAAGCTTTTTTAGTATGTATTCGCGCAGTTCAGTGTTTTCTATATCACTACCGGAGAGGTTGATCGAAAACTCTACTTCTTTATTTTGAAAGACAGCGATGCTTTTATCAAACATGATCCGGGTCAACTGATGATAGTATTTTCCTTTTTGGGCGATTTCGAGAAAGAAGAATGGAGATATGACTTCTCCTTCTTCGTCGATTAGACGGATCAATGACTCGTATTTTTCGATAGTATCATTGTGATTATTATAGATCGGCTGGAAATAAGGGACAATCTTATTGTTATTGATGGCTATCTTTATTTTTTTGATCCATTCAATATTTTTTCCAACCTCTTTATGAACCCGTTCGATCACATCTTCTGCAAATAGAAAAGAAAGTTTGTTTTTATGTGCCATCTTGAGCGCAGTTCGGGCATTATCCAACGGTGATGATTCATTGATAGATATTCCAAGCGTTATTGAGACAATAAATTCATAGTCATTAAAGCGTATAGGCTTCTGACGGATCTTGGTATAAAACTCTTTACAGGTCGCTTCTATCAGATCTTTTGTCAATTTTAAACGCAGTACATTGTCAATGACAAAAGCAAACTCGCCATATTTTGTGTTATAAAAACTATATTGTGAAGGAGCTATCGGAAATTCCTTACATGCTAAATTAGCTACCTCTTTTTCAAGCGTATGCATGATCTCATCAGAATAAAAGTCCATCAGATTCTCATGGTCGTCAATAGCAAATAAGATGACGATAGGTTCCGCCATTTTACTGAGATCATCAATAAGGGCCGCTCTGTTTGGGAGATGAGTGATTGCATTTTCGGTCGCATTGATATATTTGTCGTTAAGTTGTGCCATATTGACATAAGAACGGCAGCGTGCGATAACTTCATGCTTGTCAAACGGTTTGCTGACAAAATCGTTTACGCCGGATTCCAATGCATGGATACGGTCTTCTTTTTCACTTAATGCGGTTACCATTAATATCGGGGTTCTCTCAAGTGAACCGATATTCCTAATGGCTTTTGTTGCTTCAAAACCGTCCATTATTGGCATTACAGCATCCATCAGAATAATGTCCGGTGAATACTCTATGGCTTTTGCTACAGCATCTTCTCCGTTTACGGCCTCAATAAAATCGTAGTTTTCATTTTTTAAGACTATTTTGAGAGTGAAACGATTATCATCTTGATCATCAACGATCAATACTCTAGGATTTGTTTTCATGATGCATCTCCTAATTTTCTAATCTTATCAACCTCATTTGCAAGCTTTTGAGTCATATCGTGATAGTTGATTGCCATTTTATCACGTGCAGCGCTTTCGATCTCGCCTGAAAGATTATAAACAGCAGCAAGTTTTAGATTGCCAGAAGAGCCTTTGATTCCATGAGCTGTTTTGAATAAAGTCTCATAGTCAAGTGTATCGGATGCATCCTTTAATACCTGAAGCTGCTCATCTATTCTGTTGAGAAACATATTGACCATAGTCTGCACATCTTCGACATCGTAATCCATTGCAATGGCCAATTCATTGATGTCATGATACTCTCCAAATACTGTTTCTTTCTCCTGCTTTTCCTCTATTAGTGGACTGTGAGTTATATTCGAAGATTGGATTGTGTCATTATTTTTAGGATTTACTGCCAAATAGTGGTTTAATACAACAAGAAGGTTCTTTTTATCAATCGGTTTTGTCAAATAATCATCCATTCCGGCTGCGAGAAAACGTTCGCGATCACCTTTAATAGCATTTGCGGTTAAGGCGACTATTGGAGTGTGAGGCAGAGCTTTTTCATGCTCAAGCTCTATTATGAGCCGGGTTGCCTCTGTTCCATTCATGTTTGGCATATTTTCATCCATCAAGATTAAATCATATTGGCCATTCTTAAACATTTCTATCGCTTCCACTCCGTCATTGGCAAATTCATGATCTAGTTTTAGGCTTTTTAAAATGACCGACATTAAATACTGATTTGCATCGTTGTCTTCTGCAATAAGGATCTTTCCTGAAATGTTCTTATCAATATTTTCATAAGAGACAGTTTCTTGATTGATTTTTTTGCTAAAAAGATGCATCAGGGCGTCGTAAACACTGGATGGGGTAAATGGTGGATCGATAATTACGATTTTCCCATTGAACGTGTTGCTGTAGTTTTCACTTAGAGACGATTTTATCATGATGATTGATAGCCCCTTATGCAGAAGCGCTTGAATATTATTAGCTGTATACATGTTCGAATTGATTATGACAAGAGGATATTGAGCCGATGTGAGGCTGTTGATGTCTTCAGGGTGAAAACGTTTGTTCATACCAAAAGAGTCCAAATATTCTTCGAGAACGGATGAATATTCGATGTGCTCTTTTGGGCAGAAGAGGGCAACATTGATATTGGCTATATTAGGAATCACACTGAAACTCTCAATGGCGCTGACTTCAATAGGCAGGGTAAAGTAAAACTCGCTTCCGATTCCCAATTGACTTTTGAGTTCGATTTTTCCACCCATGAGCTCAACGAGTTTAACACTGATTGAAAGACCCAACCCAGTTCCCCCATATTTACGAGATGTAGAGTCCTCTTCTTGTGTAAAAGCTTCAAATACTTTTACCTGATTCTCCTCGGCAATCCCGATTCCGCTGTCTTTGACGCTAAAAAATAGGGTGCTATCAATATGGTTAAACCTGATTTCAAGTGAAACTACACCGTCCGATTTGGTGAATTTCATGGCATTGCTTAGAAGGTTGGTCAAAACCTGGCGTACACGTAAACCGTCAATAAGGATGGCTTTTGGTAGATGTGGATCGATATAGAGATGAAAATGAAGCTTCATATCTTCTGCTTTTGCAAAAAAGAGCGAACCGATATTGTCAAATTCTTCATGTGGATTGATCACGATCTTGTCAACAGAAAGCTTGCCGCTTTCGATTTTAGCAAAGTCCAAAATATCATTGATGATCTCGATAAGGGATTCACCACTTTTTTTGATGGTTGAAATGTATTTTAATTTCTCTTTGTCTTGCTCTTGTTCTTGTAAAATACCGATAAATCCTAGAATAGCGTTTAATGGAGTGCGTATTTCATGACTCATATTTGCCAAAAAGGAAGATTTTGCATGATTGGCAGCCTCAGCATCCTGTTTGGCACTCATATATTCTCTTGTACGTTTCTCGATTTCTTCTTCCAAGGTCTCATTGAACTTTTCGATACGAAATTGTGAGGCAATGACAGAGATAAAACGTTTTTTATCTACACTGATAAACAACGATATGGCAACTACTTCCAAAACGACAAAAAAGGCATGCAGTAAAACGATATCAATGCCGCATCCGTAATTGAAAATATAGACCGGCATATTAAACAGTACGCTATCGTTTAACTGCAGATAATTACCGATCACATGGTGCAATGCGGTAACAAGAGCTGCGGCTATGGCAGGCTTGTAATCTTTATATATCGTCAAAAAAGCGATCGCGACAAAGATATGGAAATGCATCTCTATACGCCCAAGATGCTGTTGGATCACAATTGCCGAGAACCCCATCAATACAGCACCGAAGATTATTCGGCTGTAAACAGTCCCTCGTAAGAAATAATAACCCATTACTGACACTATAGTGAGCACTCCTCCATTTAGAAGACCGAACCAATAGGTATTATAGGTATAGGCTGTCAGCGTGGAGACGGCAATCCAGTGCATGAGTACCAAGATCATCATCATCTTGTCCGCATATTCAAAATCATTTTTAAATTCTGAACGAATGCGATTTGTTAATTCGGAATTATTGCATAAATCGGGTGTAGGGTTCATTCTTCTTCCTTAATCAAATCATCTAGGATGGTTTTTGTGTCATAGGGAACTTTGGTGTATATGTTTCTGAGGTAAAAGTTTTGATTGGCATCTTTGCGAAGCAAGTAGAGATGTTGCGTATGGTTAATTTCGTTCTTATCTCGTAAGCCGGCAGAAAAATAAGCATTAAACATCGATGTAGTCCTTATCAGCTGATTTTTGGGGAGGGTGACCCCCATGAAATCTTGATGAAAAGATTTTGCAAATAGGTCTGCTTGTTTTGTTGTGGACATGGTATTAAGATTGATAAACAAAACATCCAGATCATTACGCTTGCTTTCGTGCTTATACTGCTGCACCAAAGTTGCTATCTCATGCATCCTCGGTGTGCAAATATCGGCACATCCGACATATCCAAAAAATACCAACGACTGTTTTTTCAGGAGAGGGATATTTTTGGGCATCAGCACTGGTTTGTGGACATGCACCCGACCATCTTTCATATAACTGTCTTCCAAAAATGGGAATAATCCCGTTCCGGCAAAAAAAACAAATAATAAAAGTACAGTTAAACCTAACGCAATAGCAATTTTTTTCATAATCATACTCAATAAATTAGTTAAACCATGATAGCTTTGGGTCTTAAAATGGAACTTAAAATATTTTAGTTAATTATGAGAGTATAACTAGAAAAAATGTATACAAAAATTGTGAGCACCATCTTCATAGGTATAATTTAATTCAAAACCATGCATTTCACAAACAGCTTGTGCAATGTACAGCCCCAAACCCAGCCCTCCGTCATTCCTTTCGGTCACAAAAGCCTCAAGCGCTTCTTCGACGGGCCGTTTTAATGGTTCACCGTAGTTTTGGATGCAAATACTTCGCTCATCACATGTAATACGTATGGGCAAAGAAGTTGAATGACGGACGGCATTATCGATAAGATTTTGCAGTGCGCTGGTGAAGAGTTCCTGATCGACAATGATCTGTTGATTGCATTGATCATAAGTGATCTTTTCATCATCAATGACCAAACGTTCAACGGCGATTTTAATCATATTTGAGATTGATGCAGAGGTACGCTGCAGATGAAAAGCGTGCATTTTCTCTATCTGAGCCATTTGGAAAATGAGATGTTGCATCCGTGAAAAAAGTTTTCCTAACAGGGTATTGTTGGCACTTGCCTCTTCGAGTTCAACGATGAGCTTGCCTTTCATGATCGGGGTCTTGAGTTCATGCATGATATTGCGTAAAAAAAATTCTCTTGAAGATTTGAGTTTATTTTGTTTTTCCCATGCACGGTAAAAAGCATTGGAGATGAGGGCGATCTCATCTTTACCATTGTTGAGGGTATGAGGTATTTTTTCACCTTCACCATAGCGTTTAATCTGTTCATAGAGGTGTTTTAACGGTAACAGATTACGCCATAGCAGCAAATACATACTGATAAGCCCACCCATAAGTGCAAAAAAGAAAAACCATACAAAATAGTAGGTTTGTCCTTCGGCGGTATCACGATAAAACATGGTGCAGTGTTCTCGTGCCAGGGCATAGATTATTCCATTGGAATCGCGATAGATAGAAACGTTGATGTTATTGAGTCGAAGTTTTTCTTCCAAAAAATCAGGAAGTGTTAGCTGGATCGATTTACTGTGAATACCGGAAACGGCTTTAAAACCTGCGATGGCAAGATGATTGTTTTGTGTATTACAGGTGTGTTTTTGGATTTGCTCAAGTGTATTGGATAACTCGATGGATCGATGAACAAGGAGTTGTTCACGTTGCGTTTCCTGCTCATGATAGGCAGAGGTCAACAGTAGGATTAAAACAACAGAAGCAATAATAAAAAAAGCATGAAGTTTAAAAAAAACGGAATGACGACGGGCTATCATAGGGTGAACTGATATCCCATACCGCGAACGGAGCGTATCAGGGCAGGGTGTTTTGGGTTTAGTTCAATTTTTTGCCGTATCCTGCTGATGAGGACATCAATACTGCGTTCTGAACTTTCCCACTGAATAGACTCGACATTGTTGGCAATGAAATCGCGGGTGACAACTTGCTGTCTATGTTTGATTAAAAGAGTGAGTACTTCGAATTCAGCACGTGTAAGCGACAGAAGCTGCCCCTCTTTGTAAATACCGGTCTCATCCACGCGAAACATCTCACTGCTTGCTTGAATCGTTTTACCGCTTATACGGCGCAAGAGACTTTGTATTCGGGCTACAAGTTCTCTGGGTTCATAGGGTTTAGGGAGATAATCATCAGCACCCAGCTCAAGGGCAACGACTTTGTCTGTCAAATCACTGCGAGCAGAGGAGATGATGATGGGGATATCACTGCGTTCTCGTAACATACGGCAAACTTCCAAGCCGTCGATATCGGGTAATGTCAGATCTAATAACACTAAATCGTAGGATTCTATAGAGAGGGAGTTAAGAGCAGATTGCGGATGGGCATAACTGATGACCTCCATACCAAAACGTTTCAAAAATTGTCCGAGTAAATCGGAAATTTCGAGATCGTCTTCGATGAGGAGGATTTTAATCATAGCTTATTTAGTCGGGCAGTGTTTGCATCCCATGCCAGCTGCAGGCATTTTTATCTTCGTGTCTTTTTTTGGACACATCTTAGGCGCTGCTTCAAACTTCTTTTTTTGATCAGGAGTTAGAACTGCCATCATCTTGTCATGCTGTTGATTGTGAAACGCTTTTCCATCTTCACGAATCTTTTGTACTTGTGCTTTTTGATCATCACTAAGACCTAAAGCTTCTAAGTGTGGAGGTAGTTTTGAGGTATCGCATTGGCATTTTTGGCCCATACCGCCTTGACAGCCTCCCATCATTCCGCCATTCATAGGGCATGCTAACAATACTGTAGCGCTGAGTGCAAGTGCTAATGCAAGGATCTTTTTCATGGTGTTCTCCGTGTTGTAATATTTGAATACAGTATGATAATCTATTTTTCCCGATATTGTACTAATCCAATGTTAACGGTATCAATCGATCAGGGAAATGGTTGGATGCCCTAATTTTAGCAATTCATACGTTTTAGGCGTAGCAAGACGGCCTCGCGAGGTGCGTTCCAAATAGCCATTGGCTAGAAGATAGGGCTCGAGGACATCTTCGATGGTTCCTTCGTCTTCACTAAGCGCTGCTGCAATGGTACTTAATCCCATCGCACGACCCTTGGCATCCATGAGAAGTCTCAGCAATCGAATATCCATCTCATCAAATCCATGGGCATTGATACCTAATTGGTTAAGTGCATACTGTGAACGCTCAAATAAAATACTGCTTTCATTGGCAACTTCCGCAAAATCACGTACCCGTTTGAGAAGGCGCAGGGCAATACGCGGAGTACCGCGTGAACGTCTTGCGATTTCCATAGCTGCTTTTTCGTCGATAGTTTTCCCCAGTTTTATCGATGCTTGGACGACAATCGTTGAGAGTTCTTCGGGAGTATAAAACTGCAGGCGAAAATTCATACCGAATCGATCGCGCAGAGGATTAGAGAGCATTCCTGCACGGGTAGTTGCACCGATGAGGGTAAAGCGGGGGAGATCAATTTTAACCGTCTGTGCTGCAGGGCCTGAACCTATGATGATATCGAGACGAAAATCCTCCATAGAGGGGTATAGAATCTCTTCAACGGCAGGAGAGAGACGATGGATTTCATCGATAAAAAGGATATCCCCCTCTTCGAGATTGGTCAGCAGTGCCGCCAAATCACCGCTTTTTTCGATCATCGGTGCGGCGGTGACTTTGATATTGCTTCCCATCTCATTGGCGATAATGAGGGCGAGGGTAGTTTTTCCCAAGCCAGGTGGTCCGTAAAAGAGAACGTGATCAAGTGCTTCATTACGCTTGCTGCTGGCTTCTATGAACACACCCAGATTTTTTTTGATCTGCTCTTGTCCAACGTAATCTTCCCATGCACTGGGACGCAAGGAGAGTTCGGTTGCCTCTTCGGCAGTGAACTTTTCGATCTCAATAATGCGTTCCACTACACTAACCTCTTAATAAACATAATTTTCATCAGGAAACGAGCGATCTTTAACTTCAGAGCTGTATTTTTTGACCGCTTCTTTTACTGTTCCTGCACCATTCATGTATTGTTTGACGAATTTAGGGACAAACGGCTCATACAGACCCAGCATATCAGAAAATACCAAGACTTGGCCATCTACGCCATTACCGGCACCGATCCCTATGACGGGTACACTGACACTTTGTGCTACACGTGCAGCAACGTCGGCTTTGACCCCTTCGATGACAATGACAAAGGCACCGGCTTCTTCAATCGCACGGGCATCTTGGATAAGCGAAAGTGCTTCCTCTTCGGACTTACCTTTGACTTTGTAGCCGCCCTCGGCACGAACGCTTTGTGGCAGTAATCCAATGTGTCCGCATACTGCGATACCGTTTTGCGTCAGATATTTTACGAGATGGGCCTTATCGGCTCCCCCTTCGATTTTGACGGCATCGGCAGGGGTTTCTTGGTAAACACGCAGTGCATTTGCAAAGGCGGTTTTTTCATCGATGTAGGTCCCAAAGGGCATATCGCATATGACAAACGTATTGGGTGCACCTTTGCAAACAGCAGCAGTGTGATAAAGCATGCTGTCCATAGTTGCACTGAGCGTATCTGCATTGCCGCCAAAACTCATAGTGAGACTGTCACCGACGAGCAATATATCGGCACTCTCTTCGAACAATCTGGCAAACAACGCGTCATACGCTGTAATCATGACCAATGGATCGCCGTTTTTACGTTTTGCAATGCTGCTTATTGATAGTTTTTTCATAATTATCCTAATGTGAACATTATTGAGATAGATAGTTTAGCGAAAACTTTTATGGCCTGCGCTTTTATAGGCATAATGACACATGTAATTAAAGAAAACAGAGGTATAATTTCCACATATTAGGAGTTCAGTAGATATGGGCATTCGCAGCGATCTGGAAAATAATTTTGATTTTGAAATCATCGATGAGTTTCTCGATCATTATTCGATGATGGTTGAGATCATGGAACCGTTGATTGTTGATCTTGGAAGCGAAGATCGCTATCATCGCAACATTGAAGAGCTATTTCGTATTTTTCACAACATAAAATCCGCTTCAGGATATTTACAGATGGCTCCTATGGTACGTCTTGCGACATTGGTCGAAGATGCGCTTGAACAGCTGAGAGTATATGATAAAGTGGTCAATGAAGAGACCATCACATGGCTCATCAGTGTCTCAGACATGTTTACACAGTGGCAAGAAGATTTCAAAATGGACAATGAACTGGCGAAAGTTCATTTTTCACTATTAATATTACCTGATATGGAGAAAGCATGAAGCATCTCGTAGCTTATATTACCGCGGGATATCCCGATACACAATTTACAATCGATTTAGCATTGGCACTGGGACAAAATGGTGTTGATACACTCGAATTAGGGGTTCCGTTTTCAGATCCTGTTGCCGATGGTCCCGTCATCGAAAAGGCAAATGAGCGCTCTTTGGCAAACGGCTTTCGTTTTGCGGATATCTTGACGATTTCTGAGGCCATTGCACCTTCTATTGATACGTTATGGATGGGTTATTTTAATCCATTCTATCAATACGGCATGGAAAAATTGCTGGACCGTGCAAAACAGATCGGAGTCAATGGTCTGATCATTCCGGATGTTCCGTACGAAGAAGCAATCGCCTATCACGATCTTTTTGAAAATCGCTCTCTCGCAAATATCTCTTTTGTCGCTCCGACAGACAGTGAAGAGCGAATAGCTACCATTACAGCCAATGCGCGCAAGTTTATCTACCTCGTAGCCTATGCGGGGATTACGGGAAGCGGTAAGGCTGAAGACCTTGGTGCCATACTTGCCATGATCAAACGCCATTCACAGACACCTGTGTACGTAGGATTTGGCGTAAACGAGCTAACAGCACGTGAAAAAGTGCAGGGTGCCGATGGGGTAATCGTAGGTTCTGCTATCGTCAATGTATTATTGGACGATACCCTTAACTACACGCAAAAAATCGCAAAATGCTGCGAAATAACCCGCAATATTAAATCTATCATCAACAGTTAAAATATACCGTTCGCCCGCAAGGGTGTCGAAGGGTGATTTTATGGTTCGACAAGCTCACCACGAACGGGTTTGCAAATAATCTGCTATAATTTCGTATTCTCTTCTTTTGGGGCTGACATGGCTTCGACGGGAGCGGGATGCTTTAGGTTGCATGCCGGACTGAGCACCTCCGTTATACGGCTCACAATTGCTTAAACGCAAACAATACTAATTATCGTCCTGCTTACGCTGTAGCGTAAGTTTTAATTTAATTTAGGACTGCTCTGCCATTCTATGCTATAACTGAATGGAATTGGAGTATAACCCCCGTGATAGCTATATTCTTGAAATGTCTCGGGCAGGAACGAATTTAGAGAATTGGGCGATGTAGCTTTGCACGTTGTGCGATAGTCGTCTGAAATTCAAACAACGTCTCTAAGCATGTAGACGCCTCTTGTGGCCCGTTTTCGGACTGCGGTTCGATTCCGCACAGCTCCACCAAAACTTCAATTTAACCTCATTCAAAGTCATCTAAATAACCTCTAAAAACCCACAAAATAGGCACTTTATACGCAATACATAGTCTAGCGTCATCTAACTCATCTAATGGAATCTAATATTTTTAGGGGTAACTTTAGGGGTAACAATGTATTATGCTCATAATATATAAAAAAGTTACCCCTAAAAAATGAGGTTACTCCTATGGCACGACAAGTAGTACCCCTAAGCGATACAGAAATAAAAAAAGCAAAACCAAAAGAGAAAGATTACAAACTCTTTGATGGTGGCGGACTTTTTTTACTGATCAAACCAAACGGTGGAAAATGGTGGAGATTAAAATATCTCATCGATGGCAAAGAGAAGAGTTTGTCTTTAGGTACATATCCTGAAGTATCATTACTCAAAGCAAGAGAAAAACGTGATCAGCATAAAATATCAATAGCTGAGGGCATAAACCCTTCAACGGAACGTAAAGAAGCAAAAGCGTCCATTAAAGTCCAAGAGGACGAGTACCTTAATACCTTCAAGCATTGTTCAAAAGATTATTTTGAATTGATACGTACAAAAATCAGCGAAGGACACTATGCAAAACAATGGCAGCGGCTTGAATCAAATATTTTCCCTTTTATAGGGAATAAAAATATGAATGATATCGCTCGTGATGAAATCCTACTTTGTTTAACACGAATACAAGAGCGTGGGGCGATAGAGGAAGCACACCGTATTTATAATATTGTTTCACAAGTGTATCAGTATGCAATAGCGAACCGACGGTGTGAACGCAATATCGCTTCTGATATTAGTACAAAATGGACGCTTCAACCTATTATTCGAAAAAACTTTCCAACCATTACTGACCCAAAAGAGATTGGGAAGCTTCTAAATGCCATTGATGGATATCAAGGGGAATATTCGGTGCGTTGCGCTTTACAAATAATGCCATACGTTGCACTTCGTCCTGCGAATATTAGAGAAATGGAGTGGAGTGAGATTGATTTGGATAAAGGTATTCTCACAATATCAGCTACCAAAATGAAGATGAAGCGTGAACATATAGTACCGTTGGTTCCAAAAGTGGTTGAGATACTTCGAGAGCTTTACAAACTTACGGGGGAAAATCGCTATTGCTTTTCAACGATGCGCTATAAGACTAGTCCACTAAGCAATAACACACTTAATGCTTCATTGATCCGCTTGGGTTATTCCAATCAAGAGATTGTACCCCATGGCTTTCGCGCTATGTTTACAACAATAGCAAATGAGATGACGCCGGAACACGGATTTAGCAGTGATGTAATTGAGAAATGCTTGGCGCATGAACAAGGTAATAAAGTTAGAGCTGCATATAATCGGGCAGAATATTGGGATCAGCGGGTAGGGCTTATGCAATGGTGGGGTGATTATTTGGATAAATCAAAGTGTTGAGCTTATTTTTGGCAGTCTGAATAAAAGGAAATTCTTGAATAATATAGATTCTTTGTTTGTGTAATTTCAGATAATTCTTTTAGGGCATATTCTTTTCCAATCCAAGTTGATAACTCTTCAATTTCTTTAAGACTAAATGCCCTGAGCATTTGATGCTTTTCATTAAAAATCATGTGATACAAATAATAGCTTTTATTTGTTGCAATACTGATTGTATATATTTATACGAGTATGGGCTTATTGATACTATAACAATTAATTTTTTTCATAAAATTAAGAAAATTATATTTTTATAGAGTTATTTTTTAACAAATAAGAAGCTAAATTAATGTTTTAAGATAATTTTAATTTGTATGAATTTAGAGTCATAGAATTAAACACATTATTTGAATTAAATATTACAAAAAACTAAAAATCAATTGACATTTAGATGCCTAATTTATGAATATTAAAATCTAAGTGTATCAATCTAAGGTCTCTTAGATCTGTACACAGCGAGAGTGCTCAGATTTATGGACTTTAATTTTTATTTTTACCATCGTTGAATGCTTTATCGAGAAAGATGGGTTTTATAGAATTTTCATATGTGTCATAATTTTGTCCGTGTAATAAAAATCAGGAAAAATCATGATAGATAGCGATGCTCTAATGTTACAAAATATTAGAGAAATAATAAATGCTAAAGTTGTTACTTGTGAGACTAAATACGTAACAAATGTTTATGGCATTCCTAAATATTGGATAGCTTTTATTAAAGAGGAGCGACACGCTAGTGCTAGTGCATACATTCGTGCAGCATTACGTGAAAAATTAGAGAGAGATGGAATGAATTTTTCTCATTAACATGTCCGTTATATATCACTCATATAGGTCAATGTAGCGTGTTAATAAAATTAATATTGGATTTAAAAACATGAAAAAAAATGTACGCATAATAGAATGGTTGAAATCAAAAGAAAATAAAATTCAATTGTTGTTAGAGCAAGTTGAAGAATTGAAAAAAATAAAAAATGATACACACACGGAAGGGAAAGAATATTTTGATTCAAATTTTAAACATCTACAAAAAAGTGATGGGAAGATTCAAGTATCAAAAATAAAATTAGAATTATTGCAAGAATTGCAAAAAAAATCTTCAGATGCAGGTAAAGAATACATAGAGATCAAGTATGAATATGACTATTATAAAATACATCCAACAATATACGATATTATTCAAATGAATGAGAATAATTCAGATTGTGATACTTTGGAAGATATATTTTCGGTTGTTGAAGAAAATGGTTGGAATATTGTATTTGAAGCCTTAAGTTATATTGCAAAGAGAAGTGATCATCAGCCAAAATATAAAACAAGACCTGCACCAAAGATAAAACAAGATATTAAGGCAATAAAAAAAGCGATAGATATCGTAGAGCAGTATAGCTATGACAATTACAATACGAATACACCCAAATTGAGATTGGTTGGTGAAGACACTGTAATATACTTAAATGGACTAGTGAAAGATTTGGAAGATGTTATAGATTTATTGGGAAATAAAAGGTACAGCATTAAAAAACTTAAAGAGCTTAATTTAAGATTTTTAGATATTGGTTCTACTGCAAAATTACTATCAACACGCATTGAAGATCAAGTTCAGATTGAGTTAGATGGAATACTAAACTTGTTGCAATATTTGAATTTAAAAGTTGAAGAAAATGTTGATGTTATATTGAAAAAAATTCTCTACTATATTCATGAAAAATAATTTGAATAGAATCTAATATTGATTATGTTTTTGAATGTTCATGTAAAAAAAGTTCAAGTAAATATTTAATTTCTATGACACGCTTATGATGTTTAAAACTTTGATATCTTAAATACAAATAGATACTATTTACACTTTTTACATCAGAGTAATTAGATAAATTAGTTGCTAGATCATGTGGATTTTTTGCTATTTCAAGTGCTGAAAATAAAAGGTTTTCAACTTCTATTCTTAGTGGACTCTCATAATTTAAATCAACATACATATTGCCATTTTTTCTAATGACACGCTCATGATTATGTTTTGAACGTAGTAGGTTTTCAAAATATTTTTTTGATCGATTATCTCGTTCCATGACATAGAGCACTGGGGCATAGTTTTTATTCAAGTAAAGTCCATTCATAAATATCTGTTTGATGAAAATGTATCCAACCTACAGACTATATAAAAGTACTCTAAGATGATAAAAAATGGTACTTAGAAGTTTTATATTCTAAGTGCTTGAAAAAAAGCATTTAGAACACTTTTTTTGATAATTTAATTCAGTAACAATGTCATTTAACTTTGCGCAGGTGAATCTAACACTAAGGTTAAACGACATGAAACATGAGACAGAAAATTTTCTCCGACTTCCACAAGTTGCAGAAATATTATCAATAGGAAAAAGTACGGTATGGTATTACGTCAAAAAAGATATATTACCAAAGCCAATAAAATTATCGCCAAAAGTTACAGTTTGGCTTTCAAGTGACATACAAGGTTTTTTGCAAGCACGAATGGGAGGTGCCTGATGGGTCGTGATCCTATAGTGCTTGAGCGAATACAAATGGCGATCAGGGCTTTATCAACAAAAGAAAATCTAAAAGTAATTTTGGAAGAGAATGGATACGTAGTAAATAATCGTTTTGAATTTGTGATTGCAGCTATACCAGGTCATCCAAGTCTCAGAGTTCGTATTACTGATAATATGGAAATTTTTGTTATAAAAACTGGTGGACAACTTCACACACATATTGCACAGCTTTTTCATTTTGAGAACTTTGATACATTCCCATTATTACATCAAGCAGAGCAGTACGTTCTCGATAAGTTGGTTAACGATGCATGGAGATAAAGCCAATAAAAATAAGCAACTACGCACCCAAATCAAGATCCACTTAAACCGCGAAACAACTGCACGGCTACTTAGTTATGCTGGTTATGATGTAACGAGTACCTATAAGCTCAAAATACGTGAAGAGCGAACACCTTCGGCAAGTATTGCCAGAGATGGGAGTATCAAAGACTTTGGAAGTGGCGAACATTTTAGCGACATCATTGCACTTCTGCATGAAAACCGTGGAATGTCTCTATCGGATGCGCTAGTATGGACTGCTAATTGCCTAGGGGTTGCAGATGAGTAATTTACCATCACCAAAAGCATTTAAAGATTTTAGTTTGAGTTTTGTAGATGGATACGTAGCAGCTACTGAGCCAAAAGAGTTTGACCTACAAGGATATGACACAGCTCTAAAGTCAGCTGCTAAGAGCAAAGATCGTAACTTAATAATTAACAAACTAAACAGTTTGATTGATTCTGTAATCATGAAATGTGATACTGAAATGTCCCGTAAAATCTTTCACCGCTTTATAGGTTACTCTAAAAAACACGATAGCTTGACCATCACGCTCTATGATCCAGATAATGTGCCAAAAGCCATTGCAATACGCAGTGCAGCTGATGGAAGCGGAAATATTGTGAAATGGAAGACATATGGAGCGAAAACGTTTATAGCTTATCGCATCCAAGGTTCGCCCTTTGTGTTCACGGCATCAGGAATGGCAGAAGTATTACTGTTTGAATTACTGGAATTGGATTATTTCCTATTGCAGAGTGACAGTATCGTCAAATCACTTGGTGTGAACGTTCAATGGAAGGCCATTAAAGAGCTTTTAGACAAAAAACTGGTGATTTACTTGTTGGATAATGATGACAGCTCTAAGGCAGCATACGAAGCTTTTAAAGCGCTATATCCAAAAAGCATAGCTATTGATTTTGAAATGATGTGGGATCGCGACTTGCCTCATGGCTATGATTTCAGAGATTTTTGCAATCAAATAGCACGTGAATTTAATGCTAAAGAGCCAGGGCTTCAAAAGAGTGTATATTCAACCATCACTATGAGTCTCTTTTTAGAGATAGAGAAACACTTTGTAGTACCAATGGAGAAAATATTATGAGTGCAATACAAGAAGCGCAGGATAGAATATTGCAGCGTATGGAAGAATGCGAAGTAGGATTGGAAGATCAGACAATTAGCCAAAAGCGAAATAAGGGAGATTTTTCTGCTTTTGTCGCGAATAACTGGCAGGTTGATACTGACAATGAGACTCTTAATGATCTCAATCATAAAGGAGTTGCTTTATGGATTAACAAAGACGGCGACATTTCTTATCGATTTAAAGCCGATGGTGAAATATCAACAACGACACAAGGAAAGGCAAGCAATGTCTTTTCGGCACAGCTTAAAAGAGAAGTCAATTTCTTTGCAAAAAAAGCAGAAGTGCAAAAGCAAGAGTTGCGACTCGTAAAAATGGAAATCTTTGACCCTCAAGGAACAAAAGAGTTTACCGATCGCGGAGAGCGTAACGTATTTAAACCAACAAAATATCTGATGACTAGCGGTACACCCTCCAATGAGCCAAAAGCTATTTTAAAATTGATACGTCACTTATGCAATAATGAAGAGATTCGTACGGCATGGGTGCTGAACTGGCTAGCATGTTTTTTTCAGACACTTGATAAAGCGCAGACTGCATTAGTTTTGTATGGAGAGCAGGGAACTGGTAAGGGTATCTTGTTTAATGAGGTGATTATGCCACTTTTTGGAGAGTTATATGTGGCAACTATTGATGATAAAACATTAAGTAATTCTAAGTACCTTGGAGGGCTTATAGAGAATCGATTGTTTCTAAACCTTGATGAAGTAACGCATGATAAAAAGGGATCGCAAGAGGTCAAAAACTTTCTAAAGGCATTGATCACAGGAAAAATCCTAGCGCTGGATCAAAAGCATAAAAATATTACCAAGGAAACGCCACTGTTTGCGCAAGTACTAGTAACTTCAAATAGCCATTATGTACTAGAAATAGAGCCTAATGATAGGCGATACACGGTTATAAAGACTGGAGGAAAACTCAATCAGTGCAATTGGTTAGGCTATCATACTGATAGTGGGATATTAAATGCTATCAAAAGTGAATTAGCTGATTTTGCTTTGTATCTTAAGGGGTATGAAGCTGACTTAAAGGCACGTAATATTGCTATGGATACACCAGAGAAGAGGGCGCTCATAGAGAACTCCACTGACAAGTTTACATTGTTTGTTCATACCTTGAAAAATAAGGATATTGGATATTTTAGTGATACAAAAGTTAATCCGGTTCAGCTCATAAGCATAAAAGAGAATTTCCAAAAGAATAGGGTGCACAAAGAGTCTTTAACACGCTTATTTAATGACAGTAATGATGGGGAAGAGATAAGTGCCAAAAAGCTTATGAAAGTAATACGCTCGATTGATCCATTGTTGTTTAGTGAAAGCAATGTAGTTGGTAGTGACGGTCAGCGATATTACCTTCTTCCATAGTTCGTCCCCTTTCCCCCTCATCTTAGCGCCCCTAAGAATTAGAGCCACGGTTAGCGCTGAGGGCCATGGGGCGTCGGAAAAAGTGTCCCACGTCCCATTTGAATACAGCTGGCAGAACTCTAAATCTCATGTTAGTAAATCGATAGATTATTAATGCAGATAACTAACTATCTAAAGATTCTTTGATTGATTCAAATGGCAGATAATATTTGATAAATGAGTATTCGAAGCTTTGTTGTCATCCGATACTATCTACATGGTAAATTAACTAAAATTTTAATTTTTTTATCTTGGTTAACATAATGTGCCTTCTATTGAAAAAGTAAAAATACTTTACTTAAACGCCTATTTATAGGGCTTCTCTAAATGTATTTTCTGAGGATGAGTGACCATTTAAGTTTCAAAGGTGATTTCAAACCTTAAAGTGGTCGATTTGGCTTAAGAATTGATCGTTTTAGGTGCTTTTTGGCTCCATTTCTTAAGCGGATTTAGTGGCACTTTTTAAACCTTAAGGCGTTACGAATTGGTGCATAATCAAATTCCAATAGAATAATATACTGTATTTTTACAGAATTATGAAGAGAAATTCACTGAGCTAATGGTTTGTTGAGTGCTTCATATAGTGCGTTAAATATATAGATAATGCACTGACATAAAAAGAGCCCCTATTTTATGGGGTAAAAGCAGGGCTTCAAATCGTGCTTTATACAGTGCTTTATTGAAGAAATAATAATTAGATAGTATTGTATTGAGGGGGGGGGATAACCCCCAAGGGATAGGTTACTA
>JAUYUB010000023.1 GCA_030692765.1 Sulfuricurvum sp.
CTCACACGCTTCGATAAAATCAAAAACACCGCTAAGCTCACCGTTATCAAAAAGGGCATTGTCCAAAAATAGATCCCCGTGGATTACACCGTCGCGTGCAAGTTGAAGATCAATGGAGTCAAATAATTTTTGAAAGGGGAGGTATTGCGTTTGATCAATGAGTGACTGAAGACGTGGGGCTTCAAATAAAGGGATATTTGTTGAAGTAAGCCCGGCCGTTTGTTCATGAAAACGACGCATAAATTTGGCAATCTGAATAATATGATGATTGTCGGCTTTTTCGAGACTTGTTCCGTTGAGCTTTGTATACAGTACGCAAGGTTTTTTATCCAGAACAAAAACATCACTGCTGTGTTTGGCAACGGGAAGAGAAGAGAGATTTAGTAATAAATCTCTCTCTTCTAAAACAGTATCTTTAGTAGCGGTTTCAAACAGTTTGAGCACGCCTTGATCGGTGATATAGACACTGTCGCTGACCCCATGCTCAGTGGGGGTCAATATGCTGCAATCGAGTATGGGCGGGAGATCAGTGATTGTTATATGTGTTTTGATGCCCATTATAATCTCTTTTTGATCCAGTTGGGATTACTTCTAAACATCACATGCAAATAGGTTCCGAACACTTTTTTGTTGGCGCTCTGCCAGCTTCCAACAGTTCCGCTTCCCCCTTTTGATTTGGAAAGCACATCAAGCCCATGGACCGTATCAAGGGGTCTGGTGTAGTGAAAAGCATGGCCTCTTATTCCAAGCTCATTGAAATAGTATCCCAAACGTTGAAATCTTTTTTCCAAAGTGAAGGAAACATCCAGAATCCCGCTCATGATTTTTTCATCAACACTTTTTCCAAGATAGAGGAGTCCGGCGCATTCTGAATAGATCTTTTTGTTTTGGGCATGTTTTATCAATGAGGCTCTAAAATTGGTTGCTTCTTGGATTCTCGCATACGCTTTTTCCGTCTCAACATAGCCTCCGCAAATATAGACACTGCTGCAGTTTTCAGGGATCACTTCGTCATTAGAGGGACGGATGATCTGAACGTGAGCGTATGTTTCATGAAGAAAGCGGAGATTGTCATAGTATAAAAAAGAGAAGTTTTCATCCGTAACTACAGCTACTGTTTGATCGATCTTTACCAGAGGTTTAAACGGATAGTCTGTATTGATCTTTGGTTCGCAATAGCCTATCGTTTTGATTGCTTCGATATCTATATGGGTCAATACTTCTTCGGATATTGCTTCGAGTTTATCCATGTCGTCCAGATCGAGTCCCAGATGGGTATCTTTCAAAGAGAGCAGATTATTGGGTATCCATCCCAAAAGGGCAATATCAGCAAAGTCTTTTTCGATCTGTGCCTTGATAAGCTCATAATGGACTTGTGATGCGATACGGTTAAGCACTACGCCTTTGATTGTATTTCCTTTTTTATAGGTTTTTAGCCCTTTTAATACAGCGCTAACGGTGATATAGCTGCCACTACCATCGAGCACCAAAATGGTCGCTATATTTAAGAGCTTGGAGATGTCATAGGCACTTGAGCGTTTGTCCATCCCATCGTAAAATCCCATCACTCCCTCGAGTATGGAGACCTCTTTATCGCTGTAATGGCGGTAAAGCCAGATAAGCTGTTTGGGATTCATCATGAATCCATCGAGATTGATGCTTTGCGTACCGCAGATTTTTGTGTGAAATTGGGGATCGATGAAATCGGGTCCTGCTTTAAAAGGGCGCACAGAATCTTTGAAATGATACAAAAGGGCGGAGCTGAGGATAGTTTTACCTTGATTGGAAGCGATAGCACTTATGCAGAGGCTAACCATTGTTATTCTTCCGTTTTCCGATCAGATAGATGAAAAACGGTCCCCCGATAAATGAGGTCACAACACCGATAGGAACTTCGGAAACAGTTCCCAGGTTACGAGCGATCAAGTCACACAGGACTAAAAAAATTCCTCCGTAAAAAAAGACGGGAAGGATGAGCTTATCACTGCTTTGTTTGTAGATCAGTTTGATGACATGGGGAATGACGAGCCCCACGAATCCGATAGGTCCCACCACACTGACACTGACACCGACGCTAACTGAAACAAAGAACAGGAGAATCAGATTGATCTTTTTGATCTCTATTCCTTTTAAAAAAGCGTTGTCATAGGAGGTGAGGATAAGCCGTAGCTCATGTTTGTATCTTAGTGTCACGCCCAGTAATAGAAATGCAGCTGCTATGACTGCATAAACGTGTGTAAACCCGACAACATTCAGACTCCCCATCGTGAATCGGATGATGGAGTAGCTTTGCTGCAAATCACTTATATAGTACAGCACCATCAATGCAGCAGAGTAGAAAAAAGAGAGAGCAATCCCGATGAGAAGGAGAGAACCCGTTTGCATCGTATTGAGTACTCTGGCAAAGAGGAAGAGTAATAATACGGTTGAAAAGGCTCCAAAGAAGCTGAAAATCGATGAAAATGCGACAAGCGATGCTGGGAGAAAAATAATTCCAAATGCAGTTGCAAGCGTTGCTCCGCTGGAAACACCGAGGGTAAATGGAGTGGTAAGAGCATTTCGAAAGACCGCTTGAAATACCAGCCCTCCAAGTGCTAGAATCGCGCCGCTTGCAAAGGCAACGACCACACGAGGCGCACGAAGATCCCAAAATAGAAGGTATTCCATGGTATCTGGATCGAGTACTTTTTGGATATCGAGCTGCGTCTCTCCCATGAATGCCGAAACAGCAAGCAGGATCAATGCTCCAATAAATATGATCAGTTTCATCGGTAGTTCACCATAAAAAAGTCATCCACCCGTTTAATGGAATCACCAAACAAACGGCAGAGGTTTTCCGGATCGAAAAACTGTTCGCAGCTGCCATCGTAGGCAACAGTACCGTTTTGCATGAACAGCACTCTAAATCCAAGCTTGTACGCCAGATTCAGATCGTGCGTAATCACCAGTTTTAGACCTTGATGCCTTTTTAAAAGTCCAAAAATCTTGATCTTTTTGTCACTGTCCAGATTTGCGGTAGGCTCGTCAAAAAGGGTAAGCTCAGAGTTTTGCAGCAGCCCCCCGGCGAACAAGACGAGTTGGCTTTCGCCGCTGCTTATTTCTTTGCACGATTTGTTTGCGAGGTGTTCTATCTCCAAAAGTCTCAAAACCTTCTCGATCTCCTCATGCGCAGTTCCATTTAACAGACTCAGCTCCAAGAACTCGCGTACA
>JAUYUB010000025.1 GCA_030692765.1 Sulfuricurvum sp.
TTCGCTTCTGAGTGCTCAGGTGGCTATAGAGAGGGGGAAACGCCCGGTCCCATTCCGAACCCGGAAGCTAAGACCCTCTTCGCTCATAATACTGCATCTTTCAGGTGTGGAAACGTAGGTCGCCGCCTGGCCTCAGATTTACAATCCCCTTCTTCTTTTTATTATTTCCCTTTCTTTAATCACACTAACTTGATATAATCCTTTTATGAATACAACCTTATTTTTTCTCAGATCATCCGAACAAAAAATTGCACATAATATGTTTCCATATGCTTTATCTATGGATAGTAATACAGATATTTATACGATTGCATATGGCCTTAAAAACACAGACTTAGGTGTTTATTCACTAACGAATAATATTGTATCTGGCGCTGCATGGATACGTTTATTTAATGAGTCACATTGTGCTGCTGCTTATGTTGATAATGTTACACCTGTACTCATATTAGGTATTCTTCCTGATATGAGGGGCAATGGTATTGGAACATTGATAATGAATCAGTTATTACAAGAGGCAGCTGTCATATATGATCAGATAAGTGTTTTATCCAATAAAGACTCTAAAAATTTTTACCAGAAATTAGATTTTTTTTCTTTAGATGATTCAGACTCAAAAGATGTTTTTATAATGGTTAAGCAGCTTGAAAAAAAAGCAGTAGTACGGCCAACGGATGGATATGATCCGCGGCGTTGGATGGATTAGAGATCGCCCTCTATGACTTGTTTAAAGGTGTTGTAATACACTGATTGCATATCGGCTAGTTTGATGGTGACATCATTTACTGTAAAGGTATCTCCACCTACGGTCCCAATTTTCTGAGACTTAAGGTCACCCAGCATTGCTTCAAAAGCAGCGCAATTTTCAGGAGCTACTTCGATGATTGCTCTGGACATACTTTCTGCAAATATATCGCGCGTATCTGTAATGTTGATGTTTGCCTTTAATCCTTTACCGCTTACACATGCCATTTTTGCGAGTGCTATTGCAGCACCGCCGGCGCTACAATCTTTTGCAGATGCTAATAGCCCTTTTTTATTGGCTTCAATGACGAGATTCCATAATGCACGTTCTGCATCATAGCTAATGCTTGGGATACTTCCTGCAACGGTTGCGTAAAGCTCTTTCATGTAAAGAGATCCTCCAAACTCGCTTTTGGTGTCACCGATAAGATAAAGGGTGTTGCCGTCTTTTTGGAATGTTGAGAGTAGAACTTTGTGTTGATCTTCATTGACACCTACCATTGCGATTGCGGGTGTTGGGAATACTGATTTACCGTTTGTCTCATTGTATAGGGATACATTTCCACCAATGACAGGGGTATTGAGCTCAAGACAGGCTTCTTTGATACCAAGACACCCTTGGGCAAATTGCCACATGACCTCTGGGTTCTCAGGATTACCGTAGTTGAGACAGTCTGTGATCGCTTTTGGTGTTGCTCCGCTCATGGCTACGTTACGACCGCTCTCTATTACAGCTGCAGCAGCTCCGGCTTTTGGATCGATGTAGCAGTATCGTACGTTACAATCCGCACTCATTGCTAAGGCTACCCCTGTTTCTTTGATACGAATGACAGAAGCATCGAGTTCGCCGCCTTTTTTAACGGTGCTAGCTTGTACCATAGAATCGTATTGCTGATAAATCCACCCTTTGTCAACTATTTCCATGGATGATATGAGTTTTTCAAAGGCAGTTTGATTGTCAATAGCGTCAAAGTTCGCCAAAGTTACATTTGCAATTGCATCTAAATAGGTTGGACGGCTCATTGGACGGTCCAAAATAGGTGCTTCTTCACTTACTGGATCAACAGGAACATCAGCACATTTTTCGCCGTGCCAGAAGAGCTCCATATTTCCCGTTGCGGTGACTTCTCCGATTACTGCACAATCAAGATCCCATTTCTCGAATATATCGATGATGGCTTGCTCTGTTCCTTTACGCGCACAGATAAGCATACGTTCTTGGGACTCGGAAAGCATAAATTCATATGGTGTCATTCCCTCTTCACGTGCTGGAACACGATCTAGATGCATGATCATACCGCTTCCTGATCGTCCTGCCATTTCAAAAGAACTTGACGTTAGACCTGCTGCACCCATATCCTGAATTCCGACAACGTAATCGGTTTTGAAGAGTTCTAAACATGCTTCAAGGAGTAGTTTTTCTGTGAACGGATCACCGACTTGGACAGTTGGGCGTAGGCTTTTAGAGGCTTCGGTAAAGCTGTCAGAACTCATGACGGCACCGCCAAGACCATCACGGCCTGTTTTTGACCCTACATAGATAACTGGATTACCGATTCCCTCAGCACGACCATAAAAGATTTCATCTGTTTTTGCAAGACCTAGTGTAAATGCATTGACGAGAATATTACCATTGTAGCACTCATCAAAACTGGTTTCTCCACCAATCGTTGGGACTCCCATACAGTTGCCGTATCCACCAATACCGGCAACGACACCGCGCACTAAATAACGCTGATGAGCGCTTACATCGTCTTTGTTGAGAACATTTCCAAAACGTAATGCATTGAGGTTGGCGATGGGGCGCGCACCCATGGTAAATACGTCGCGCATTATCCCGCCAACGCCTGTTGCCGCACCCTGATAAGGTTCTATGAAACTTGGATGGTTATGGCTTTCCATTTTAAAAACTGCCGCATAGCCGCCACCGATATCGATGACACCAGCATTTTCACCAGGACCTTGGATAACCCATGGTGCTTTGGTTGGGAAACCATTAAGGTGTCTTTTTGAGGATTTATAACTGCAGTGCTCACTCCACATTGCTGAAAAAATTCCGATTTCAACGAGGTTTGGCTCACGTCCGAGGATTTTTTTGATATGGTCGTAATCTCCCAGTGAGAGCTTATGCTGTTTTAGGACTTTTTCGATGTCTGGAAGGGGGGTGCTCACTGCAAATTCCTTAAAATAATAGTTGTATCGCGATTATACCAAAAGGGGTCAGTCTCCTCTCTTAAAAGAGGGATTAAATTAGTTTAAAATTGGTTTTGAAGCATCGTATCAAAGGCGTTTACTTTTTCCATTGCCGCAGCGATGAGTGTATCCATCTGATTGGTGTCAATATGATAGCGCTCAATAAAGGGTTTGATGGAATCATAATCCATATTTTCGATATGACGCGTTACGGTTAGCAATTGTCCCCATTTTCCCTGAGCTTCAAACATTGCCTCTTCAATTTCCTCGGATACATGAAGTTTGTGTAGAAATTCACGGTGATCAACATTTAACAAAAGATGTATCAGTGAAAGCATTCCGACCAAGTAAGCAGTATCCAATTCATCTCGTGTGCAGGAAGGGGAGCTCAATTTCAGGAGACCAGTGATGATTTCTGTGCGATTTATTACCATGAGCAGAAGGGGATGTTTGCTTTTTAAATCCGCTTTGTTGGAGACGAGCATCAAAAGCAGCCAATTACTCAAGGCTTTACGTCCAACAAGGGTGATCACCTGGCGTATGGACTTGATAGAGGTAGAAAACGAAAAGAATGAAGAGTTGATAAACTGCATCAGTTGAAGTAACAGGGCATGATTTTGTTCCAAGGTTTTAACAATTTCAGAAATATCTGCATCGTTGCGCAGTTGATTCCATACTGCTAAAACTTGTTCCTGAGGCATAGAGAGTGATTCATTTTCAATTGTATGAGGACGTTTAATATAATAGCCTTGAAAATAATCAGTCCCATAGTTTTTATATTTTTCAAAAGTTTCATTTGTCTCGACTTTGAAGGCGATGAGTTTTTGGTTAAATTTCTTTAATTGTTCGTAGGGATATTTGCGAGGTTCTTCTAAATTTCGAAGAGCATCAATACGTATGTAATCCAGGCATGGGTGAAGTGCTTCAATCTGAGCAAGTGTTTTTGCATCTAAGACACAGCTGTTTACACCAAACCGATACCCCTCATTGTGTAACCGTTTGAGTATCTCTGCTAATTCCGGATGAAAAAAGGAAGATTCCAAGATCATAAGAACAAAATGTTCTTTTGGGATGGTTGTGAGGATCGAACTTTTTAAAAACTCAATATCTGTTTTTAAAAATCCTAAGTAGCCACTCAGAACATTGTCCAGCCCAAAGGTATTCAGAATACGTTCTAAAACGGATGCGGTAATGGAAATATCGGAAGGATCAGCGTTTACTGCATCATCGCGAAAAAGGATATCATAGCCGATGATCGTATAAGTTGAATCACAAATGGGTTGGCGTCCGATTAAACTCATGAAAACTCCTTAATGAAATCCATAGTTTGCGACACTTCGATGATTTTTTTTGAGGGAATAAACATCAATGTAAGTGATGGAATCTACTTCGTAACTTTTTTTTCCGCTGGGTAAAACAACCGTAAATTCGTCTGCTTTAGCTTTGCCAAAGAGGGCACGAGCGAGTGGAGAGTGGACGGAAATAAGACCATTCTCAGGTTCGCTCTCCAGTGTCCCGCATATCGTATAGGTAAATGATTCATCACTGTCTTGATCGGTGATTTCTATAGTAGCTCCAAAATGTGCACGGCTATGATCCAGTGTTGAGGGATCGATCATTTGTGCTTTTTGAATTATGGAATTGAGATAAAAAAGACGTTTGTCAATGTGGCGTAGTTTCTCTTTGGCTGCGTGATATTCGGCATTCTCACTGCGATCACCCAGCTCTGCCGCACGTTGTTTCTCTTGATTCACTTTTGGCTTTTCGACATCTTTGAGGTACTTAAACTCTTTTAGCAGTTCATCGTATCCTTTTGGAGTCATGGGCTCAACGGACATATTATTTATCAAAACCTAAAATGTAATAGGTTGGTTTATCTTGAACTTTTTGAATGTCAACTTTGAATTTTTCACAAAAATGGTTGATTTTTTCTCTCGCTTCAGACTTGCTGATATCGCTTGTTGCGTCAACTTTTATTTTAAAATAGTCATTGCTATTGGATAGTGCTACGTACGATTCGCAGGTTTTAAGGGTTTCATGTAAATCCATAATATGCTTGATGATTTTTTCATATCCGCGGGTATTTTTTTCGATATTCTCTAATTGCACCAAAAGTGCTTCGTTGGCGATGAGGCCTAATTGATTTAAAACTGCGTCGTGGGTCATAACTAAAAGTTCCTTCTCATAAAATAGTATGATTATTCTACCATAGTAAGGAGGAATAGACTATAATATCTTTATGAAATCACTCCTAATTCGTCTTACACATGGTCTTTATGATCAAGATATCACCTCAGAAGAGCGCGAGCTGGTTGCTCAATGGCACAGTATGAATTTATTGACGTTCATTGATCATAAATATCAATTTTCATCTCAGTATCGAGCGGGGATTGTCAGTTTGGCGCAAACCTCTGGAGCATATCTGCAGACGATTGGTGAAAGTATACGCGATCATTTTATTGATGTGTCTCATCTTATGGGTGCTAAAAATGGGGATCTTGTCATCGCTCAGAGGCTGTTAGGCAAACGAGGAGGTCCCAGTGCAAAGGTGGTACTCGTAGTTGGACGCAGCGAGACCTTTGGTGTTGCCTTATTGGTTGCGCAAAACGGTACGTTGGTGCTGCAAGATATCCGTACCCAGCAGTCAATAGGGCTGTCGCTGGTTGATTTGCCCGAAGCACGCGAGGGATCGGTGTACCAAATTAACAATCAGACCAATACGCTTATGGCGTATTTAGGAAATCTTAGCGATCCAAAAGTGGATGAAAAAATTGTCCTCGCTTTATACAATAAACACGATGAATTCGAATTAGAAATACTTGAAATGGCGGCTTCGTTTCCCAAAATCGTTGATGCATCTTTGTATCCCGATCGTCGTGATCTGCGTCATCTTCCCTTTTGTACCATTGATCCTGTTACTGCCAAAGACTATGATGATGCTATCTGTTATATCCCGCAAACCAATACGCTGTACGTAGCGATCGCTGATGTCAGCGAATACGTAAAACCGTTTGGTGCTATTGATGCGGAAGCGATTTATCGCAGTTTTTCCATCTATCTGCCTCATCGATCTATTCCTATGCTACCACGAGAGTTGAGTGAGACATTGTGCTCGCTTCAGCCATTGGTGGATCGTTTGGCCTATACCTTTGAGATGAAGATCAATCCATCAACGTATGAAGTAGATTCATTTGAATTGTATGAATCAATCATCCATTCCCACCGCCGTTTTACCTATGAAGATATTGATGCCTTTTTAGACGGCAATCTTCAAGCAAGCAACGAAAAAGAAGCGCTAACTTTGGCGTATATTCCTGCACTCAATGAACTTACGGGGAAACTGCGTGATGAGCGGTATAAAAAAGGGTACCATTTTCGCTCTAGCGAATTGGAAATGCGTATTGACGACGAGGGTAACATCACCAAAACCGAATTTGCCGTTGAAACACCGTCTCATGGTTTGATCGAGGACTGTATGTTGTTGGCGAACAAAGCGGCGGCTTCGATGTATGAACGGGGTGTTTTTCGTATTCATGAGTCACCCAGTGCACTGAAGCTTCAGTCACTTTATCAGGAATTAGCGAGTATCGGTATTTTTGTGGAGTTCCAAGGTTCGATCAAAGAGACGATCACGGCTATCCAAGCCGAAGCCGAGAAACGAGAACTGGTTAGCGAAGTGGACACGTTGATTATCCGTGCACAGATGCAGGCGCGCTATGCTCCGTATAATCTAGGACACTTCGGATTAGGGTTCGATCACTATACGCACTTCACTTCTCCTATTCGTCGATACAGCGATCTTATCGTACACCGATTGCTCAAAGCGATCAAAGCAGGAGATACCGAAGAAGGTTCTTATGTATTGCGAAATATTGAATCATTGTGTACCTCTATCAGCGAAAAAGAGCGTGAAGCCAGTGACATAGAGATCCGTTTCCAAGAGCGTAAATTTGCACGCTGGGCGCATACGGTCATCGGCCAAACCTTCAAAGCACGTGTCATGCGTGCAGAAGATCAGATCGTGGCAGAGATTCATGATGTGGTAACGGGAGCCAAGGTAAATGTTACAACACAATTTGGTCTTATGCTTTTTGACGATATCGTTGTCAAAATTGAAACGTCCAATCTGGCGACGGCAAAAATTACGGGCTCTTTTGTAAGCCGAGTGGAAAAGGAAACGGATGAATAGACAGGAACTCGATCGTCATCTGCAAAACAACTCTGCTCCGCGCGCTATGGCACTTTTTGGTGAAAGTCATTTTTTAATAGAGCGTTATGCCCAAAAGTTGGCGCAAATCGAGGGGGCTTCGGTTTTGAGTCTTTATCATGATGAATACGATTTTAATATTGCAAAAGCCCATCTTTCACAAGGGTCGTTGTTTGGGGATCAAAATCTACTGATTGTTAAGCATGAGAAAAAGCTTCCCAAAGCGGAGCTGGACACCCTTGTAGCACTTGTTGGGAAAAATGAGGACAATACCTTTATTTATTGTTACATGGGAGAGGATGTCAAGGGGGCGGATATAGCGTTTAAAGGTGCCCATACAGGATCGGTACGCTTTTTTAATCCGTATGCCAATGAAGCAAAAGCCATTATTTTGCAAGAGGCAAAGGAAATTTCTCTTCAGCTTGACCCGCCAGCGGCTTTTCATCTTTTGGAAATGCAGAATAATGATCTGTCACTAGCATGCAATGAACTCTCAAAGCTTTTTATTTTGAATAAGCCCATTACCATCAAAGAGATTGATGAACAAGTATTTGGTCTCAGTGAAATAAAAATTGATCAATTCATCACGCAAGTTATCGAAAAAAGAGAATTTCTCCCTTCTTTGCGTCATTTACTCGAATCGGGAGAAGATGAGATTCGGCTTTTGACGGGTATCAGTGCTTTTTTGACACAATTGTATTTATTTAATACGGCGATCAAAATTCATGGAATTGCGGATTCAGCACTTGTGCTTGGATATAAGCTTCCCGGATTTATTGAAAAAGAGCGAGCGGCACTTTCGATTAAAATCACGCAGGAAGCCTATAAAAAAGGGTTAAACCTCTTGCTGGATACCGAATTAAAAATGAAAGCAGTCGGTTCTCCGGATCAAGAAGCGCTGTTACTCTCTTCACTGCTAAAGCTACAAAGTATGCTATAAAATACGCAATCAAAACAAAGTTCTGATTACTGCGTTAACACTGTGTTCTCTTCGGCAGAGTGCCCAAGGACACTGTAGTGTCCTATAATAACTAAAACATAAATTAAGCATAATTTTAGTATAATCCGCGCGGTCCTTGCTCTTTGCAACACGACTGTCGTGCTGTATAACAACCATAAGGGGCGAACACCATAAGGAGACATACGCTATGAGACATTACGAAAACTTAGTAATCGTAAAACCAACTCTAACTGAAGAAGAAATCAAAAACACTATCGCAACCGTCGAAGAGTTTATCACATCAAACGGTGGTGAAATCATTGCACGTGACGCGATGGGTATGAAAAAATTGGCTTACCCGATCGAGAAAAACGCTCGTGGTTATTTTTACGTTATGTATTACAAAATTGCACCTTCTGCAATTAGTGAAATTGAGCGTCGTTTCCGTATTAACGAGGAAATTTTACGTTTCGTTACTATGAAGTACGATACAAAGCGTGAGATCAAAGCATGGAACGATATGGTTGAAAAAACCAAAAAAGTCGCTCCTGCAGCTGTTGTTGCTGAGAAAACAGAAGAAGTAGCTTCTTAAGCCCAAAGGAAAGCACATGTTTAATAAAGTAATTTTGGTTGGAAATTTAACGCGCGATATCGAGCTTCGATACTCGCAAAACGGCTCTGCGATTGCAAACACTGCTATCGCTACAAGCCGTAAGTTTACTGTGAACGGCGAGAAAAAAGAAGAGACATGTTTTGTTGACATCACTTTTTTCGGACGTTCAGGTGAGGTTGCCAATCAATACCTTCGCAAGGGTTCTAAAATCCTTGTAGAGGGAAGATTACAGTTTGAGCAATGGGTTGACAAGACAAGCGGACAAAAGCGCTCTAAACACTCCGTTATCGTTGAAACGATGCAAATGCTCGATTCACGCGGCGGTGAAGCTTCTCAGGGTGGCTATAATGAATACAGCGATGCCGGAAGTAGTCAAGGCGGGGGTTATGATGCTCCACAGCCAAAAGCGTACAACCAAGCTCCTGCATACAGCAAGCCATCTCCGGTAAGAATGCCGGAAAACAATCTTCCTGAGATTGATATTAACGAAGACGAAATTCCGTTTTAACGAAAGCACAAGGATAGAACCATGTCAGAAAAAAGAAAATACAAAAAGAGATTTTGCAAATATTGCGAACAAAAAGTAGATTTCATTGATTATAAAGATGTATCATCATTGAAATATTCGCTCTCTGAGCGTTTTAAAATCATGCCACGTCGTCTTACAGGTAACTGTAAGCGTCACCAGGACATGGTTACCATTTCAATCAAGCAGTCTCGTGCTGCTGCATTGATCCCGTACACTGTTTCACGTAAAGTGATCGCAGGTGCGTCTTTCGAAGAGCGTTAATCGCTCTTTCTTCCCTGCTTTAGGGAAGTTTAACTTCTTGCGTATTCCTTAATTTAAAATAAAAATACTTTCCACTACACAGATCATAATCATGAAATTAATTCAGCCATGACTTTGGTGATATTTACTAAGTTTTTTCTTGCTCTACCCTATCATTAATGCTAAAATGCTTGTATGATATCTTTAAAACCAAAATATATTCATTCGAGTAATCAAAATGCATTCCGTAAAATGATGCCTATTGTTGCAGCATTGACGATTCTTTTTATAATTATTACAGTGAGTCCTTTTCTTTATGCGATTAATGGCTACAAGGACTACTTACCGCTACACTCGCTGCTCGAAGCTATTGCTATTGTTGTTGCGATGCAAGTGGCGGGACTTGGGTGGAGTGCTTTTAGTCATAAAATACCTGGCAATATCGTATTTCTTGCCTCGATATTTTTTGGTGTGGCCATACTCGATTTCTCTCATCTTCTTTCCTATACAGGTATGCCAGACTACGTGACACCAAGCGGCCCAGATAAAGGAATTTATTTTTGGCTGCTTGCCCGTTTGCTTTTGGCTGTTGGCCTTTTGATTTTTACTATCTCTACATTACGCTTATTGGTTTCTAAAACTTCTCAATATCTCTTGCTCACATCCATATTCATTTTGATTGGTTTCATGCATTGGCTGATATTGTTTCATCAGGAGTTATTCCCACCTATGTTTATCATTGGAGAGGGGTTGACTGCACTAAAAACAAATACAGAATATGCCATCATTGCACTTAATGTAATCACGGCGGTTATGCTATGGCGACGCATGTATCAGCCTCAGTCTTATGATATTATGGCGATGTTTTCTGCAGTGTGCATTATGGCAATGGGCGAATTATTCTTCACCTTTTATGCTGATCTTACAGATATATACAATATCTCTGGTCATATTTATAAAGTCATTGCATATCTGTTTATTTATCGCGCAATTTTTGTTACCACTGTTCAAAAACCTTTTGAAGAATTAACTAAAATACAAAAACAGTTACATGATAAAAACCGTCTGCTTGACAGTATCGTCAACAATATTCCCCATATGATTTTTCTCAAACATGCTTCAGATTTATGCTATGCTTTATTCAATAAAGCTGGTGAAGAATTAACGGGCATTAGCCAAAGCAAATTGTTAAATCATAGTGATTATGAATTTTATCCAAAAGAGCAAGCAGACTTTTTTATCCAAAAAGATCGTGAGACGTTACGCAATGGTATCATTGTCGATATACCTAATGAGCCGATTGATACACCTCATGGTACGCGTATCCTGCATACAAAAAAGATTCCGATCAAAGATGAATATGGCCAGCTACAATATCTTTTGGGAATTTCAGAAGATATCACTGATAGAAAGAATACTGAAGCACACATTAGGTACCTAGCCCATTACGATCAATTAACCGGCTTGCCCAATCGTGTCATGCTTAATGACCGGGTTACCTACCTTCTGAGTGTGGCACAACGTACCAATGAGCCTTTAGCGGTCATGTTTCTGGATCTTGATCATTTTAAAAACATCAACGATACCTTAGGACATACTATTGGCGATTATGTTCTAATAGAAATGGCAAAACGAATCAAGGAAACCATTCGAGATGAAGACACCGTAGCACGTTTGGGTGGTGATGAGTTTATTATGCTTTTTCCTAATAGCGACTCAAATGCGGCTATGCATATTGCCACAAAATTGATTACAGAAATTTCAAGAATCTCTATTGTTGAGCATCATGAGCTTACAATAACCCCTTCAATCGGTATTGCGATCTATCCCAATGATGGTGAAAATTTTGAAACTCTATTCAAAAATGCCGATACTGCCATGTACAGAGTCAAGAATGACAGCCGTAATAATTTTCATTTCTTTACCCAAGAGATGCAGTTAAATTTAGCTCGTAACCTGCAGCTGGAGAATGCACTGCGCCATGCGCTAGAACGTAATGAACTAGAAGTACATTACCAACCACAAATTGCTATTGAAGATGGCCGCATTATTGGAGCGGAAGCTCTATTAAGATGGCATCATCCCGAATTAGGGATGATATCTCCTGCCGAATTCATTCCAATAGCCGAAAGTAGTGGTCAAATCATTGCGATTGGGGAGTGGGTTTTGCGTACTGCGATTCAACAAACAAAGACGTGGATGACTAGCGGATTTAATCCTATGATAATCGCAATAAATTTATCTGCAATACAATTTCGACAGAATAATTTACTTAGCCTGGTCACAGATATTCTAGAGGAAGCGCAACTGCCATCCGAATATCTAGAATTAGAACTGACAGAAGCCGTTACGATGCATGATCCAAAATCTGCGATTGATATCATGAACAAATTTCATGAACAAGGTATCCGCATGTCCATCGATGACTTCGGTACAGGCTATTCATCCCTAAGCTATCTGAAGCAGTTCAAAGTATACAAACTGAAAATTGATCAATCGTTCATTCGTGATATTTCTGACGATCCTGATGACCGAGCTATCGTCAGTGCCATCATTGATATGGCTCATAACCTGGGATTGCAAACAATAGCAGAGGGAGTGGAGACTGCCGAACAGTTAGCATTTCTACGTCTTCACGGATGTAATGAAGTGCAAGGATATTATTTCAGCAAGCCGCTTCCCGCAGCGGAGTTTAAACAGTTCTTACATGCAACGCAAGAGCGTTAATCACTCTTTTGCCGGTAAACCTTCTTCTATCACCTCTCCAGTTTCACAAATTAAAATCCATTCTTCTCTTTTAACAAAATAATCCTGTTGTACTTTTTGAAGGAATACTTTTTGCTTTGTATTGATTATGATTAAATTACTACGCAAACTTTTTCGCAGACGCTCTTCGATGCGATCTTGTGATTATTACATTACCAATTTAAAGTATCATAGCGGAGAATAAAAAGGGGAATTAAGGGAAGGGGTTCTTTGCACTTTTTAGTGCAAAGATTATTCTTTTAAACGCTCGATTTTAGCACCCAGTGCGAGAAGCTTTTGTTCTAGATTTTCATATCCGCGATCAAGATGGTAGATACGGTGAACGTTGGTTGTTCCTTCTGCTGCCATTGCCGCGAGAACAAGGGCGCTTGATGCACGTAAATCGGTTGCCATTACATCTGCTCCAAAGAGAGGGGATTCTCCGATGACGGTTGCTGTATGACCGTTTAGGCGAATATCTGCACCAAGACGCTGAAGCTCACTGACGTGCATAAAGCGATTTTCAAACAGGCGTTCTTCGATGATACTCGTCCCCTTTGCCAGTGTTGCCAGCGCTAAAAACTGTGCTTGCATATCAGTTGGGAATGCAGGGTATTCTTGGGTGATAATGTCTACGTGCTTGAGCTCTTTTGCCGGATGAATCGTCATGGTCATATTGGCGATGTCACAATCAACCTTACATCCCATTTGTTCCAGCTTGGCAGTGACGGCATCGAGGTGATCGGGACGTACTTTTTCCAGTGTGATTGTGGAGTTGGTGATCGCTCCTGCACACAAATAAGTACCCGCTTCAATACGATCGGGGATGATCTCAAAATCAACCATATCGATGGTTTTCCCACCTGTTCCTATTATCGTAAGTTCTGAAGTTCCGATTCCCGAGATGTCGATACCGCTGTCGCGTAAGATCTCACACAGTTGTACCACTTCAGGTTCTTTGGCGCAGTTGACGAGAACCGTTTTACCATGAGCCAGTGCTGCTGCCATGACGATATTTGCAGTACCTGTGACGGTAATTTTATCGAAAATGATGTGAGCGCCTTGGAGTCCTTTTGGTGCTACGGCATTGACATAACCTGCATGAATGGTAATCTCTGCACCCATTTGCTCGAGTGCTTTGAGGTGTAAATCGATAGGACGCTGTCCAATTGCACATCCGCCCGGAAGTGAGACTTCACAATGTCCAAAACGTGCAAGAAGTGGTCCAAGAACAAGGATTGATGCACGCATAGTTTTAACAATATCATAGTTTGCCATGGTGTGATTGACGGTTGAAGTATCGAGCTCTAAAACGTGATTTTTTAACGTTTGCGTAGCTCCAAGATTCTCTAAAAGTTTCAGAAGTGTTTTAATATCTGCTACTTCCGGTGTATTGGTCAAAGTGACCTTGTTGTGTGCTAGAAGGGTTAAAGTAATGAGAGGTAATGCTGCATTCTTTGCTCCTGAAATAGTAACGGTTCCGCTAAGCTTGGTAGGGCCTTGAATACGTAAATAGTCCATAAAATTCCCAAATAATAAAGTGTGTTATTATAAGCTAATCTTGTTTAAAATGGTATAATTTGACAACTTAAGAAAAACAAGGAATCTTCGTGAGCTCAGCACTTGATCGTTTGAAAAATCTGACTGCACAGATCTCCAGTTATGAACTCGAGCGCAAGAATAATCTTAAAGCGCTAGAGGTACTTTATGTGTCGTTGGGTATTGACAAGAAAGTGGCACTTTTTAATGACTTGTTTGAGTTTAAAGCGATTAATCTTTCTGGAATTTCACTGTCAGATGATAGCTTGGGTACGATTAAAGAGGGAAAGTACGCACAGGTTATCAGTATTTTGTATGATAATACAGCAAAAGTAAAAAATAAAAACATCTCTCTGGCCTATTTCGGACGTGTAGAAAAGGTGAGTCCGCAGTTAAAATGCGATATCATCGCCTTTGTTTTGGCTTGGCGTTTTGAGAAAAGTTTCCGTACGTTAGAACACTATCATAATCTGATGGGGCAGTTGAAAACATTACCGCGCGGGGATGTATGCTGATTTTTTTTGATACGGAAACAACCGGACTGGAAGTGAATGACCGCCTTTGTTCGATTGGTTTGATCGAGGGGAATGAGGTACATTATGAGCTCATTAATCCGCTGAAAAAAGTCCCCCCAAGTGCGAGTGCCATACATCATATCACCAACGAGATGCTCAGAGAGGCACCTGCATTTTCAACTTCTAAAAGCTATGAGAAGCTGATTGAATTGAATAATCCAGAAACGGTCATTGTTTCTCATAATGCTCCATTTGATTTGGCAATGTTGCAAAAAGAGGGGATCGCATGGCAGGGACGTGTCATTGATACCCTCAAATGTTCCAAGGCATTAATGGATGATTTAGAAGGATATTCATTGCAGTTTTTGCGGTATGAACTAAGACTGTATCGTCATGAAGCTGAATTTTTTAGCGATTATGGCATTGATATCGTTCCTCATCATCCGGTGAGTGACGCACTTCATGCAAAAATGATTTATGAATATTTATTGGATTTAACAGATGAAGAGACATTGATCGGAATTTCTAAAAGTCATGTATTATTGACGCGCTTACCTTTTGGAAAATACGCCAAAAAGCGTATTGAGGAAATTGCACTCAAAGATGCTGCATATTTGAAGTGGATGCTGGAGAGTCTGATGGATATGGATGAGGATCTACGCTATAGCATTGAACATCATCTGCGAGGTCCGCTGTAAGGTATAATGAAAAATCTATGTTAAAATACTAAAAAATAATGGAGGTCTCATGAAAGTAGCAGTTGCATGTGAGTCTCCATTATTACAACGTTCATTGGAACTTTTTTTGGAAGGACGTTTAAGCTCACAGCGCCACTGTGATATTGTAGTGCGGGATCGTGAAGTATACAATGACGAGCACCTCTGTTTACTTATTGGGACATCCGAGAATGCTGATTTGCAAAAACCGTTTTCTAAAGCGCAGTTGTTTCATGCACTTGGACAAAAACTGGAGATTGTTAAGCAGGAGATAGCGCCCAGTGCCTCATCTCTTCTAATGGATGAAGAAGAAGCCCAAGTGAGTTTTGACATACTGGAACGCCATATTGAAAAATTAACGCGAGAGTATCAAGCCAATATTTTTAAAGCAGTTCGGGCATTTTATGAAAAGTGATACGGTTTTAACAAAGCGGATTGTTGCTGGAAAATATAAAGGAAAAACACTCAAACTTCCTTCAAAAGAGACAACCCGAAGCTCAAAAGCGATTGTTCTGGAATCTTTTTTTAATACACTGCAATTTGATATTATTGATTCAGTCTTGGTAGAAGTATTTTCAGGAAGTGGTTCAATAGGATTGGAAGCGCTCAGTCGCGGAGCCAAGAAAATCATCTTTATGGAAAAAGATCGCGATGCCATTAAAGCCCTTCGCAGTAACATTAATCAAACGGATAAGAACGCGTGTGAAGTCTATGAAGGTGACAGTTTTACCAATATCACGCAGGTCATAAAACGGCTTGCATCTTTAGGCGATAGTGCCTTTATCTATGTCGATCCCCCTTTTTCATTTCGAGAAGGGATGGAAGATATTTATGAGAAGATGCTGCAGATGATCGCTTCTTTGCCTTTGAATGTGGTTCAACTTATTACCATTGAGCATATGAGTACGTTAGAGCTCCCCGATTCCATAGGTGAATTTAACCGTATTAAGTCCAAACGCTTTGGAAAAACTTCCCTTACCTATTACGCCTGATTTTCCTCTCTTAATCCTTTAAAACATGGAACAATGTTTGCTGTATCCTTGCATATAGCAAAGGATACCGATGAAATTACTGGCTCTTTTTTTCCTCTTATTTAGCTCATTACACGCAACACGTATTAGTGAAGTGGCCAATATTGTGGGTGTTCGTGACAATCAGATTATCGGTTATTCGTTGGTAGTGGGTTTGAAAAAAACCGGTGACGGTACGACTTCTAAATTTACTCTTCAATCGATCGCCAATATGCTCAAAGCGATGAACATCGATATGAATCCTGTTGACATTAAATCCAAAAACGTTGCAGCGGTTGTCGTAACTGCTAAATTTGCTCCGTTTGCTCGCCAAGGTGATGCGTTTGATGTTACGGTTTCTTCGATCGGTGATGCGAAATCGCTTGAGGGTGGAACGCTATTGATGACCCCTCTTAAAGGGGTGGATGGGAAGATTTACGCACTGGCACAAGGTGCTGTGAGCATTGGTGGAAAAAATGAAAAAGGGGCAGGAGCTGAATCGCATCCTACTGCCGGAATGGTGTATGGGGGCGGTTTGGTAGAGCGTGAAATAGCGCAAGATCTTGCCCATCAGGAGAGTGCAACGCTTTCACTTAAAACATCCAACTTTGCTAATGCGGTAGCGATTCAAAATGCGGTCAATGCGCGTTTTAATACAGAAATAGCGACCGCATTGGATTCACGTACCATTTTGCTTAAGCGCCCAACCAATAAGAGTATGGTGGAGTTTATTGCTGAGGTTGAGAACCTTTCTATCAATTATGCGTTAGAACAAAAAATTATCATCAATGAGCGTACGGGTACGATAATTGCTGGTGTAGATATAGAGATCAAACCTGTCGTGATCACGCAAGGTGATATTACGGTTAAGATTCTTGCGCAAGATACGGTCTCAAAACCAAATGGAAGCGTTGCAATGGATCCATCCCTTGTCATTGGGCTTAATGAAAATGAAGTTTATACCCAAAAGGGGACAACGACCGTGGCTAATATCGTCCGCTCTTTACAAAAATTGGGAGCCAGTCCGAAAGCCATGATCTCGATTTTACAGGCAATGAAAAGTGCCGGTGCTATTTCGGTTGAGTTGGAAGTCATATGATGGATATTTCAAATGTCAATACGCATAAAGTACTTCCATCCATCGGGTCAAGAGATGGGGATAAGGTCCTTCGGGAAAAGACCGATCAGTTTGAATCAATTATTGTTAAAATGATGCTGGATGAGGCGATGAAAGATGAAAAAAACCTTTTCAATACGAATGATCCGGGGGATAAAATTTTTAAATCGATGTATCGCGAAGAGCTATCCAATGCGAGTGCAGGAGGATTTGGATTTTCTCAAATGCTTTTTGAACACCTGACTCAAAAAGAGGTGAAACATTAAATTTTTCGCAACTTTTGCCGATATGATAAATAGACATCATAAACGTAAAAAAATAAGGATTTAACATGATTTCAAGCGTTAACGGCTCTCTCATTCGAGGAGCTTATCCGGAAACAACATTAAAAAGTAAAGAGCAGGAAAAATCGGCTCAAACGGTTACAAAGCAAGGTGATACAAGCCGAATCGATGAGCTTAAAGCTTCTATCGAAAAAGGGGAGTATCGGGTGGATATAGAAGCGTTAGCTAAGCGTATTGCGCACGAGCTAACCTGAATCTTTAGGAGTTTATGATGTTGTCTTTCCAATTACAAGGCGCGATCAAAGAGCTAGATACTTTGATCGCACTCTCGCTAGAAGATATTGAAAATATAAAAGAAGCCAAACATAATCCTCAGTTTGACAGGCTCTCAATAAAAGAAGAAAAAATTAAAAGTTTTGAACATAAGAAAGCGATGATTGATCATGAGATTTCGAAATTGATGACACAAGAGCCTATTAAACCTTTAAGCGAACTTTTGGACGAAGAACAACATCAACAACTGGAAACCCTTAAATTACGCCTGAGTACACTTCGTACGGTCAATCAGCAGTATGCGAAAATGGTTTTGAGTGTAGGAGCATTTTTTAATACGCTTCTAGAACGCATAATGCCTACGCAGATGCACGGTTATCAAAGTGTGGCAACAAGAGATTCTGCATTTTTGGAAGTGAGAGCATAAGATGGCATCTATATTTAATGCACTTCATATCGGTTACAGTGGGCTTAACGCAGCTCAAGTCGGTATTGATACTACGGGTCATAATATCGCCAATGCTGAAACTGAAGGCTATACTCGTCAAAGAGTAGTTACCTCTGAAGCCACTCCGGTAGCTATTACTCCAGGTGCCAGAGGCAATGGGACAAAAATTTCTGAAATCATTCGTGTATTTGATTCATTTGTCAATAATCGCTACAGTGCAACGGCACAAAGCAAAGAGTATTCGGACACGCTTAAAAAAAATCTGGAAGAGTTGTCAACCTATTTTCCTGATATTGATAATGTCGGTATTAAAGAAGATTTGAAAAATTATTTTGATTTGTGGCAATCGCTTGCATCAAATCCAAGTAATACGGCAGTAAAGGTTGCATTGGCGCAGCAAGCGCAGACGTTAACGCAACATATTTCGCAGACACAAGCAAAAATCGAAGCTTTGCAACAATCAACGGACGATCAACTTTTGGCAAATGTTGAAGAGGTCAATCGCATAGGTGCGCAGATTGCGAATTTGAATGCGGCGATAGATACAGCAGAAAGCGACGGTGTCAGTAATGCCAATGATTTACGGGATCAACGTGAAATGCTTTCGATGTCATTGAATAAACTAATCGGTGCTACGGTATTTTCTGGAAACTTACGAACTAATATGCCGGTTGACAGTAACATAGCAACTAAGACGGGAAGCTATACGATACAAGTGGGCGGATTTAACGTTGTTGATGGCTCCTTTTTTCACCCTATCGGTATCGATGCTAAAAGCAATGCGGGACAATTTAATGATATCTATTATGAGCGTCAAGACGGGGTGAAGTTTCCATTTGCTGATAAAATAACCGGCGGAAAAATTGGGGCGTTGATAGAGCTACGAGGTAGTTTGATAGGTGCTGACGGTAAGTTTAAAGATGGACTTTTGAATGAAACCATGAAAACATTTGACGTGTTTTCAAAAGGATTGATAGAAGGTACTAACAATCTTTATGCACAAGCAGCCACGGGTTCGATGCAATCCAATGCGTTGTCTTTTAGCGACAATCAATCATTACTCAGCACGGATGAAAATTTCAAATCAGGAACCTTTGATCTTGTAGCGTATGATATCAATGGAAATGAAGTCGCCCGTAGAAGTGTAACTATCAATACGAGTACGGTTATTGCCAATGCGAGTGCAACAAATTTATTGAGTGATGGTGTTACGCCAAATAGTATTGCGCAGCAGTTGCAAGCGCAAAAAGACGATACCGGCGATAACAATGCTCTCAATGACATTGATGATATGATTACGGCTACCTTTGCAAAGCCAAGTAACATCTTTGGCCTTTCGATGAAAGGCAATTATGCTTCTGCCGGATTCACTTTTTCGATTGAAGACCATGGTACTAATTTTGCAGGTGTTACAGGGATAAACCGATTTTTTGACGGAAATAATGCTAAAAATATAGAGTTGAGTGCCCCTTTGAAAACGAATGCATCTGATATTCGTGCATTTAAAGCTCCATCTTTTGGGGATAACCAAACAGCATTGGATATGGTGCAACTCCAATTTTCTTCTTTTGATTTTATAGAGGGCTATAATAAATCAGTATCCACTACAATCTATGGTTATTTTGATCTGGCAGTTACGCGAGTAGGAACACGAACCAATTCAGTTATTGCTGCCAATGATACGATAACCGCACAATTCAATGCTATCAAGCAAGAACATGATTCTATAAGCAAGGTAAGTATTGATGAAGAGATGGCCAATCTTATCCGTTATCAAACTTCATACGGTGCCGCTGCAAAAGTTATTACTACGATCGATCAGATGATGGTGACCCTTTTAGGACTAAAGCAGTAATGTTCTATGCCAGTGTCGTCCTGCTTGCAGGCGTCATCCTTTTATCTTTATTTGGCACTTACTTTTATCCGTTAGACCCCTCTCATCTTGATAAAAACAGTATATTACTTCCCCCTTCCTATAATCATTGGTTTGGTACTGATCGGTTGGGGCGTGATCTTTTTGCCCGCCTTATCGAAGGGGGGAAGGTCTCTTTGATTATCGGTTTTGTGAGTGCATTGCTGTCAACGTTTATTGGTCTTTTGTATGGCGTTAGTGCGGCATTGCTTCGGGGTGGTTTTGATAAGCTTTTTATAGTGGTTGTGGACTTATTTTTAACCTTTCCAACCCTCTTTTTACTCCTTACGCTTGTAAGCTACGTCAATGCCTCTGTATGGGTATTGATACTTATTATATCGATCACGGGATGGATGGGGACAGCGCGCCTTATACGCTCAGAGAGTTTTGCCATTGCCTCGAAGCCATTTATCCGTATTTTACATATAGGCAATGTGCATCCTTTTAAAATCATATTTAAATATTATGCACCACTGCTTGCACCTATCGTATTGATCAGTTTTACTTTTGGTGTAGGTGGGGCGATTTTAGCGGAATCTGGGCTTTCGTTTTTGGGGCTTGGGATTGTTGCCCCACAGATGAGCTGGGGAAGTATTCTCAGTACCGGAAAAGAGGTGATTGATATTGCGTGGTGGGTGAGTTTCTTCCCAGGTTTGATGATTTTTATTGTGACATTTTCGCTGATGAATATTTCTAATACTTTACAAGCACGTTTGAATCAAAAAGAGGTACAGTAAGTTTTGTTGATATATTTTTAGAAAAGCCTTGAAATTTGAAGAAGACTGTCTGGAAATGAAAATCGATTCTCACGTAGTACTTTGCTATTGATTAAAATGGAGTAATGAAAAAAACGAGTGGATGAAATCCTCAGAAAAATACAACCCGACAGCCTTCTTAACTACCCCACGCTTGCTACCTGACACAAAAAATGGACATTATCATTCCAATGTATCTAATCGAAACATTATAAGCTGTACCTTAAAAAGATGTGCTACATCAGGTAGTATTTAATTAGATAGTTTAAACAAATGAGTTATACTGAAGAAAAATCATGGTTGCCGCTATGTCCTTCCAATATTCTTACAATTTTTTGCAACTTATTTCTGATCATCTATCGGATATGTTATGGGTAAAAAATACGAAAGGCGAATATCTTTTTGCGAACAAAGCTATCTGCGATAATCTTCTGATGGCAAATAATACAGAAGAACCTATCGGAAAAACCGATATCTTTTTTGCGTTGCGTGAGCGAGAAAAACATTCTGAAGATCCTGCATGGCATACCTTCGGTGAACTCTGTTTCAACTCTGATGAAGAGGTATTGCGACAAATGAAGCCGATGCAGTTTGAAGAGTTTGGAAACATTCGGGGTGAATTAGTCTACCTTGATGTTCATAAAGCACCGTTCTATGACAATGATGGAAATTTAATCGGCATTATCGGCAGCGGTAGAGACATTACCCATCAAAAACATTTAGAACGCGAGCGGGCAACAACATCGAGGCTGATTGAAAGCGGTCCGGTTGTCGTATTTGAATGGAGTGGTGAGCCCGGATGGCCGATTTTGTATGTCTCTTCCAACATCGAAGCGGTTTTGGGTATCAAGCAAGACAAACTCATCTCATCTCAAAAACATTTTTCCGATTTTATCCATCCCGATGATATCCAGAGGGTAGTTTCAGAAGTTAACGATTACTTTTCATCTAAAACACCCATGTTCGTCCAAGAGTATCGACTGCTCAATGAAAACAAAGCGATTGTTTGGATTAAAGATTTTACCGTTGTCGAATACAATGAGAATGATGTTACTAGGACGATCAAAGGGTACATTATTGACAACACAACAGAAAAATTGGCCGATGAGCGTGCATCACATTTTACCTATTACGATCACTTGACAGGACTGCCAAACCGTCTAAAGATGATTGAGGATATGAAACAAACCCCACCTGTAGGGTGCGCTATTTTTAATATCGACAGTTTTCGGGAGATCAACGACTTCTTTGGTGTCACAAACGGTGATGAATTACTCATCCAGTTGGCAGAAGAATCAAAAAAAAGATGCTTTCCAACGTATCGAATCGGAGGAGATGAATTTGCGATTCTTTTTCACAAACCGATCAGTGAATCGGCACTTAAAGAGCTGATTGAGACTATTTTAAACGATATTGACTCCGTTACCTTCAGTGTGGCGGGAGAAAAAGTAAAAGTCCGTTTTCGTGTCGGGATTGCGTTAGGAAACAAAAAATTATTAACGCGCGCCGATATTGCATTGCACCGTGCAAAAGAGAAAAAAATCTCTTACGCTCTTTATGAATCCAATGAAAATATCGAAGATAAATACCAAAAAAACATTCAAATGGCCTCATGCATTCATCGTGCACTCAGTGAGAATCGAATTGTATGCGTGTATCAACCGATTGTCAATGTTGAAGATCATAAGACCTATAAATACGAGACGTTGGTACGGATGATCGATGATGAGGGGAAAGTTATTCTCCCGCTTGACTTTTTATCGATTGCCAAGAAAACTCAACTCTATTCCAAAATCACCCAAAGCGTTATTCATCAAGCGTGCAGCGCTTTTGAAAATCGTTCAGAGCTGTTTTCAGTGAACCTTTCGATCGATGATATTGAAAATCCCTACACCGTCCAAGAAATCGTTAAAACGATTATCCGTACTCAAACGGCAAACCGTATCGTTTTTGAGATACTTGAATCTGAAGGGATTGAAAACTATGAATCAGTCATCCAGTTTGCAACGCAAGTACGTGCCTTAGGGGCAAAAATTGCCATCGATGATTTCGGGACCGGATATTCAAATTTTGAACACATTTTACGACTAAATATCGATTTTATTAAAATTGACGGTTCGTTGATTCAAGGAATCGCAAACAATAAACGCCATCAAATCATCGTCGAAACAATTGTCCAATTTGCTCATAAAATGGGAGCAGAAATCATCGCAGAATTTGTAAGTGATGAAGAGATTTTCAATGTGATCAAAAAAATGGGGATCGAATACTCTCAAGGCTACTTTACGGGAAAACCGGTAGAACTTTAATACAATATGGTTTCGAGTTCTAAAAAGTCGATTATCTAACGTTCAAGCTAATGTGATTGCTTGAAGCGAGAAATACTTTCCGCCGAAACCTTTTGCCATAGTATCCTCATAAAATTATTATTGGAATTATACATTAATAAGTGAAAATTATTAGATTAATACAGACTAGTGCATGTATTTGAGCGATATATTATTTAAGCAAAGTTTAAAATAGATAGGGGAAAAAACCCATTTGTAGGTTTACACCCTAATACGTGGGATTAGTGTTAACCCGCGCCATCGTATCATTGTTGAAACTATTATTGATTTTTCTCAAAAAATTGGTGTAAAAACAATTGCTGAATTTGTCAGTGATGAGAATACTTACGATATGATCAAGAAATTGGGAATAGACTATTCACAGGGATATTTTAGGGGGAAACCGATTCCCCTTGACTGAGAGATGGGGTGAATTATCGTTGTTTTAACATGGCCTCTGCATTTGTCATTGCATAGGGCCAGGGTAGGTCGACAGAATCACAGGATGTTTCCAAACACTCCCCGCAGCCTTTTCCAATATCCGCTTTTTCTTTGATCACTTCAGGGTCATTTCCGTATTTTTCGATGAGATCGGCAATATCGTCCAAGGTGACATTTTGACAGATACAGACCATCATCGCAGAACATGCCCCACAAATTTTGACATGTTATTGAGGATTTTACTGCCGCGTCTAAATCCTAAGCCACAAGCTTCGTAGGCGAAGAAAACACCGGCTTGATAACTGTTCCCCTGAGCGTCTTTTGAAAGTTCGACGTACTCTTGGTAAATCGCTTTAAAATTACCGTAGGGTCCGTCATTTTCTTCAATCATGTTGCCTGACGCATCTAGGATACGAATATTTGCACCTTCGCGACCGAATACTCTTTTTTCAACACACGCAGTACCTTTCAACGGCTCAAACGATGTTTTAAGAAGATATGGAGAGTCAGGGAAAAGATCGCAGAGTATTTTGAGCATCCCTTTGGATTGAAAGAGCAGGGTATAGGCTGGATTTAAAATAATCGCTTTTTGATTGTTGATAATGGAGCTTAATAAACCAGCGAGTTCAGGTTCGTCAATGGCAATGTCTTCCCATGGAAACAGTTTAAACCAGTATTCATAAGGGTTGTCGTCACTGTCATATATCCCCTCATCATCAAATTTGACACCACCCATAGCCTCAAAGCCTGTTTCAAATCCCGTATCAATTGCCATTTGTTGAAGTAATCGAACCGTTTGTTCTTCCTCGACGTTATCGTTGATAGAGCTAAAGAGTATTTTCCACCCGTCGTAGTGTTCATCAAAGGTCTCGGTATCGTCAAAGAGAGTGACAAGTCTACGAAAGTTATCACTGATCGCTTCATACACGTTGTTAAACTGACGTTCTTCATCCATTTTGTTGTGCTTGAGAATCGCCCATTGCAAGATAGCGGTTTCAAAGAGCGAAGTTGGGGTATCGGCGTTGAACTCGATAAGCTTGATCGGTTTACCGTCAATACCTCCTGCGAGATCAAATCGGCCATACAAATGCCAATGAACATCATTCTCCCAGCTTTTTTTAATCAATTCAATAAGGTTAAAAGGAATTCCAAGTTCAAAAAAGAGATTGTTGTCAATTACATGTTGTGCCGCAGTGGCATACATATCATACAGCTCGTTTACGGCCTCATAATAGGCCTCTGCTTCTTGATCGCTTACGAGAACGAGTTCATCTGCTACATATTTGGTTTGATCGCTGTCGGTGTGCCAATGAAATCCTATTTGTTCCAGGACATTGTCGTTGATTGGTTGAATTTTTTGAAGAGTGACCACTATCAGCCTCCAAAGCTGCTAGATGAACCGCTGCTTCTTGAGCTTGATCCGCCAAAAAAGCTTTTTTTAGGACTTCCTGAAGTTGCTTTACTTCCACTTTGGTTGGCAGAGCGGTGATAAGCAGATTTATTGGAAGCATCCTGATTTTTACGGAAGTTGGAATTGTTCATGAGGGCATTCCCAATCATATTACCGAGTAATGCTCCCCCTGCTGCTGCGAGAATGGTTCCTCCAAGACCCATCCCCTCGCTACGTGGCTCCGAGTTGAGTTCGGATTTACCTTCCTGCATTTTTTTGTACTCTTGGTCGGCCATTGCTTTGAGTTCAGCTTCGCTCATGACACGTTCATGTACCGTACCATTTTCATCAGTTTCATGGATAATCGCACGACTTGGTCCTGTTGTAGGCATCTCTTCGATGACAACGTATTTCCCGTTTGGCTGTTGCTCTACAACGAGAAATTTATTGGGTGCTTCGGCATTTTGATTTTCCTCTTGCGAGCTTTGACATCCGCTAAGGGCACTTAAGACGGCCAAACCCGCTGTACCCATGATGACGTGTTTCGCGCTAATGTTATGTTTCATTGTAATTCTCCTATCGTAGTTGTTTGTATTGGGTGGAAGTGAGTTTGAAAATTTTTGAAGAAGCGCGTTCATGTAAGCCGTGAGAATCTTCTATGATGAGATCGCTGTGTTGTTCACAAAAATCTCGATTAAAGTGTTTCCCACTTTCATTTGCCGAAGTGGAATAGAGCCATCCATAACGCTCCAGTAGTCGTGCATGTCGTGATCCTCCGACATAGCGGAGTGCTTGATTTTTGATGACAAAAGTGGTTTTACGTGCATGACGAACCCAAGTCCGATGCTTGAGAGGGATACGGGTATGCTGTGTCATCTGTTTAAAGGTAGAGAATACTTTTAGGAATGGTTTATTTTCTGGGCGCCCTTTTGTATGGGCAAGAAGCGATTCATCTTGAGAAAGAAATCCGACCGTAGTGTCGGTTTGTGCTAAGATGAGGTGCATTGGCTTATTGGATCAGATAATCTTGTAATGCTTGAGGCTTCATCCATGTATCATCATGCATTTGTGCCATAGCTTCAATAGCAGCACGTGCGGCACTGAGGGTTGTGAAATACGGGATACCCATGCGTAAGACGATCTGACGGATTTGTTCTGCATCTTTTTTAGCCGTTTGGTTATCGGAGGTATTGATGGCCAAAGCGATCTCTCCGTTTTTCATGATATCCTCAATACTTGGACGACCTTCAGAAATTTTGAGTACTTTTTCGCATGCGATACCCGCATCTGCAATGATTTTTTGCGTTCCACCGGTGGCTACAAGGGTAAATCCTTGTGTGGTTAATCCACGTGCAATTTCAACCGCATGTTTTTTATCGGCATCGATAAAGGAGAGGAAACAGGTCCCTGATGTCGGGATTTTATTTCCGGCAGCGAGTTGGCTTTTCGCAAAACTTACCCCAAAGTTTTGGCTGATCCCCATAACTTCACCTGTGGATTTCATCTCAGGAGAGAGGACCAAATCGGCACCGTAGAGTTTATTGAATGGGAATACCGCTTCTTTAATGGCAACGTGCCCTTTTAGACGAGGCTTGAGTAATCCGTCTTCTTCCATGACTACGTCATAGTTATCATAATATTTGAGTGCATTGCGAAGGGTATCTCCCAACATGACACGTGTAGCGATTTTAGCCAATGGCATTCCTGTGGCTTTTGATACAAAAGGGACCGTACGTGATGCTCTTGGGTTGACTTCAATAAGATAGATCTCATTTTGATAGATAGCGTACTGAATGTTAAGCATACCGATGACACCCAGACCCAATGCGATTGTCTTGGTTTGCTGTTCCACTTGCTTTTGCAACTCTTTGCTCAAACTAACTGGAGGGAGAGAACATGCACTGTCCCCTGAGTGAATACCCGCCTCTTCGATATGCTGCATAACCGAACCGATATAGACATCTGTTCCATCACAAATCGCATCAACATCAAGCTCAACCGCTTGATCAAGGAATTTATCCACCAATACAGGGGAATCATTACTTACTGATACGGCAACTTCCATGTAGGTACGAAGATCGTATTCATTGTAAACGATACGCATTGCACGTCCGCCCAGAACGTAAGATGGACGTACCAAGACAGGATAACCCAAGGTCTTAGCAACGGCAAATGCTTGCTCTTTGGTCATCGCAATACCGTTTTCTGGCTGCTTAAGACCTTGTTCAACGACAAATGCGGAGAATTTTTCACGATTTTCAGCAAGATCAATAACCGCAGCAGATGTTCCGGCAATAATAGCCCCCATCTCTTCCAAAGCATTGGCCAGCTTCAACGGTGTTTGACCGCCGAAATGAACGATAATACCGTTTGGCTGTTCTTCTTCAACCACAGCACGTACGTGTTCAAAATCAATAGGTTCAAAGTAGAGGACATCAGAGGTATCATAGTCAGTAGAAACGGTTTCAGGGTTACAGTTGTACATGATTGTCTCGATACCCATCTCTTTGAGCGCAAATGCAGCATGAACACAACAGTAGTCAAACTCGATCCCCTGACCGATACGATTAGGACCGCCACCTAGAATAAGTACTTTTTTCTTATCACTTTTACGCGGGGCTTGCAGTCCAAGCCGAGAAATATTGGTAGTTGAATACAAATACGGTGTCAGTGCTCCAAATTCTGCGGCACAAGTATCAACCTCATTGTATTCAAAAGCGATTTGCAGTTGTTTTCGTGCAGCGTATACGTCATTTTCTTTTGCATTTCCACCATTTTGTGTAATGATTCGAGCGATATTTTTATCGGAAAAGCCTTCTGTTTTAAGACGTCTTAATTGGTTTTCATCTTTGAGCGTTGCAGCGGTAATCAGAGATTCTTGAGCCACAAGCTCCTCCAACTGCGTCAGGAACCATGGATCGATCTTTGAAAGTTCAAAGATATCGCTTTGGCTTAGACCCATTCTAAATCCTTGGGCAACGTAGAGAATGCGCTCCGCATTGGGACGGCGGATTTCATGTTTGACAAACTCTAAATCACCTGCAATCGGATCAAAACCGCTTAAACCTGTTTCAAGAGAGCAGAGTGCCTTTTGAACGGATTCTTTGAAGGTACGTCCGATGGCCATTACTTCACCGACCGATTTCATGCTCGTAGTAAGGGTCGATTCTGCTTCCGGGAATTTTTCAAAGGTAAAGCGGGGGATTTTGGTGACGACATAGTCAATGACCGGTTCAAAGCTCGCCGGAGTCCCGGTAATGTCATTGGTCAGTTCATCAAGGGTAAAGCCAACCGCGAGCATGGTCGCAATTTTTGCAATCGGATAGCCCGTAGCTTTGGATGCGAGTGCGGATGAACGCGAAACGCGAGGGTTCATTTCAATAACGATCATGCGTCCGGTTTTTGGGTCAACGGAGAATTGTACGTTTGATCCGCCCGTATCGACGCCTACTTCACGCAAGATGGCAAAAGAGGCGTCACGCATGCGCTGATATTCTTTGTCCGTAAGGGTCAACGCTGGGGCTACGGTGATGGAATCACCGGTATGAACACCCATAGGGTCGAAGTTTTCGATGGAACAAATAATGATGCAGTTGTCGTTACGATCACGGATGACTTCCATCTCATATTCTTTCCATCCAAGAAGAGATTCTTCGATCAAAATTTCGGTAACCGGACTTTCGTCAAGTCCGCGTTGTGCAAGCATTTTGAACTCATCGATGTTATACGCAACACCGCTTCCTCCACCTGCTAAGGTGTAAGAAGCACGAATAATAAGAGGAAACCCAATGGTATTAGCGGCATTAAGTGCTTCGTCCATATTGTAAGCATATTGAGAGATTGGAAGGTCCATCCCTATTTTGATCATGCACTCTTTGAAGGCTTGGCGGTCTTCTCCTTTTTTAATGGCAGCAGGACTGGCACCTAAAAACTCAACGCCCTCAAGCATACCTGCTTCGTACATTAACATAGCGGCATTAAGTGCTGTTTGTCCACCCATGGTCGGCAATACTGCATCGACGTTTTCTTGTTTGATAATCTGGGCAATAATTTCAGGTTTGATTGGTTCGATATAGGTACGATCTGCAAATTCAGGATCGGTCATAATGGTTGCTGGATTGGAGTTGATCAAGACAACGCGATAGCCTAACTCTTTAAGCGTTTTGACCGCTTGTGTTCCAGAGTAGTCAAACTCACACGCCTGACCGATGACAATGGGGCCTGATCCAATAAGGAGTATGGTTTTGATGTCGTCGCGTTTTGGCATTAATGTCCCTCATAATCAATAAATTTGCTAATTATAGGGCGAAAGCACTTAAAATCGGATTATCTTACCTTGGCGATAATGTGAAAATAGGCGGGTTTTTTTGCGTAAAAATAGGGCTCTACTACGGCGCTTTGATAACCGCTGGCACGTGAGATAGAAATGACTTTTCCCACTTGCAAGCCTGAAAGAAATATTTGGTCCAGTCCAGAGGTCGTTACTTCATCTCCGATGGAAATCGGGACCCATGTCGGGATAAAATCGACGACCAGCTTACGCTCATTGTTTCCTCGCACAATTCCGGGAGCCATAGATTTTCCTACTGAAACAGCATAAGTACTTTTAACATCTCCGTTGAGCAATGCCATGGGGCGGTTATGGTTAGAAACCACAATGCCTGCGGCATATCCCCGATACAAAAGACCGTAAACCTGCTTGGGATCAAAATGATCCATTTCGATCCACAGTTTATGCGGGTCTCCCATACGGACGTAGGAGATACTGCGTACCAGTTCAATCGAGGGGAGGGTTTTTATCGAACTGTTTTGTTCGCGTAGTATATTGCTGTACTCATCTGCAACTTGATGCATGGTCAAGAGTTCACGCTCATAATAGCGATTCTCACGCTGCAATCGAATAATGGTCTCTTTTTGATTGAAATGTTCTGTCAGTGTTTGGTTAAAACTGTGAATTTGATTCAGATAGACGAGTTTGATGGATTGGGATAGTTTTAAAAAAGGAGATTGGAGAAACGGGCTGAAATAGAGAGCTCCGCTCACGCATCCTGCAAAGAAAAGTGTGAGCGAGATATGCTGTTTATTCATTATCAAAAAGTTCGTGAAGCTGATCGATTTCTTCTAAAGCGCGTCCGGTTCCGCGAGCAACACATAAAAGCGGCTCATCGGCTACGTAGACAGGGATCTTGATGGTTTCTGAGAGGAACTTATCCAGCTGACGGATTAAGGCTCCGCCACCTGTCAAGATAACACCGTTATTGACAATGTCACCTGCAAGATCAGGAGGCATGTTTTCCAGTACATCACGGACCGCTTCTAAAATTTCTTTAAGAGGATCACGCATCGCTTCACGTGCATCTTCACTGCTGAGTTCCAGTGAGGTTAATAGACCCTCAACCTGATCACGGCCGTTAACGATCATTTTGAGCTCTTGCGCTAAGGGCATCGCAGTACCGATGTTGATTTTAATGTCTTCAGCGATACGCTCACCGATGAGAAGATTGTATTTACGTTTAACGTAATCCATGATTGCGCGGTCGATTTTATCACCTGCGACACGTATTGATCGGCACAGTACCAAACCGCCCAATGAGATAACACCGATTTCAGTAGTTCCCCCTCCGATATCAACGATGATATTCCCTTTTGGTTCACGAATATCAATTCCCGCTCCAATAGCCGCAGCCATAGGCTCATCGATAAGATAGACTTCACGTGCACCGGCACTCATAGCAGATTCACGTACCGCTTTACGTTCGACCTGTGTCAAACCGTAAGGGATACAAATGATGATACGAGGGCTAATGAGGCTGCTTCGTCCATGCGCTTTTTCGATAAATTTACGGATCATTTTTTCGGTCATGTCAAAGTCAGCGATAACCCCGTCTTTCATAGGACGGATTGCTTTGATGTTTCCTGGAGTCTTACCTACCATCTCTTTAGCTTCGCTACCTACTGCCAAGATTCTTTGTACGCCATTTTTTTCCGTTTTTACCGCAACAACAGAGGGCTCATTGATGACAATCCCTTTTCCTTTTACGATGACGAGGGTATTGGCGGTCCCCAAATCGATGGAGAGATCATTGGAAAACATACCGATAAATTTATTAAATAACATTATTGTGTCCTATGCGCTTTTTTTAGCAGTTTTTTTGATATACACGGGCTTGCTTGCTTCTTCAACCACTTCTTTGGTGATGAGGACTTCGTATCCAGGGTATTCCGGAAGTTCATACATAATATCACCCATGATTTCTTCCAAAATTGCACGTAATCCGCGCGCTCCTGTTTTACGGGCCAGGGCTTTTGCTCCGATAGCATTGAGGGCTTCTTTTTCAAAAGAGAGTTCGACATCATCAATAGCAAACAGTTTTGTGTATTGTTTAATCAATGAATTTTTAGGTTCAGTGAGGATACGAACCATCTCTTCCTCAGTGATTTTGTTGAGGGATGCAATAATAGGAAGACGTCCAATAAGCTCCGGGATGAGTCCATAGCTGACCAAATCATCCGGTTCAACGTTCTCAAAACTGTCATCAATCTCTGTCGTTGAACGTTTATCATGGCCAAAGCCCATAATATTGTTTCCGCGTTTGCGCTCCAATATTTGGCCAAGACCGTCAAAGGCTCCGCCGCAGATAAAGAGAATACCTGAAGTATCCATTTGGATAAAATCTTGATTGGGGTGTTTACGCCCCCCCTTGGGAGGAATATTGACAACTGCCCCTTCAATAATTTTCAAAAGAGCTTGTTGTACACCTTCCCCGGAGACGTCGCGAGTAATAGAACGGTTCTCACTCATACGGGAAATTTTATCGATCTCATCAATAAAGACGATTCCCTGCTGTGCCCGTTCAATATCTCCATCTGCTGCTTGTAAAAGTTTTGTGAGGATATTTTCAACGTCTTCCCCTACGTATCCGGCTTCTGTGAGGCTTGTTGCATCCGCAATGGCGATGGGGACATTGAGGACACGTGCAATGGTTTGAGCCATAAGGGTTTTACCACTTCCTGTTGGACCTATGAGAAGAACATTGGATTTCGCAATCTCCGTCTCATCTTCAACCAAATGGCGTTTGAATATACGTTTGTAGTGGTTATAGACAGCCACGGACAATAGTTTTCGTGCACGCTCCTGCCCAATAATGTACTGTCCCAAAAAGAGATTGAGTTCTTTTGGTGTAAGCAATTGGGTTGCAGCCGTATTGGATGTTTCGGATGCGGCTGTTTCACTGTCTCCAAACATAATTTTATAGGCTGAAAACACACAATTTTTACAAATGTAGACTGCTGTTCCAGCAATCAGCGGGTTGTGTTCGCTCTCTTCGGCTTCACAAAAGCTACAATGGCGATGAATCATCCTTGACTCCTTTCATAGGGGATACCCCGTTTGGTATTGATAATAAACGTACACATATTTTTGACATATTCACTGGAAATACTTTTCAAGAGGGCAGTCGCAACCTCTTGTAACGGTTTGCCTGATTCAAACAGTTCACGGTAAGCACTTCGAAGGGCATCGATATCTTCACGTTCAACGCTTCGGCGAAGTCCGTTTAGATTAAGCCCTCTTAAGACGGCACGATTCCCCTCAACCAGACAATAAGGAGGGACATCTTGGGAGAGTGCGGAAGCACCTGCTACCATGGCATAGTCACCGATTTTGACAAACTGGTGAACCGGTGTCATACCACCGATTACAGCATGATTCCCCATTTCTACATGTCCTGCCAACGTCGCTGCATTGGCTAAAATACAGTTATTCCCAATGATGACATCATGTCCCAAATGTACATATCCCATAAATAGATTATGATTTCCGACAACGGTTTTTCCACCGCCGCCTGCAGTTCCAGGATTAAAAAGGGTGAATTCACGTATGGTGTTGTGATCACCAATGATCAACTCAACTTCTTCACCATTGTATTTGAGGTCTTGAGGAATCGACCCTAAAACAGCATGAGAAAAAATCGTATTGTGCTCACCGATTGTCGTATTGCCGTAGATGCAAGCACCTTGAGCGATTTTAGTCCCTTTGCCTATTTTAGACTTGCCTGAGATAAAACAAAAAGCACCAATTTCAACATCGTCGGCAATGATCGCACCTTCTTCAATAATGGCATATGTAGAGATTAAACTCATCGGGACCTACTTGTCTACGATCATGGCTTTGAGCTCGGCTTCGGAAACAAGTGCATCATCTACGTAGGCTTTTCCTTCTAATACCCAGATAGACCCTTTATGCTTGACTACTTTCATACGGTATTCAAGACGGTCTCCCGGACGGACAGGTGCACGAAATTTTGCGCCGTCAATGCTCATAAAATAAACAACTTTATTTGCTGCTTCTTCTTCGGTCATCTCCATGCTTTGAAATGCCAAGATCCCGCCAGCTTGAGCCATCCCCTCTAGTATCATGACACCTGGATAGATAGGGTGACCTGGGAAATGTCCCTCAAATATTTGCTCACCGATAGTGACGTTTTTGAATCCAATAAGAGATTCATTAGGGATAATCTCTGTTACTCTGTCAACAAGAAGAAATGGAAAACGGTGTGGTAAAATTTTTTGTATTTGAATAACATCCATCATATGCAAGAACACCTTGGTAAAATTAAGTCGTTTATTTTAGCGTAAAAACGGTTAATTGATAATTATAAGTTGTTCTCTTGTGTCATCATAGGTTTTTGTCTCTAAGGTCAGAGTGATTTTGGAAGTGGGAATTTCATCAATAACGATGATGGCAGAGGTATTCAATGGATTTGAAACGAGCTGTGCACGCAAGGCCGTTTCGGTTTCAACACTAGGGGCACTAAACATTAGTTCTTGGGTATTTTTATAGTTTGATGCGGTGAGGGTATTAAACGTTTCGATGGTGATAAAACGGACCTCTTCGCGATTGAGAAAATGTTGACCATTAAGTTCAAACTCGATTTTTCCTTCTGCCCGTGTGCGGTTGATCGTTGAGTAGATCAGTGGGTAGGAGGGGATGATTTTGCCATCCGTTTTTACCGTTGCACGCATCAGTCGATAGTTTAAAAAACGCTCACGTATGATTTTATAGGGGATATTTGCATCTTCAAGATCCATGCGTTTGGAATAGAGTTCAAGACGTTCTTCAATGGAAGCAGGAAGGATTTGTTTGCATAGGGGAGAAAACATCTCATCCATCAATTTATGCTGTTGATCACGCTGCATTGTGAGCCCAAAAATGCATCCGCAGTAGTCTTGACGGTAGAGCTGTTCGGTCTTACTCACACGGCTTTGATCGTTGGTGCCTCCGTTTTTACGGTAATCAAATGCGATGAATTCGACACCGTGGGATGCATGAAACGCATCGCCGGATTTTTTGAGCTGATCTTGGGATTTTTGAGGACTGACGAGCAAGGTTGTGGTCATAGACGTTTCGCCCAATTCCAACGCTTTATGGGCGCTTACTTCAAATCGGCGGTCAAAGCACACTTCGCAACGTGCTCCTTTTTCAGGCTCTTTTTCAAGCCCTCGTACCGCATCCATCCAATCTTCAAAATCGTATTGCCCTTCGATGAGCTCAATCCCCAATTTTTTACAGCTACGCTCTACGTCCAAAAGACGCAGTTGATATTCGCTGTAGGGATGGATATTGGGATCATAGAAGAAGCCTGTCAGCTTTTCAGTAGGGTACTCCTGCTGCAACTTTTCCATAAAAAAATGGGAATCAACGCTGCAGCAGATGTGGACGAGCATAAATTTAGTTCTTCTCAGCCAAGATTTCTACTTTTTCGATAACGTCACGCATAGCGATACTGTCAAGAACGCCCATAGATTCAGCATCATCTGACTCGATTCCGCCAAATACAGTGTGAACGCCATCAAGGTGTGGAGTGCTTGCAAAACAGATGAAAAACTGGCTTCCGCCTGTGTTTGGTCCAGCATGTGCCATTGATAATGTGCCCTTGAGGTGACGGTGCTTGTTGAGAGATGTCTCACATGGGATAGCCCATCCTGGTCCACCGGTACCTGTACCGGTAGGACAACCGCCTTGTGCCATGAATCCTGGGATTACACGGTGGAAATTAAGGCCGTTATAATAACCATCGTTAACTAGTGCTGCAAAGTTTGCAACCGTGTTAGGTGTTTCGTCATTATAAAGTTTAATCCACATAACCCCTTTTGAAGTGGTCATTTTTGCCCATTGGTAGCTTGCCATCTCTTCAGAAGTGACATCGTAAGTTTTGAGTTCTTTGCGTCCGAACATGAGTTAATCCTTGAGGGAAGTTTTTGCAATTATAGTCGCTTTTTCTTAAGTGAATTAAAGCTACTTAATTATAATGCTAAAAACTTAAGACATTTACCATGATTTATAAGGTAAAAATTTACCATTCATAGTGATTACGACTCTGTCTCCCAAAGGATTTTCTTCTTTAGCTATGTCCATTGAAAAATCAATGGCGCTCATGATTCCATCGCCAAATTTTTCACCAATAATCTCTTTTATGGTTTCGCCATAAACACCTATCGCTTCGTAAAAACGGTAGATTAGTGGGTCGGTTGGTATGATTTTGTCCCAAGTTTTAATAGGATACTCTTGTAAAGTCTCAGCAACCTCGGCGGATAATCCAAGAAGATCGCACAGTTTTTCTGCTGGTTCTTTTTTAAGACTGTTCATCCCAAGACATGCTGAGGTTAGAAAGACTGGTCCAAGTGAGACTTTTTTTGCAATCTCTTCCCAGCTTAAACCAGAGCTTTTTTTAGCGGCTAAAATCTCTTCAGTCATCTCGATCTTTTTCATAAGACTGTTCCCTTTCTGTACTTTAAAATATCCGCAATATGAAGTTCATAGATAAAACGTCATTAGGTACATGAACGCCAATTTGAAATCACAGTTGTGATGAAGTATTATTTCATACAGCCAAGTTTTTTAATCCTATAAATTGGATAATATTTAATCACATTAGTCTAAGGATATTGAATGATGAAACAAGAAATATTTGATCGTATTAAAAACGATCCAAATTATGCTTTATTGGTACAAAAACGTAGCCGTTTTGGATGGCAGCTTAGCTTTATTATGCTGTTTATTTATTTTGGATTTGTATTGTTAATCGCATTTAATCCTACATTTTTAGCACAACCCCTTTGCCCAAAGAGCGTTGTTACAGTGGGAATACCGTTGGGTCTTGGGGTGATTATAAGTGCCTTTGTTTTGACAGGTATCTATGTTTGGCGGGCAAATCGCGAATTTGATGAATTGACTCAAAAAATCAAAACCAATGCAAAAGAGGTAGCATGAGGGCGCCACTCTTTTTATTATTGGGATGTATTGGATTGTATGCGAGTGAAGCACTGGGTGGCGTAGTAGAAAAACAGCCTCTGAATATGGAAGCCATCAGTATGTTTTTGACTTTTGTGGTTGCCACATTGGGAATTACGTATTGGGCGGCGAAACGAACTCGCAATACGAAAGACTTTTATACGGCTGGCGGCGGTATCACCGGTTTTCAAAATGGTATGGCGATTGCGGGGGACTATATGTCTGCCGCATCGTTTTTGGGTATCTCGGCATTGGTGTATACCAAAGGATATGATGGGCTTATTTACTCTATCGGATTTTTAGTAGGTTGGCCGATTATTTTATTTTTGATCGCTGAGCCATTGCGTAATTTGGGAAAATACACGTTCGCCGATGTTGCATCGTATCGCTTGAAACAATTACCGATTCGTACCCTTGCTGCCTTTGGTTCGATTGCCACGGTTATTTTGTATCTGATTGCCCAGATGGTAGGTGCGGGGAAGTTGATACAGTTGTTGTTTGGTTTGGAGTATGAGGTTGCGGTTATCCTCGTGGGGGTGCTGATGGTTTTATATGTCACATTCGGCGGTATGTTGGCGACGACATGGGTACAGATTATCAAAGCATTTTTGTTGCTTTCTGGTGCTACGTTTATGGCGATTGCCGTAATGGCACAGTATAACTTCAATTTCGAAACGTTATTCGCCAAAGCCATAGAGATCAAAGGATCAAAAATTATGGCTCCGGGTGCACTGATCAGTGATCCTGTGTCTGCGTTATCGCTGGGAATCGCATTGATGTTTGGTACTGCGGGATTGCCTCATATTCTTATGCGATTTTTTACGGTACGTGATGCAAAAGAGGCGCGCAAGTCCGTTTTTTATGCGACAGGTTTCATCGGATATTTTTATATTTTGACGTTTATTATCGGCTTTGGCGCGATTGTGATGGTGTATGGCAATCCGCTGTATCTGGATATGGCGAAACAAGCCATCGATGGCGGATCTCCGATTTTAGGCGGGGATAACATGGCGGCGATTCATCTCTCTCATGCTGTGGGAGGGGATTGGTTTTTGGGCTTTATCTCTGCGGTAGCATTTGCGACGATATTGGCCGTTGTTTCAGGGCTCACTCTCGCAGGTGCATCGGCTATCTCTCATGATATTTATACGAGTGTAATATGTGATGGGCATTCAGATGGAAAAAAAGAGATGAAAGTCAGCAAAATAGCGACGATTGTCCTTGGGGCACTGGCAATTTATTTGGGGATTACCTTTGAAGATCAAAACATTGCTTTTATGGTGGGATTGGCATTTGCCATTGCCGCCAGTGCTAATTTCCCTATTTTATTTTTATCGATGTTTTGGTCTCGTCTTACGACGCGTGGAGCATTGATTGGCGGAATTTTAGGACTCTCAACCGCGATTTTTTTAGTGATCTTGGGACCTACTGTTTGGGTTGATGTTTTGGGCAACGTTGATCCTGTTTTTCCATACAAATATCCGGCATTGTTTTCGGTGAGCATGGCATTTGTCAGTATTTGGTTTTTTTCCATTACCGATAAGAGTGAGCGTGCCGTGAGAGAACATGATGCATTTGAGGCACAGTTTATACGCAGTCAAACGGGTATTGGTGCTGAGGGGGCCAATGAACATTAACTTTTCAAGGAAAGTTTGACTTTGGCTTCGCTACAATCTCCTAAAGTTAGTTTTAAAGAGTATTCATGAGCGAAGTAAAAAAACCTGTTTTTCAACCAAACCCCCAGTTCGCGGCAACGGCACGCATTAAAAATATGGATGAGTATCTGGCCTTACAAAAAATGGCCGAGGAAGATTACGAGGGCTTCTGGGATAAATTTGCCAAAGAGAAGATTGATTGGATTAAGCCTTATACGCAAGTTCTCGATGAGAGTGATACTCCCTTTTGCAAATGGTTTGTCAATGGTAAACTCAATGTTACTCATCAATGTATCGATCGTCATCTAGCTACCCGCAAAGATAAAGCAGCGATTATTTTTGAAGGGGATCGTGGCGATAAACAAACGATTACCTATCTTGAGCTCTCTCACAGTGTCAATAAATTCGCTAATCTTCTTAAAAATGATTTTGGGGTCAAAAAGGGTGATCGTGTGGTCATCTACATGCCGATGATTCCCGAAGCTGCGTACGCGATGCTAGCATGTGCTCGCATCGGTGCGATTCACTCGATTGTATTTGGCGGATTTTCTTCTGAGGCACTCAAAGATCGTATTGAGGATGCTGATGCAAAGGTTGTGATCACTGCTGATGGTGCGTTCCGTAAAGGCAAGCCGTACATGCTTAAGAGTGTTGTCGATGAAGCATTAAGCCAAAAGTCCCCTGTTCAAAAAGTATTGGTCGTACAGCGAAACAATGAAGAGATTACCTGGATAGCGGGACGTGATTACTCGTATAATGAACTAATCAAAAATCAGTCAAATGAATGTGAAGCTGAAGTGATGGATTCAGAAGATCCACTTTTCTTGCTGTATACGTCAGGTTCTACGGGAAAGCCAAAAGGGGTTCAGCACAACACTGCAGGCTATATTCTCTGGGCTCAGATGACGATGGAATGGGTTTTTGATGTCAAAGAGAATGATATCTACTGGTGTACAGCGGACATCGGATGGATTACAGGTCATACCTATATCGTGTACGGACCTCTTGCAATGGGGGCGACAACCGTGATGTTTGAGGGTGTTCCTACCTATCCCGATGCCGGACGTCCGTGGAAAATGGTCGAAGAGTACAAAATAAACCAGTTCTATACCGCACCAACGGCGATTCGTGTTTTGCACAAAACGGGCGAAAATGAACCCGCTAAATACGATCTTAGCAGCCTAAAAGTGCTAGGAACCGTTGGTGAGCCGATCGATCCTCCGGCGTGGAAATGGTATTATGAGGCAGTTGGCGGCAGTAAATGCGCCATTGTCGATACGTATTGGCAAACTGAGACGGGGGGACATATTATCTCACCTCTGCCAGGTGCGACACCGATGAAACCGGGCTGTGCTACGTTCCCTCTTCCAGGTATTATGGGAGAGATACTGGACCCACAAACGGGTCAAAAAGTAGGATTGGGAGAGAGTGGATATATGTGTATCACTAGGCCTTGGCCCGCTATGATTCGTGGTGTTTGGGGTGATCCTCAGCGTTTTGTGAAAGCGTATTTTGGTGATATCAAAAAAGAAGGCAAAGCAGTTTATTTCACGGGTGATGGGGCACATTATGATGAGGATGGATACATCACCATCACGGGCCGCACGGATGATGTTATCAATGTATCGGGTCACCGTTTGGGTACGGCAGAGGTTGAAGCGGCCTGCGCAAAACATCCTAATGTTGCAGAAGTAGCCGTTGTCGGAAAACCGCACGCACTCAAAGGCGAGGGTATTTTTGCTTACATCATGATGAAAGACGAAGTTCCTTTTGGTGAAGAGATAGAAATGGCCAAAGAGATCAATAAAGTCATTATTCAAGAGATCGGGAATTTTGCCACCTGTGATGACATCGTATTTGTTCCTGGCTTGCCAAAAACCCGTTCGGGCAAGATCATGCGCCGTATCTTGCGCTCGATTGCCAAAGGTGAAGCCATTACTCAAGACATCTCGACTCTTGAAGATCCGAGTATCGTGGCAACGATTGAGGCGAAAGTAAAAGGCTAGTTTTCTTTAAATTTCTCTGCCATACGTTATACTTACAAATAACCTTTAACTAATGGATATTCATGAGATATAAAATTGGACATTTTCAAAACAGCATTTCGTCATTGGAGCTAAAAGAGAGAACTCTTTACCAAAATACGTTGATTTTGGGAGAAGAGGGATCAGGGAAAACGCATTTAGCGAATAAGATACGTCATTATGTGATGGAAAACAATATTCCGACGTTGTATATAGATTTTTCAGATCCCTCTATTGAAAAGATTGAAGAAAAATTCAAAGATTCGGATACGTTTTTTTACCTGCGTTTTGAGGAAACGGATGAGTTTGAAGCCTCTTTGGATAAAGCTATTGAAGAGCGCCGCAACATTTATATGGCGGCTAACCCATCGTACTTTGCAAACAAGCGTAATGTCAAAAGTAAGCTTTCCCGCATGATACAAAAACATGAGTTGTTGGATAATTATTACTATTTCTTTCACGAAATCGAGAGTTTGAATGGATTTTATACAAAGTTCGAAGACTTTTTGTATTACATTTTCGATCTGATCAATGTTAAAAAATTTGGATTTACGTTTTTGGCACAGCCTAATGAGATTTTTGAAGATTCCCGTATCAAGCTTTTGTTTACATTCCTTTATTTGGGACGCTGCTCTCACGCTCACTATTACAATACATCTGTATTGCGCAGTTTAAAAACAAATACGTTCTTTTATCAGTATCGTACAGATAGCCGCTCATTGTTGTTTAACCAAATAGAAAGCGACATTGCAATTATTGACGCCTAAGGCTTTCTCTTGAATCCTCTTGCATTGTGGATGCTTTTTTCTATGATGTTGTGGGGCGCTGGTTGGCCTGTTTTGAAAATTCTCTCCGATAGTGTTTCGTGGGAAGTGGCGACTTTCTGGCGATTAGCATTGATGTCTCTTGCCTATCTTCCCATTTTATGGTGGAATAAAAAACCCTTGTACTTAGTCAGATCTGCATGGCCTACGGTTGCATTTAGCGGGTTTTTGTATGCGCTGTTTATGGTTCTCTCATTTTTAGGAGTCCAAGTAGCCACTGCGGGAGCAGGGGGAATGATCATCACTACGCTCAGCCCAGTTCTCATCGTATTGATTACGATTGTTTTTACTGGTTTTCGTCCCTCAAAGCAACATATAGTTGGATTAGGTTTGGGCTTGATAGGCGGTATGGTCATGGTCGAACTTTGGGATGGGACTATCTTGACCAATATGGGAAATCTTATTTTTATCCTTTCTGCATTGACGTGGAGTATTTTAAGTGTATTAGCACAGCACTCACGCCAATATGTTGATCCGATACGCTACAGCTTTTTTCTGGGCTTGATTGCAATATTTTGTATGTTTATCATCGCTTATGGGCATGGGATACTTAGTGTATTTGATCAGGGATTGGACTTTTGGGGTGCATTACTGTATTTATCCGTTATGACCCAGACAGTAGCAACAACAATTTATTTTGTGGCATCTGGAAAAATGGGATCGGCAAAGGCTGGATCGTACATGCTGTTAGTCCCGCTATTCGCTCTTATAAGCAGTTATATAATACTAGGAGAGGTTCCTTCTGTTGCATTGGTTACGGGTGGGGTTTTGAGCATTGTGGCTGTCTATTGGATCAATCAGGCAAAAACTGCCTGAGTGGATACCATTTGTTAGGTTGGATTGGCCTCTACGACCATTTTTTCCAATAATTCAAACAGTAATATACTGTTTTGCTCCATCAACTGCATATTTTTCACAATTGAGTCTTTCGTTTTGACGTTTTTACAATCTTTTCGTGTTACGCACTCGACCGTTTCGGTAATGAGACTATGAATAGCTTTGTGTGGAGTTTCTAGCATTTTATAAGCTTGAGTATTGGCAAATGACTCTTTCCCTTCTCCTTCATAGTACCACGTGTTCATACGGCAATGGTGATGGTCTGATCCAGAAGAAGTAGATTCATCATTTTGGTGGATGATAGTGGCATAGGTATCATGCTTATAGATAATATGATCCACTTTTACAAGTGCTGCAAAGAGTGAATCGTTGATGTATTTAGCCATTTTTGCCGAACCATAAGCAGTATTAGAAAAGTTTCTTAAGACCTTTTCAAACTCATACACATCTGTTCTGGATTTTTGTGCAATCTCACTGATAGTCTCAGAGTTGCCCTGGATGTCATTGGCTTCTTGCTGAAGAGTGTTTAGGGTGATTGAGATCTCTTGAGTCGCTTTTTGGGTACGCTCTGCAAGTTTACGTACTTCGTCGGCAACAACGGCAAAACCACGACCATGGTCTCCTGCCCGTGCGGCTTCGATAGCGGCATTAAGGGCCAGAAGATTGGTTTGATCCGCGATGTCTTTGATAAGATTGGCAACAGTGCTAATCTCATTGGTTCGTTGGCTCAAAGAGGTGATTGCTTCGCTTGAGCTAGAAATTAATTCCATAAGATTTTCCAAATTGGAAACAATACTTGTGACGCTGGATTGACTTTTAGTGACCTCTTGGGCCGTTTTTGAGGAAGAACTATTAATCTCTTTGGAGAGATCGCAGTTTTTTTGAATGTCATTTTGAATAGTAGCCAAAGAGATGGAAATCCCACCGCTTGTTTTTTCAAATTCATGGGCCAGATCACTGCCCAGTTTCCCTTTGAATGATAATGCGATATTATCAATGGCTTTGTTGAACACACTTCCAATTGTGGAGAAGTCTCCTTTGTAGCCCTCTTTGAAAAGAATACGGTTCATTTTTCCTTGATTGGCTGCGTCCAGAGAAGCGTGTATGTCTCTCATCATTTGCTCTACTTGATCTAGGAGATCATTGATACTCCATGCAACCCCTTGTAGAATATGGGTATCAGAGATATGCGTAATACGCTCTGAGAGATTTCCGGCGGATGCTTTTAGGAGAACATCGCGTATTTGGCGTACGAGGGTATCGTTGAATATTTTTTCGCATGCTTCATCGTCTTGTGGGATAAAAAGACCTCCAACAGCCGCTACGAAAACAATGCCGGCAGGTATAAAAGCATCTAAAGTCGCCAAATAAAGTGCGGTTCCAATTGCAAGAATGAGGTAAAAAAGGCTCTTTTTATTGCTGAAGAGAGAGGACGAATTCGTCATAGGTAACTCCTTGTTCATTTAATACGGTGTTGAGTAAGTTTAGAGATGCATCCATACCGCCCGTTTTTTCTGCGGCTAGAAGCTGTGTGTAAATTCCCGGCATAACATCTAGAGCTTTTTGGCTTGGCTTGCGTCGTACGGAGTGAAAATCCCGGATCGTTCCATTGGTGTTGAGTGTTGCGGTGGCATTGGCAAATACCCAGTAGTACGAGCCATCTTTACACATGTTCTTGACGTAAGCAAATATCTCTTCTTTCTTTTGAAGACGATCCCATAAAAGCTTGAAGACAATCTTAGGCATATCAGGATGACGTAAAATGGAGTGTGGTGCGCCTAAGAGTTCACTTTCCTCATATCCTGATATATTGATAAACGTTTTATTGCCGTAAATGATCTTACCGCGTGCATCGGTTTTAGAAACAATAAAATCATTATCGTTTAAAAATTTTTGATTTTTATTGGGTGTAGGGTGTTGCATGTTAATTTCTTTCAGGAGTTTATAGATTAATAGTTTTAATTATTAACTTTGTACGTATTATAGGCTAATGTCGCCTAATATAAACTATTAACAGATATAATACGGGAAAAATTTTCATGTGGAGTTTGTGTATGGGTAGAGCGTTTGAGTACCGAAAAGCAGCTAAAGAGAAACGATGGGGCAATATGTCCCGTATATTTCCGAAACTGGGTAAGATCATTACGATGGCAGCCAAGGAGGGTGGTCCTGATGCGGACATGAATCCGAAGCTTCGTAGTGCGATTTTAACGGCAAAAGCGCAAAACATGCCAAAAGATAATATAGATGCTGCGATCAAGCGTGCGTCGGGCAAAGATGCTGTGTCACTTGCTGAGATGAACATCGAGGGCAAAGGGCCTCATGGTGTTTTGTTTTTCGTCGAGTGTGCAACGGATAACAATGCCCGTACTATTTCGAATATTCGAACTATTTTTGGTCGTTCAAAAGGGGAGACCCTCAACAACGGCTCGTTAGAGTTTATGTTCAGCCGCAAAGCGGTTTTCCGTTTTCCAAAACCCGATATGGACCTCGATGAGCTCGAGTTTGCCCTTATCGATGCAGGGATTGAGAGTTTGGAAGAAGAAGAGGGTGAAGTAAGTGTGTACGGTGAGTATACCGCATTTGGTTCTCTCTCTGCTGCACTTGAAGAGCTTGGGATTGTCCCTGAAACGTCTGCATTGGAACGTATTTCCAATTCCCCAATAGAATTTACCGATGAACAAATCGCTGATACTGAAAAACTCATTGACAAGCTCGAAGACGACGAAGACGTTCAAGCTGTTTACACCAATATGGGTTAATATACTTTAGTTTCCGTTTTTCGTTCGTGGTGAGCCTGTCGAACCATGAATTGCCCTTCGACAAGCTCAGGGCGAACTGAGTGACTAATCTGCAAGTCGCCGTGCGGCGACCATTCCCCCCACTAACATCATAATCGTAAATCCTATCAATACCGAAAATCCATACGCTTCCAAAATTACCGCGCCCGGAATTGCAAAGAACAACCCAATAGACGTAATATTAGATTGCAACGCGAGATAGACGGGACGTAAATGTTCCGGTGCGATGATGAGGATGTTATTTGAAAATGCCAAACGCATTCCATCCATCCCCGCACCTAACAAAAAGAACAGCAACGCATAGTGCCACAGCTGGGTTGAATAAAGTACGAGAACATTGGCACTGATGTAGGCCATGAATGAAACAGTGATGATGAGCCGTACTTTGCCTGATGCGGAGAGTTTTCCCCACAATAGGTTACTGAGCATTCCTCCAATGACTTGCGCGGTGAGCAAGTAGCCGACTTGAACACCGCCAAGATGCAATACGGATTGGGCATGAAGAATAATAAAAGGGAGTGAAAACAGGTGACTGTAGGCAAGTAAATAGGTACGGATTTGGCGTCTAAGCTGTCCGTCACTGCGCAAAAGTGAAAAAGAATTTCGTAGAAAGATTTGAAAATGCTGCTCTTTGACGGCAATGTTCTCTTTTGTAGGTTCTTGGATAAGGGCATAGGGGATGACACCTAACAGCATGACAAATGCGCTGAACATAAATAAGTAGGAAAAGCTGTAGGGTGCAGGGGTGTACTCTAAAATCATACCGGCACTCACACCACTGATGAGTGCCCCGACACCTGCCGCAAATTGACGCTGTGCAAATACCCGTCCGCGATAGCGATGGGAGAAGACTTTGCCCAATATCTCATTGAAATAGATTGAGCCAAATCCTGCGGCAAACGAAAAAACAAACAGCCCGATGCCAATACACCATAACACATAATCATGATTAGTCGTACCAAACACATAGATCCCGACACCGATTCCAAACCAGGATAGAAAGCGTGCCAAGAAGACAAAACGAAGATAGGGCATGACGCGCGTGTAGCTTTGAGCGCTGAATGCGGCAAAAAGCTGTACGATGATAGCACCCCCTTTGAGTAATGAAGAGAGCAGTCCAATAATCAGTGAGCTTGCTCCAAAAAAATGCAAAATCAGAGGTAAGATGATGGCAGGTTCGGCGATCGTTGTTGTTATGGAGAGAAAAAAACCGTGTGTGACCGCTTTTATCCTAGAGGATTTGGAATCAATAAGAGACATCAGGGTGTATCACTGTCCGATTTTGTATGATGTATCGCGGCATCCAACAAAAGTGTTTTTGCAAAATGGTTTCGTGTCCCTTTTGGAAACTCAGGGTCTTTGATCAAAACAGAGATTTTTTTACTGCCGTTTTTGCGGATCAGACGCTGAAGTTTGAGTTCTCCCATGCCATAGGCGAAATCAACGAGATACCACTCTTTAAAAATGCTTTTGAGGTCTTTGATGTAGCGAATAGCCGCATCAGTGGAGAGGCAGACATCGGTACGTTCATCATTACCTTTTTCGATTTTTAATCCATAGGTGCGGCCGGATTGTGCCATAAATTGCCACAGTCCAGCAGTACCATGTCCGTATACATCGGGTCTAAAGTTGGACTCGCAATAAGGGATGAGCGAAAAGAAGAGGGGGATTCCAGCCTCTTCAAACTTTTTTGCAATTTTTTGATGCTCTTCTTTGGTGTTTTTATATCGGCTATAAAGTCCCTTGTATCCTGTCTTGTAGTCTTCGTTTATATTTGAGAGGGAGTGTATATCAGCCAAAGATTCAGGAGATCCTATAGACGAAAGTGATTTATTGATCGCAGATTCAGATGGCTGTGCATGTGTGTAGGTCACTCCTAAGCATACGAGTATTAGAACCGTTCGTAATGTATTCATTAGGCTTCGATGTAATCCAGATCTTTGTGAAAGGTCTCACGGGTGAAATACAGCGCTATGAGTGCGAGAGTAAAACAAACCGAGCCAACGATGGCCGCAGAGGCAAGAAAGCCGTAATCTCCTTTGAGTGCCATAAAGGATAACGTAATCGGCACGACGGCACCGCGAACGAAATTAGGTACGGTAGTCGCAACAGTCGCACGTATATTGGTACCAAACTGTTCTGCCGCCATCGTGATGAACAAGGCCCAATAACCGCAAAATACTCCAAGAGCAAAGCATGACCAATAGAAGTCCTGGACCGCAGCACCTTTGAGCGTGTACATCCAGGCAACGCTAAACAGTGATAGGAGCAAAAAGAAGGTAAACGCTTTTTTACGGCTTTTGAGCTTTTGTGAGAGGTAACCGCTGGCAAAATCACCGACCGAGAGACCGATGTAGCAGTACATCAATGCCTGACCTGCCGTTACTTCTCCAGCGATTTCTAGAGACTTGGCGAACTCTGGGGAGAACATGACGAGGATTCCGACAACATACCAAAGAGGAATCCCGATTGCGATGGCTTTGAGGTATTTTCCCAAAAGACGTTTGTGGGTAAAGAGGGAGAGAAAATCACCGCGGTGGATATTCTCGCTCAAGTTATGTTCGAACATACCTGATTCACGGACTTTTAGGCGAAGTAAAAGGAGAGAAAAACCTAAGATTCCACCCAAGATGTACGCTGTTCGCCAATCGAAGTGTTGGGAGACGATATTGGCCGCTACAACCCCTAGTACTCCAACAGCTGCGATGGTCATAATTCCATACCCACGCAGATGTTTTGGAAGGATTTCGGCAACGAGCGTGACTCCCGCTCCCAGTTCTCCCGCCAAACCGATTCCGGCGATAAAACGAAGTGCGGCATATTGCTCTACATTGGTGACAAAGGCATTAAGAAAATTGGCAACAGAGTAGAGGATAATAGAGGCAAACAAAACCGAAAGACGTCCCTTTTTATCGCCCAGAATTCCCCATAAAATGCCGCCGATGAGCATACCGAACATTTGCATGTTCAAAATGGTCGTTCCCCATGACGTCACCTGTTCAGGATTGAGGCCAAGTTCGGTAAGACTCGCGACACGGACAACGCCAAATAAAATCAAATCATAAATGTCAACAAAATAGCCCATCGCGATAACGATGACGGGAAGCGTTAAGACTTGGCGGATGATAGCAAGAGATGAGGTTGGCATTAAAACTCCATAAAAAATGTTTTTTATTATATAGGGTTTGTGCTTAGGAGAGCTTATAAGTGCTGATGTGTCATAGTTACGCCATAACAAGGAGTCCTAATGGCCGCTGGATCGACGATTTGCAAAGCACAGCTAAGTATGGCGGATATGGATCGTAACTATTACGAAACGCATGAGATCACCATTGCACAACACCCCTCCGAGACACAACAGCGTCTGATGATCCGTCTTGTTGCCTTTGCGCTCAATGCGGCAGACAGGCTGACAATCTGTAAGGGGATCGGGGGAGAGGATGAAGAGCCTGAGCTGTGGGAAAAAAACTATGGCGGCGACATCGAACTGTGGATTGACTTGGGACAAGTAGATGAGAAGCGGTTGCGCAAGGCGTGCGGCAGAGCTGATAAAGTGATCGTCTATACCTACAATACCAAAAGTGCAGAGGCATGGTGGAGACAAAACAGCACAATATACGCACGATTTAAAAATCTAAGCGTAAGACATTTGCATGCTGAGGGAATCGAAAAACTGTGTGCCAGGACGATGCGGCTACAATGTAATATCAGTGATGGCGAACTGACAATGCACAGTGATCTTGGCGATGTGGCTGTCCGCCAAGAAATATGGCAATAAAATTATTCTAACAAGGATGAAATTTTTTAAGGAATTTTATTATAATATATTTAAACATATTTAATTAGGAATAAATTAATGCTGCAGGATATACAAAGAGAAATTATTCGTTTTGCTATTGATTTGGGGATTGACAGTGTCAATACTTATGGAGGGTACAAAAGGGATTTGATCGTTAAAATGATGACAAAGAATAAAGCAAATGTTCTAGATATACGAAAACATTCGCTAGCAGCAGGGGCTAAAGAAGTAATTATCAAAGAGAAATTGGATACTGCGCAATATGAAATCTTTTGTGTAACAGCGAATGATGGAGTCTATAGTCTACGATGATTGTGGAGACATAGATATCACTTTTTGCTATAATAAAAATATTGAATGTATTTTGGTTTTTTAAAGAAGGGATTGCCATGCAAGAAGAACGGAAAAACATCATCCGATATGCACTCGATTATAACATTATAGATGTCCATACTTATCCCGGGTACAAAGGTGATTTGGTTGTGCGAATCACGGTAAAAGAGAAAGATGCAATGCTTGCAATACGCAAACAAGCCCTTTTTCTAGGGATAAAGGAAGTCGTTATTAAAGAAAATAAAGATGTTGTACAGTATGAGATATATTGCATTAGTGAAGATGAAGGTGCTTATCATATAAAAGACAAGGACGCATTAGAGGATATTCACGCTAAACACATCAAAGATGTATGGAATGAGCAAGACTAAGAGATGGAATGAATCTTAGTCCCGGTTAAAAACACATAGTCTTTGCCCGTGAGGGTGACACGAAACTTTTTTTGTTGTAAATATTTTTTGCAGTAGTAAACATCTTTGTATAACAGCGTCATCTCTGAATAGGGATAATTAGGCGCTTTTGCTCCATAAATCATCTCCCCTCCCATCCATCGACAGTTTGGAAAACCTAAGATCAGGGCACCGTTTGGTGTCAGATACTCCTGAACGAGTTGCATAAACAGCGGTTTGAACTCAATACCGGGGCTTTGCAGTGTCCCGATCGTGATGATGAGATCAAAACGCCCCAGTTCCAGGGAAGTAAGCTCATTGATATCGTGCACATGAAACGTCGCGTTCCCCTCGTCAAAGCGTTCGCGTGCCTGCGCTATTGCTGAGCGAGAGTGATCGATACCTACGAACTCAATATCACTATATTCTTCGCTTGAGAGTATGGTGCGTATGAGATCAAACTCATCTCCCGTATTGATCCCCAAATTTAAAATCCGTTTTCTTGTCCCCACTTTAACATTGCGTAAGGCGCGCAGATACGGAGAGAGAAATGCAGGTTCTTCATTTTTATGAATAGCGGCAAAGCGTGATTCTACGCCGTATTTTTCCTCTTTGGCCTCACTGTGGTGAAATGAGTCGCCCAGATCGAGTTTTTCATAGGTGATTTGTATAGTATTCTCAGAAATAATCTTGGGGGTTAGCATACGGCAAAAAAGTATCTCTCCAAGATCACTCCATGCTTTGTAACTGCGATAGACATAGGTAATATTATCAACGAATACAGACTCTCCGGCATAGCTTCCGCGACCGATATCGGGATTGAGAACTTCAAAGCTTAGGGTAGTGTTTTCTTTAAGTGTTTCATGCGCCCATGCGAGGATATCACTAAGAGGTTGGGAGGTGAAGGTTTTCATGGTGCGATTTTATCATAGAGGAGAACGATTGTTGCTTGTTATGCTTATTAAACCAACAGTAGGAATTTGTCATGAATGTAGCTTCTGTTTCCAATATTTCCACGAGTACAGCCTCTGCTGCTTCTAAAGATGAGAGTGTTTCTCAAAAATATGTGGCACTTATTGCCGAGCTATATGGGGTACAACTGCATGAAACGAGGGATGAGATCAATGCCAAAGATGGTGAACTAAAACAATTTAGAGAGGATTTGACAACGAAAGGTGCGGCTGTTTTTCTAAAAGAGCTGGATGAAGAAAAAATTGAAGTACTGGTTGAAGAGTATCGCCAAAAACTCCTCAAAGATAAAGAGAAGAATCCCGAACAACCGATGGATATTAACCAAATGGTGAGTAATTTTCGAAAACAGCTCCTCGAAGAGTTGATGGAAGCGCAAAAAGCGCAACGGGAAAACAAGCCGACACAGAGTACGGCACTAATGAGCAGCGACATCTTCGAACGCATCAAAACCGCTCAAAGTGATGAGAAAATATCAGGCTTGGCAGACATTGGATTTTTAGAACAGATGTTGAGTTCTTCCAACACTGAAGCCAAACAAAAAGACTTAGACAGGCTCTTTTAAAGTGACTCTCTATTTGGAAAATTTACCGTGATTTTGATTTATGATCTAGTGAAGAATGAGGCATTTATGATGGTGGGAGAAATATATTATGAATAAAAAACAATTAGCCAGTAAATTAATGTTGATAGGAGGGTTGGTTGAAATCCTTCTTGGAATTCTTCACTTTATTTGGCCATTTCAGCTTATAAAAACGGGTGAGTATGTACATTTGTCAGCGGATTACATGAATTTACTTTTTCTGAGTTCACTCTCAATAGGTCTTTGTCTCAGTGCTTTTGGATTATTGTCTATCTATTTTTCAAAAAGGTTGCTTTTTGATGAGAGAAGCGCATGGATTTATGGAATTTCACAAGGGTTAATATGGGAAATTAGAACATTGCTTGAGCTAATACTTCCTGTTAAAATACCTTTATTATTTATCTCAAATCCGACGATATTAATCCTTCCATTAGCTTTTTTGCTTGGATTGCTTTTTTTAGTCCCTCTTTGGACGGTTAAAGAAAATTTTATGCATAGCGAGAAAAAATGAGCGTTATAACCATTCTTGCAATTTTAGCATTAATCCTGATCGGATTACTCCATTTTTATTTGGCATTTGGCGGAGTGATTGGTATCGATATAGCCATTCCGACAGAGGATGATAAACCATTATTTAATCCCGGAAAAGTTGCAACAGTGATCGTAGGGATAGTTTTGTTCGGTTTTGCTTTTGTTGCCTATATGCTCTACTTTTATGATTTATCCTCGTCGTACTATCGGGATTATTTCATCATTAGCGGGTGGATACTATCGGGGATATTTACACTTCGAGGGATCGGTGAGTTTAATGCAGTCGGTTTGTTCAAAAAAATAAAATCATCAAAATTTGCATATTTTGATACCCGTTTTTACACCCCGTTCGCATTATCTATGGGATTGGTTTTCGCTGTTTTAGCGTATAGGGTAGCATGAACTCAATCTGGTGTATTCGCCGCCGCTAGTGATAACGCGGTGGCGATGATTGTCGGATTTTTTATTTGAGAGTATGTTCCAAATGTTTGTGTAATTTTTTAAATGCATCATTGATATCAAATTCTGATTTATAGATATCATGAACCGCATAACTCGCATAGGGTACAGCACCGCAAAATTGGAAAGTTTTATGAAGAGCGACATTGGCCTCATCCAAACTCAATCCGTCAAAAAAACCTTTTGGATTATCAAATTCACTCTCAGGGCAGTTGTAGGTAAAACTGAGCATATAACGCTTCTCTCCCATTAATCCGCCGCTTCCGTAGACCTTGGATGGATCGTCCTTGCTTCTTCCGTCACTGACATAGGTTACGGTGTTAACCCCTCCTGAAAAAATATCATCGATGTATTTTTTACCTAGCCATGGCAATCCCATCCAATAAACTGGAGATTGGACAAAAAAGAGGTCAGCCCATTTGAATTTTTCCAGCTCCTGGGCAACATCATATCCATCTTCAATGGTTGTCTCTTGTATCTCATATCCATTGTTGCTAAAGAAAATTTTTGCCTCACTCAGTAGGTCTCTGGTCAGGTTTCCATTCGCAAACCCTTCATATTTTTGATGCAGGTTTAATAGTAATACACGTTTCACAAACACTCCTTTAAGATTATATTAGGTGATATTTTATAGAATACAGTATTTAATGTCAAGAACATACTAAAAAGTACCATACATACTAAAAGGTAACCATAAAATGATTCAATCCCCTTTTAATTGCCATTTTGAACTAACCATCGAACTGATTGGGGGAAAATGGAAAGGACTTATATTGTGGTATTTGCACGATAAAAAGGTGTTGCGTAACGGTGAAATGTTACGCCTAATTCCAAAAATCACCCAAAAAATGCTTACGCAACAACTTCGTGATTTAGAGAATAATGGTTTAATCCGTCGCGTGATCTACGAGCAAGTACCACCCAAAGTAGAGTACAGCCTCACATCTCATGGTGAGGCGCTCTGCCCGATTCTGGATATGATGCACTCGTGGGGAATTGATTATACTCGGGATAAAAATATTGTTCTTGCGTGCAGCAACCATTAATATGACATCCGCATTTGAAGGTGCCATACTGTCCGCAAAAGTGACGGGAGAGCCGCAGGACTATGTCGATTTGATTGAGATGCTGATAGAGTATATCGGAGGCTTTAAAAATGGATGATACAAAAAATACAACGAAGTATTATATAGGTATGGTTATCGCGATGCTCTTTTGGGGTATTGCGTGGACGGCGGGCAAGGTTGCGGCAGAACATTCCAATGCCGAGGTAGCCGCTTTTTGGCGCTATGCGATCTCGTTTATTAGCATTATTCCTGTTATCTGGTATCTCAAAACGCCGCTGAAGAGCGATAGAATAGGGTTTATGTACATGCTTGCTAGCGGTGTGCTCACTTCCCTATTTAACTATCTGTTTTTTGCAGCGCTCAGTCATGGGCAGGCGGGGTATGGCGGTACGATGGTTACGGCACTTTCACCACTGTTTACCTACGTGATGTCAATAGCTATTTTTGGTACGCGTGTTTCCATAGGACAGGTTATGGCGCTGTCGGTAGGGGTTCTCGGAGCACTTATACTTTTACGGGTGCCGTATGAAGGATTCGGATTTCTGAATATAGAGAGCTCTTATTTTCTGGGATGTGCCGTGGTGTGGTCGATTATCACCATCATTGCCCAAAAAGGGATGCGTAGAGCCGATCCAATGTTTTATACCCTTGTCGTTTTCGCAATAACGGGGTTTATTAACATGCTTTTTGCCCTGCCATACCATCCGTTTGACTTCGCTGCCTATGACGCCGTATTCTGGAGCGTGATATTTTTTATTGGAGTAGTTCCGGGGACATTCGGTATGGCGATTTTTTTTATCTCAGCGAGCAAGGTCGGAGCACACAGGACTGCTGTATTTATGTTTATCGTCCCTGTCGGTGCGTTGCTCTCCAGTTGGATCGTCTATGGCGAGGGATTGGCCCTTTCGACGCTGTTCGGATGTCTCTGTGCATTTGTGGCGGTGCTTTTGTTTAATATGAAGAAGTCATATTGATTTACAAAGTTTTGAAAAAAAATAAAAAGGAAAGTCTATGCCGTTTGTGAATGTAAAAATAACCAAAGAGGGAACAACTAGAGAACAAAAAGCTCAGATAGTTGCTGAAATTACTGATACATTGGTGCGTGTCTTAGGTAAGAAGCCTGAACATACACATATCGTTATAGAAGAAATCGAGTTAGAAAACTGGGGATTTGGCGGCATACTAACCGATGAATATAGAGCGAAAAGCTGAATATTCAACGATAAGCTATATCTCTGATTTATTTTTACACCTCATACCGTATTAGATTCATCTGACCCCCTTTTACGGTACGATATACTTACTAAACACATAGAAGTGCGAAACGGTATAATGGACAGAGAAATGATTCAGTCGATGTGCCAATATCAGAAAGAAGCAGAGGTATGATGAAAAAAACTATCATTGTTCGAGCGAAAAAAGATCAATCGGATGCTATTGCCGTATTAGTCGGCGAACTGTTACAAGAGATTATGGATCGTATCGGTATCGACGTGTTTCATTTTGATCTCAAAGACACAAAAGAACGTTTGGATGATTTTATCGAACACGAGAAAAACTTTGTATTTCTCGCTCAAGACAATGAAAACGGTGAAGTAGTCGGTTTTGTAACGGTCTATGAAGGATTTGCCCTTTATGCCGAGGGGGCTTTCGGAACTATGGCAGAACTCTATGTCTGCCCATCGTATCGTTCACAAGGTATCGGTAAAATACTGATACAGTCGGTCAAAGATTTCGCTGATAAGAGAGGCTGGAAGCGTCTCGAAGTCACCACTCCACCACTGCCACAGTTTGATGCGACTTTATCGTTTTATGAGCGAGCAGGGTTTGAAATCTCCGGTGGACGAAAGTTAAAGAGGGTTTTGTGAAATGGATGAGTATTTAGAATCCACCGAGATTATTGATTATACCCATCCAAATGTTGCGGCTAAAGCGCGTGAATTAGCTCAGGGGTGTAGTAACGATGCAGAGATCGCGAAGCACTGTTTTGAATTTGTCCGTGACGTAATACGCCACACTGGTGATGCAGGCGAGGGGATTACGACATGCAGTGCAAGCGAAGTTCTCGAACAGAGGACGGGATGGTGCTATGCCAAAAGCCATTTACTCGCGGCACTTCTGCGTGCCAACGGAATACCTACGGCATTGTGCTATCAACGGCTAAACTGTTCAGAGTATCCTGATGGAGGCTATTGTCTGCATGGACTCAATGCTGTGTATCTCAAAGATTTCGGCTGGTATCGAATCGATGCACGGGGGAATAAAGCGGGAGTAGATGCACAGTTTGATCCGCCGTATGAAAAACTCGCATTTGAACTGGGGAAGAATGAATACAATCTACCAGAGTTATATGCTGAACCTCTTGATGTTGTAGTTAAAGCATTAAAAACTCGTATTAATTATGGAGAAATGGTCGGAAATTTTCCTGATATAAAATGATAATAAGAAGCGTTCAAAAGGAGTCAAATGAACATTAACTACAAAATTAATCCAACACTCTCTACGGAAGAGTTCATCAAGATTCTTAACCGTTCAACTCTCGGCGAGCGTAGACCTGTTGATGATTTAGAATGCATCGAGGGTATGATCAAAAATGCTGACATTATTGTCACCGCAGTCATAGAGGATAAGATTGTAGGAGTAGCACGAGCAGTCACAGACTTTAGTTATTGCTGCTATTTGTCGGATTTGGCAGTAGATGCTGATTTCCAACATCACGGAATCGGCAAAATGCTCATTAGAAAAATGAGGGAGCAACTAGGTTCTAAATGCAAAATTATTTTACTCTCTGCTCCCTCGGCGGTCGAGTATTATCCGAAAATCGGTTTTACGCAACATTCGTCAGCATGGGTATTGGACAGTTCTAAAGAACTGTAAAGTGTTCTCTAAAGGCAGTGGGATAGTTGACAGTAGATATGGTTGTAATCCCATTTTCGATGATTTTGAGGCTATCGTCAACTAAGATTTTTCGTCCATTGTGGGTTTGCATAACCGCGAGTTTTTTTTGAGTGAAAATGGTATCGGGATGTGTTGCATTGAAATGATTAGCAAGGCTAAATTCAATCCATTCTTGCGGGACAAGGGCAAAGCCGTATTGAGGTTCCCACTCATTTTGCACAAGGCCATTCAGGACGTATTCGCCATTCATGAGTTCTACACGAAATGAGTCTCCGTTTTGTACCGTCACGTTTGTATCTGTAACTTCCAAAGGTTCTCGTATGCCATATCCTCCAAACCCTGTGTCACACAAATATTCTTTCCCCTCGATGGTGACAATCACGACCATATGGGTTTTAGGACGACGGGTAGGGTAGAACATTGGACGTGCCCCTGCAAAATACCACTCGAATCCAATAGCGGTGAGTGCCATAGTAAACAAACCGTTTACTTCGTAACAATACCCCCCACGTTTATTGGTCACAATTTTGGTGTAAATATCTTCGGGAATGAGTGATGGAATACGACCGGCTTGGACTTCGGTATTTTCAAAGGGTACGGATTTCAGCTGTGCAGACATGAGCGCTGTGAGGGTTGAGAGATCGCAATGTGTTTCACCATTGTGTCCGATACGATTGAGATAATCTGTGAGGGAGAAATTGGATGAGGTCATTTTTATCCTTGGTATACTGGATGTAAGTATAGCTTTTTTGGATACCATTTATAATAATGATCAAAAATATTAAGAATATCTACGAGTTGATTGTTGCTAGATTACACGATTACTACACACACATAGTGTTAATATTCAACATCTTAAAATAAAAGGGTTAACATGAAAAAGAATAAAATAGCGATGCTCGTATTAGGTACAGCGTTGGCAACGGGTTATGCAGCAGCGGCTGAGTCATCAAGTGCAAAATGTGCTGCAGGAAAATGCGGTAGTAAAAAAACAGAAAAACCAGCCGATGCAAAATGTGGTAGTGAAAAAGCTGCAAAACCAGCCGATGCAAAATGTGGTAGTGAAAAGACTGCAAAACCAGCTGATGCTAAATGTGGTAGCAAAAAATAAGGTTTAATGGAGATGATTATGAGTGGGTTGTGTGGGTGTGGTCTTGGTCTTAGAAGTGAATTTTTGGAAAGTATCCTTGATTCATCCAATAAGGTAGACTTTTTTGAGGTAACCCCTGAAAATTGGATTACCACACCAACAAAACATCTTCGTACTTTTGAGAAAGTTCTTGAGCGCTTCCCTGTGGTGGCGCACGGAGTTTCTCTCTCTATTGGTTCAGATTTTTCTCTTGATACGCACTTTTTGAAAAAAATCAAATAGTTTTTGGACAGATATTAGATTA
>JAUYUB010000016.1 GCA_030692765.1 Sulfuricurvum sp.
GAAGAGTCACAAAAAGCAAAAGACACCATTGAGACATTACTGCAATACAATGTTGTTCCGATCATCAATGAAAATGATGCAACAGCTACAGAAGAACTTGTTCTTGGAGATAATGATCAGCTTTCTGCGTATGCAGCGTATCATTTTGATGCGGACATGTTGATCATACTTTCAGATATTGACGCCTATTATGATAAAGACCCTCGAGCACATGAGGACGCAAAAGTACGTTCGCATGTTACGGTTATTGAGCCTGATGAACTTGCACGTGAGGTTACGCCAAATCATAGTTTTGCAACAGGCGGGATAGTTACTAAGCTAAAAGCGGCAGATTTTTTACTTAAGCGTGGTAAAGCGATGTTCTTAGCAAGCGGTTTTGATTTAACCGATGCAAAGTCGTTTCTTTTAGAGGACGCTCATTGTGGTGGAAGCCTCTTTCAAGCGAATTCTCTTTAATGACGCGTATTATTTTTATGGGTACGCCGGAGTATGCGGCGGATATTTTAAAAACGGTGATTGCTGCTGATGACATTGAAGTGGTTGCCGTTTACACGCAGCCGGATAAGCCGGTAGGGCGCAAAGGAGTATTAACTCCTCCAGCGGTAAAAGTATTGGCACAAGATGCAGATATCGCGATTTTTCAGCCTTCACGTTTACGAGATGAGAAGGTTGTCAATGAATTATTGAAAATCGACTGCGATATGATTATTGTCGCGGCATACGGTCAAATTCTTCCTAAAGCGATTTTAGAGCATGCTCCGTGTGTCAATCTGCACGCATCTATTCTCCCTCAATATCGGGGTGCCAGTCCGATACAGCAAAGTTTATTGCATAACGATACCAAAAGCGGTGTGACAGCGATGTGGATGGATGAGGGGCTTGATACGGGTGCAATAATCAAGATTGAAACCGTTGAGCTTTCCCCTGATGAGATGGTGGAGACCCTCTATTCTTCACTGACAAAGATCGCGTGTAATCTGACAGTCGATATCATACACAATTGGGATCGTAAAACGGCCATTGCACAAAATGATACCCAGGCAACGCATTGCAGCAAGATATCCAAATCGGATGGTTTGATAAGCTTTGATGATGCCGTTACTATTTACAATAAATACCGTGCATTTACTCCATGGCCTGGTATATATTTAGAGTCCGGTTTAAAGATCAAGAAGATGCTGTTGGTTGAACGCAGCAGTGAAGGAACCGCAGGAGAAATCATTGCGATTGAATCGGATAGTATCATCGTGCAATGTTCTAAAGGTTCATTGCGTTTGTTTAAAGTTCAAGCTCCTTCAAAACAGGAAACGGACGTTATAGCGTATTTAAACGGAAAGCGAATTGGGTGTGGAAATACACTGGTTTGATGAATTAGAATCAACCCAAGCGTATTTGATCGAAGCGCTTAAAGCAAAAGAGTTAAAAGCTCCTGTTTGTGTGGGGACCCCTCTGCAGACACAAGGTAAAGGGAGCCGCGGTAATGTTTGGATAGGAGAAGTTGGTAATCTCTTTATATCGTTTGCCATTCATCGATCACAGTTACCCTATGACTTAAAACTTGAATCTTCATCTATCTACTTGGCATTTATCATGAAAGAAGTGCTAACTTCTTTAGGTTCAAAAGTGTGGTTAAAATGGCCTAATGATTTTTATCTAGGCCAACAAAAGATGGGTGGTGTGATTACCAATTTAGTGGGTGATTACCTAGTGTGTGGAATTGGACTAAATCTGATATCTGCACCAAATAATTTTGCAAAAATGGATATAGAAATAACACCATATAATTTAACAAATTATTTTATAACGTCACTTGAAAAGTTTCCTTATTGGAAGCAGATATTTAGTAAATTCAAGTTAGAATTCAACAGAAGTAAATTTTTTACGACACATGCAGAAGAAATGACTTTTAGATTAGAGGATGCTCTTTTATTAGAGGACGGTTCTCTTGAATATAACGGGCAAAGGATATTCAGTTTACGATGAGCGAAGTAATAGTTATTGCAAACCAAAAGGGTGGTGTCGGTAAAACAACAACTGCTGTAAACTTAGCTGCCTCATTGGCGGTAGCTGAAAAAAAAGTCCTCCTTATCGATGCTGATCCTCAAGCGAATGCAACAACTTCGCTGGGATATCATCGTAATAATTATGAATTTAATATTTATCATGTCCTTATTGGTGCAAAAAAACTACGTGAGATCATTTTAAAAACAGAACTCCCGAAACTGTTTATCGCGCCATCCAATATAGGTTTAGTTGGGGTTGAAAAAGAGTATTACGATGCGGCCAATGCAACAGGGAGAGAATTGATTCTCAAGCGTGCCATTGCGCAGGTAAAAGATGAGTACGATTATGTCATCATTGATTCACCTCCAGCGCTTGGGCCAATGACAATTAATGCTTTGAGTGCTTCAAATTCTGTTATCATCCCAATTCAATGTGAGTTTTTTGCGTTAGAGGGTTTGGCTCAGTTGCTGAATACCGTTAAGCTTGTACGTAAAACCATTAACCCGAAATTGAGTATAAAAGGCTTTTTGCCAACGATGTACAGTGCTCAAAATAATCTTTCACGTCAAGTCTTTGCAGATTTGAGTCAACATTTTCAGACGAAACTCTTTAAATCACGTACAGATGAATACATAGTCATACCGCGTAACGTCAAATTGGCGGAGTCTCCAAGTTTTGGAAAACCGGCTATTTTGTACGATGTAAAATCGAGCGGATCTTTAGCCTATCAAGATCTTGCTCACGCAATCATTGCTTAAGGATCGTTAATGGCAAAAGCATCAGCACTAGGACGCGGTCTGGGCGCACTACTAAGTGAAATAGAAGAAGCATACGACAACGAACTTCCAAAACGAAATGGATTTGAAGAAATTTCCATTACAGAAATCCGTCCCAATCCTTATCAGCCACGTAAACATTTTGATCCTGAATCACTTGCGGAACTTAGTGAATCCATAAAAACTCACGGTATTTTACAGCCAATCGTTGTCAAGGAAACTCTTGACGGTTATGTGCTCATCGCGGGTGAACGACGTTTGCGTGCGAGTAAACTGGCAAAATTCAAAACCATAAAAGCTATTATTGTTACCGTCACTGATGAACAGATGCGCCAGCATGCCTTGATTGAAAATATTCAGCGTGATGAACTCAATGCGATTGATTTGGCACAAGCGTATCAAGAACTCATTGAGATACATGAATTGACGCATGATCAGCTTTCTACAACGGTCCATAAAAGCCGTGCCCAAATTACTAATACACTGCGTTTGCTACAACTGTGTGACAAGGGTCGTAAAGCATTGATGGAGGGTAAAATAAGTGCCGGTCATGCAAAAGTAGTTGTCGGAATGGAAGAAAATGCACAAGCATTAATGATTGATTCTATTATTGGACAAAAGCTGAGTGTTCGTGACGTAGAACAAATGGCAAAAAATATGAAACTTCCTACGCAAACACCTATGAGTACAAACCATAAAATCGAGGCACTTGATTTTGATGCACTTCAAAGCTATTTTTCAGACCTTGGTATTAGTACGTCGAAAAAAGGGTCAAAACTTACCCTTGAATTTGATAATAATGGACAAATTGATTCATTTTTAATCACACTTTCCTCATAATTCCTATCGTTTAACTATCCCTTCAATTTACACGTTGTATAATCACGCAACTTTTAGGAGGTGGTATGTTAGATATAAGTCCGATGTTGCTAGGCAGCACACTGATTGTCTTCCTTGTCCTTATTGCCGCTCTTAATAGTTTACTTTACAAACCTCTTTTCAACTATATGGAAAAAAGAGATGCAGATATTAAAAAAGATCTTGAGCAAGTTGGAAACAACGATGCTGAGATCGCTGCATTTCATGCACAAGCGGAAAAGATTATTAGTGATGCTAAACTAGAAGCGCATGTAATAAGAGAAAAAGTTGTTGCTGAGGCCAAGGCGTTGGCAAACAGCAAGATAGAGGCAAAACGTGCTGAACTGGCACTAGAATATTCTAAGTTCGAAGACGCAATGTCTGAAGAACGTTCACGATTGAAAGAGGCGCTTCATGCAGAAGCTCCATCTTTCCAAGCTGCTGTATCAGCTAAGCTAAATCAGATTTGAGGAGATAATATGGGTAAATTATTGGTTACTGTATTAATGCTCAGTGCTTATCTGTTTGGATCTGACGCTGCGCATGAGGGTTCTACGGATATTGTACAACGTACCGTTAACTTTCTTATATTCGCAGGAATACTTTATTATCTATTGGCAGAGCCGCTCAAAAATTATTTTGGCGGTAGAAGTGCAGGAATCGCGTCTGAGCTTGAAAAAGTTCAAGAGCGTTTGCGCGAGTCAAAACGGTTGAAGGATGCTGCTGAACACAAGATTGATGATGCCAATCGTTTTGTGCATGATTTGAGTGAAATGACTAAAAAAGAGTGCAAAATTCTTAGTGAAAAGATCATAGCACAAAGTGAAGTAGACGTTGAGATTGCACAAAAGCAGAATGATGCGTTAATGGATCTTGAAAAACGTAAAATGGTACGTGAAGTGGTTGCTGAAGTTATGGACGATGTTATGCGTGCTAGTGATGCGGCTATGGGTAAAGATGCTATGACTGACATTTTGAAAAAGAAGGTGGCCTAAATGCAGGAAGAACTGATTGCGAAACGTTATGTTCAATCTCTGATGACCGTCTTGGATGAAACTTCATTGGATAATGTTGCGGAACTGTTTACAGTTTTGACTACTGCTTTTAGTGATAGTAAATTCCTTCAAGTCATGCGTAGCAATGATATTACTGTTTCATCTAAGACAAATTTGGTTCTTGGTATGGTCGAAAGAGCTAATAGCCTTGAAGTCAATAACTTGATCAAACTTTTAGGTGAAAATGGAAGATTATCGTTAATACCGGCAATTTCAAAAGATTTAAAGCGTCAAATAGCTTCTAAGAAACGTGTTTATCATGGCCGTATCTACAGTATTTCTGAAATCAAACAAGATTCTATTGATGCAATTGCGAATGATTTAGGAAAGAAAATGAATGCGAAAATATCATTACAGTTTGTTCCCTCAAACAGTGATGGCATTCGAGTTATTGTTGATGATTTGAATGTTGAAATTGATTTTTCAAAAAGCCGCCTTAATGCTCAGATCGTTGAGCATATTTTAAAAGCAATTTAACCCTCACGAAAGGAGATATAGTGGTAGCAAAAGTACAAGTAGATGAAGTCAGTTCAATTATTAAAGAAAGAATTGGTAATTTTGAGCTTAATGTAGATATAAACGAAACCGGTAAAATCGTCTCATATGGAGATGGCGTTGCCCAAGTTTACGGCCTTAACAATGTTATGGCTGGTGAAATGGTTGAGTTTGAAGATGGGACTCGTGGTCTTGTTATGAACCTTGAAGAGAGCAGCGTTGGTGTTGTTATTCTTGGTAAGGGAGTCGAGCTTCGTGAGGGAATGTCAGTAAAACGTCTTGGACGTTTGTTGAAAGTTCCTGTTGGTGATGCTCTTCTTGGTCGTGTTGTTAATGCACTTGGTGAGCCAATCGACGGTAAAGGTCCAATCGAATCTACAGAATCACGTTTTGTAGAAGAGAAAGCACCTGGTATCATGGCTCGTAAATCAGTACATGAGCCAATGGCAACTGGTATCAAATCAATTGATGCACTTGTTCCAATCGGACGTGGTCAACGTGAGTTGATCATCGGTGACCGTCAAACAGGTAAAACAACGATCGCTCTTGATGCTATCATGAACCAAAAAGGTAACGGCGTAGTTTGTATCTATGTTGCTATCGGGCAAAAAGAATCAACCGTTGCAAACGTTATTCGTCGTCTTGAAGAGAGCGGTGCAATGGAATATACTATCGTTGTTTCTTCTTCAGCTTCTGAAGCTGCAGCATTGCAATTTTTGGCTCCATATACGGGTGTAACAATGGCGGAATATTTCCGTGATTCAGCTCGTCATGGTTTGATCGTTTATGATGATCTTTCTAAGCATGCAGTTGCATACCGTGAGATGTCATTGATCCTTCGTCGTCCTCCGGGCCGTGAAGCGTATCCGGGTGACGTTTTCTATATCCACTCTCGTTTGCTAGAGCGTGCTGCTAAATTGAGTGATGAATTGGGTAACGGTTCTTTGACTGCACTTCCAATCATTGAAACTCAAGCGGGTGACGTTGCGGCGTATATCCCAACAAATGTTATCTCTATTACTGACGGTCAAATATTCTTGGAGACTGACTTGTTCAATGCTGGTGTTCGTCCTGCGATTAACGTTGGTCTTTCAGTTTCACGTGTTGGTGGTGCGGCTCAAATCAAAGCTACTAAACAAGTTGCTGGAACATTGCGTCTTGACCTTGCGCAATACCGTGAACTTCAAGCGTTTGCACAGTTTGCTTCTGATTTGGATGAAGTAAGCCGCAAGCAGCTTGAGCGTGGTCAGCGTATGGTTGAAGTATTGAAGCAGCCTCCATATTCTCCACTTGCTGTTGAAAAACAAGCATTGATCATTTTTGCAGGTAATGAGGGCTATCTTGATAGTCTTCCAGCATCTGCTGTTGTTAAATTTGAATCAGATTTATATCCATTTATTGAAGCTAGCTATCCGCAGATTTTTGAAAGCATCCGTGCATCATCAAAAATCGATGACGATACTATGGCAACAATGAAAAAAGCGCTCGAAGAGTTTAAAACTACTTTCGTTGCGCAATAAGGATCTTTAATGGCTAACTTGAAAGAGATTCAAAGACAGATCAAGAGTGTTTCAAACACGCAGAAAACTACGCGTGCAATGAAACTCGTCTCTACGGCGAAACTTCGCCGTGCGGAAGAGTTAGCGAAACGTTCACGTCTGTTTGCACAAAAAACGAATCAAGTCATAGCTGAAATCGCAAGTCGCATCCATTGTAATAAAGTTGGCGGTATTGATAGCCGTTGTTTTGTTCAAAATGATGCGCCTAAAACGATCGATATTATTTTTGTAACAGCTGATAAAGGTCTGTGTGGAGGTTTTAACCTTCAAACGATCAAAGCGGTTAAACGTTTAATCAGTGAATATAAAGAGAAAAAAGTAAACATCCGTATTCGCGGTATCGGTAAAAAAGGGATTGAATACTTTAATTTTAATCAAGTTGAATTGCTTGATGAAGTTAAGAACCTCAGTTCTTCTCCTGATATGCAGCGATCAAGTGAGTTTATGACTCGATCGATTAAAGATTTCAAAGACGGTATTATTGACGGTGTCTATCTTGTGTATAACGGCTATAAGAATGTTATTACTCAAGAGTTACATGTCAATAAAATTTTACCGGTTGATGTAGCAGATTTTGATTGTGAAAAAAGCAAGAACAGCGTTCTTGAACTAGAAGCACATGATGAAGAAGCGATGCTTGATTCATTGATTACAAAGTATGCTGAATTTAACATGTATTACGCGTTGATTGACTCGGTTGCGGCTGAGCACAGTGCACGTATGCAAGCAATGGATGCTGCAACTAACAATGCAAAACAAATGGTTAAAACGTTAAGCGTCAAGTATAACAAAGCACGACAAGAATCGATCACGACTGAACTTATTGAGATAATAAGCGGCGTAGAGTCGATGAAATAATGATGGAGGAAAGAATGATTGGTAAAATTGCTCAAGTAATTGGTCCTGTTGTTGACGTTGATTTCGAAGGTACCCTTCCTGCAATCAATGAAGCAATAGAAGTAAATGTTAATGTTGATGGAAAGACGACTCGTCTTGTTCTAGAAGTAGCTTCTCACCTTGGTAATGGTCGTGTTCGTACGATTGCTATGGATATGTCTGAAGGTCTTGTACGTGGTCTTGCAGCTACGGCTACAGGTGCACCTATCAAAGTTCCAGTTGGTGATAAAGTACTTGGACGTATTTTTAACGTTATCGGTGAAACCATCGATGGCGGAGATCAAATCGTAGATTGTGAAAAATGGTCTATTCACCGTGCTCCACCACCATTAATTGAACAAAGTACAACCACTGAGATGTTTGAAACAGGTATCAAAGTTGTTGACCTTCTAGCACCGTATGCAAAAGGTGGTAAAGTAGGTCTTTTCGGTGGTGCGGGTGTTGGTAAAACCGTTATTATCATGGAATTGATCCATAACGTTGCTCACGGGCACGATGGTCTTTCTGTATTTGCGGGTGTCGGTGAACGTACACGTGAAGGTAATGACCTTTATCACGAGATGAAAGACTCTAGTGTTTTGGACAAAGTTGCACTGTGCTACGGTCAAATGTCTGAGCCTCCAGGAGCACGTAACCGTATCGCATTGACTGGTTTGACAATGGCAGAATACTTCCGTGATGAAAAAGGGCTTGATGTATTGATGTTTATCGATAATATCTTCCGTTTTGCACAGTCAGGTTCTGAGATGTCAGCACTTCTTGGACGTATTCCATCAGCTGTTGGTTACCAGCCGACATTGGCTCGTGAGATGGGTGCATTACAAGATCGTATTACATCAACAACGAAGGGTTCTATCACTTCAGTTCAAGCGGTATACGTACCAGCGGATGACTTGACAGACCCGGCTCCAGCTTCTGTATTTGCTCACCTTGATGCAACAACAGTTCTTAACCGTAAAATTGCCGAAAAAGGGATTTATCCTGCCGTTGATCCATTGGATTCAACGTCACGTTTGCTTAGCCCACAAATCGTTGGTGAAGAGCACTACGGTGTTGCTCGCGGTGTTCAAAAAACACTACAAAAATACAAAGATTTGCAAGATATTATTGCGATTCTTGGTATGGATGAGCTTTCTGAAGAAGACAAGTCTGTTGTTGAACGTGCACGTAAGATTGAGAAATTCCTTTCTCAACCTTTCTTCGTTGCGGAAGTATTTACAGGTTCTCCAGGTAAATATGTTAAACTCGAAGACACCATCAAAGGATTCAAAGGAATTCTTAACGGTGATTACGATCACTTGCCAGAAAGTGCATTCTATATGGTCGGCGATATGAATGAAGCGATTGAAAAAGCTGCAAAACAGAAAAGCAAATAATTGCTTTTCATCCTAAAGGATAGATAGTGCATACTCTAGAATTAGAAGTGCTAACACCAAGTGGTTCGATTTTTAATGGTCCTGTTAAAAGTGTAACAGTTCCTGGAGAAGAAGGAGAGTTTGGTGTTCTACCTGAGCACGTGGGATTAACAACTCTGTTACAAGCAGGTGTTGTTGATATCATTAAAGAAAACGGTAAAAAAGAATCAATCGTCGTAAATTGGGGCGTTGTTCAAATTTCTAATAATTTGGTAACGGTTCTAGTAGACGGCGCTGTAGCTATTCGTGGCGACAGTGAAAGTGAAGTTGCAAAAGCACTTGATGAAGCAAAAGATCTTATTGCAAGTGTTGCAGATTCTCACTCTATGATCGCGTCTGTTTCAGCGCGTATTGAGTCAGCTGCCCATAATCAAAACCACTCACATATGCTCTAACTCTTATGTTTGAGCTTCTTTCAAATTTCATAGACAAGAGTCATCCGGTAACACTAGCTGTGTTACTGATTCTCTTGTCCTATCTCATTATTATTAACTGGGTTTTCTTTTATCGTTGGCTAGCTCTTAATGAGTGGATTTCGCAAGAAAATGAGACACTAGAATCTCTTTTAATGGGTTCACAGCGTCTTAATGACTACGCTTTTCTCGCACCATTTTTAAAGTCCGATACGAAAAATGCCAAAGCATTGTTTGATTTGGCACAATTTGCGGCTACTAAAGAAGCAACCAAAGGGTTGACCATACTTTCAGTAGTAGCGTCTACAACTCCGTTTATCGGTCTTTTTGGAACCGTTGTGTCTATTCTAGATACCTTTGATAACATTGGACAGGCTAGCGGTACGATGACTATTATTGCGGCTGGGGTTTCGGACGCACTTGTTGCAACGGCTTCTGGTATCTTTGTAGCCATTTTTGCATACAGTTATCATCAGATTTTAAAACGTCAATCCTTTGAAGTTGTAGGTCTTATTCGTATGCAAAGTGATTCGTTACTTTCAAAGGCTGAGTAAGCATGTACGATTGGGACGATAAACCGGAACTTAACATTACCCCCCTTGTGGATGTGATGTTGGTTTTGTTGGCTATATTAATGGTCATATCGCCCAATATTATATATGAAGAATTAATTAACCTTCCTAGAGGTTCAACTCAAACGGAAGTAAAAGAAAAAAAACAAATTGAGATCCTCATTAATGAAGCTAAAGAAATTAAGGTCAATAACCAAACCTTTGATTTTTTGACGTTTAGTGATAATTTTAGATTATTTGCCAATGATTTTTCTCCTGAGACTGTCGTACGTATCAGTGCTGATCATAAGCTCGATTATGGGGATGTTATGAATGTTATGAGTGCCGTAAAACGTTCAGGTTTAACCAATATTTCACTCGCAACTAGCGGTTGAGTTCATCTAAAAATAATTTTAGAGTATTTTTACATGAATTTACATTATCAACGTTTTTTTCTTCAAAGCGGTATCATTACTTTTTTGATTTTAGGATTGATCTTATCCTTTTTTATCGGCGGACTGTTAAAGACATCTAAGCCAGATGCGTTTGCAATGACTAAAAGTGATGTTATTTCGATCTCCTTAGAAGATAAACCCTCTTTAGTTTCTACAAAAGCGTCTCAGCATAGTGTGCCATCAGCACCTGAACCAGTGATTGAACCAAAAAGCGTAGAAAAAAATCCAGCTGAAGAGAATGAAGTCAAGCCAGTTGTCCCTGAAATCAATGATTTATTTGCATCAGTAAAGGTGAGTAAAACTAAGCCAAAAACACCAGATAATACTCGACAGCTTTCAGAGTTGAATGCATTAGAAAAAAAAATACTAGAAACCAATCGTGATTCAAAGATTTTTGATAAAGTCAAAACACTTGATCTGGCTAAATCTGGTGTTAAGATGATGACCCTATCCAGTGGGCCGGCTGTTAATGAATACAATGCAAAGATACAAGGTGTCATTTATGCTAACTTTCATCCTGCAAGTGGGACAGAAGGGTATGCTGCGCGTGTGCGTATCAGCTTAAGTCCTGATGGACGTTTGTTAGCGTATCGTGTGATATCATACTCTGGTAATACAGTTTTTAATGCTGAAGTTGATTGGCTTAAAGAACGATTACGCCAAGTAGGGCTTCCTCCCCATCCACAAGGTTTAGAAGCTGTATTTGAGATTATATTGACCGCAAAGGAATAAAATGCATTATTTGCTAATAGTAACTTTTTTAATATCGACTCTTTGGAGTGCAGATGCTACATTGGAAGTAACTAAAAATGTGGGAATGTTACCAAAATTTGCTATTGAAGATGCCAGTGCGATGGGTAATGACACAGGAACACGATTTCATAAGATGCTTAGTGCGGATATGAATGTTGTATCCTTATTTGACGTCGATGACCGTTATGCATCTCAGTCGTTTGATAATTCTCAAGCGGCAGGAATTCATAAAGATGCTGTTTATATTTTACGTTATCGTTTAGTGTCAGATGGCAGCGGTGGATACAGAACGGATGTAAAGTTACTTCAGAACAATTTGGAACTTTTTAGTAAAATATATTATTTGAAGCAAAGTGAAATGTTGGTTTTTTTAGCCCATTCCATTGCGTATGATATCAATGCAAAAATGGGAGGGGGATCTCTGGAGTGGATGAAGCGAAAAGTTCTTTTTGTTCGTCTAAACGGACCCAGACGCTCTGAGATTGTTGCCGCTGATTATACGTTATCGTATCAGAAAGTTGTCCTCAGTGGGGGTATGTATGGTTTTGCAAAATGGGCAAATCGTGAACAAACTGATTTTTATTACACTTCTTTGAGTGATTTTCATCCTACTCTTTACAAAGTAAATTTGGCAACCGGTAAAAAATCAGCTGTTATCTCTTCAGACGGTATGGCGGTATGTTCAGATGTAAGTGAAGACGGCAATCGGCTATTGCTGACATTGGCACCTAATGGTCAGCCTGATATCTATCTTTATGATGTTCGTACTAAAAGCAAAACCCGTCTAACGGATTATTCCGGTATTGATGTGAGCGGTCAGTTTATGGGAGAAGACAGAATCGCATTTGTCTCTAATCGTATGGGAAGCCCGAATATTTTTTCCAAAAGGATTGACGAAAGTGCTATTAAACAAGTCGTTTTTGAGGGTAAAAATAATTCAACATGTAGCACCTATCGTGACTTACTGGTTTATAAAGCACGTGAAGGCAGAGGTGCTTTTAACCTTCATCTTATTTCTTTAAACAACAGTTCTATTCGTCGTTTAACCAGCAGTGGGGACAATGATTATCCTCGTTTTTCACATGATGGTGAAGCAATATTGCATATTAAACATGAGGGTTCACGCAGTATGGTTGGGGTTATTCGTCTTGGTGTGAATAAAAGTTTTAGTTTCCCGTTACATATAGGACGAATGCAATCTATAGATTGGTGATTTACTTTTTTTTAGGTACAATGGCTCTTAAATAATTAAATTCAGGGGTAATATATAATGAAACGTGTAGTATATTTAAGCGCTGTATTAGCAGCATTAGTATTTAGTGGATGTTCCAGCAAGCAGCCTGCAATCGATGCAACAGCAAATGCTGCTGGAAATGGTAGTAAAGGCGGCGCATCAAATGGGCAAAACGGTGGGGCTGATGGTTCAGCTGTGATTAATGCAATTACTAACGCAAATTCTGCAGATAGTTCTGCAAGCGGTTCTGCAAATGGCTCTGCAGGTTCACAAATCGTGAGTGTCTATTTTGATTACGATAAATACGATATCCGTGAAGACATGATGACTGCAGTTAAGGGTAATGCTGGATTGTTAAAAAACAAAGCCTTTAAACTTGAAGGAAATTGTGATGAGTTCGGTAGCGATGAATATAACTTTGCATTAGGGCTTAAGCGTGCAAATGCGGTTAAAACAGCTCTTGTAAATGACGGCATCAATGCTGATTCAATCAGTATGGTTAGTTTGGGCGAGGGTAATCCTGCCTGTACAGAAAAAACACAAGAGTGTTGGGCTAAAAATCGCCGCGTTGAAGTAAAACTTCCGTAAATGCGTTTTTTCGTTAGTCTTTCGTTACTTTCCTCCTTATTACTTGCAGCGGAACCTTCGGTTTTCGGTGCGGGTAATCTAAATCAACCTAACCCATATGGTCTTACTGCTGAAGAAAAATTGATTCTTGAAAATAAACAAGAAATACAAGCTGTAGCTCAAAAGAGTAATATACAGAATGCAAAGGTTGATACGGTTACAGAGCGTTTGGATGGTTTACAAACAATCGTTGAAGGGTTGGGACAGTCTGTTAATGAACAAAGAATAGCACTGCAAAAAATCACTGAATCTTCTGCAAGTGATAACAATCTTTCATCTTCGATTAATGAACTGCGCCAACAAACTGCTGCTAATAGTGAAAACATTACTCAACTTAAGACGCTGCTTGAAGAGCTTTCCCATGTGGTTGATTCGGTCAATGCTTCTTATGTCAGTAAAGAAGAGTTTTCACTCTTGATGAAACAATTAAAAATGACATTGCCTACTAAAACAGAGTCAAATAATAAAATGGATCCGGAATTACTTGATAGAAAAGCAAAAGCGTTATTTGATCAAGAAAAGTATGCAGAGGCACAAGCATGCTATGAAGTGCTTATTCAGAAAAAATATAAGATTGCCGGATCAAATTTTTGGCTTGGTGAGACTTATTTTCAGCGCAAAGAGTATAAACAGGCTATTTCGTATTACAAAGAGAGTGCTTCATTGTATGATAAAGCGTCATATATGCCAACGTTACTTTTGCATACAGCTATTTCAATGGAAAAAAATGGTGACTTAGCGAATGCAAAAGCATTCTATAAAGCTACGCTTACTAAGTACAGTGGCACAGGTGCCGCTAATGAGGCACAAGAGAGACTCTCTAAGCTAAAATAGCTATATGAGCCTTTTCAGGCTAGGTATAGCTAATTGTGCTAAAATCGCATTATCTTAAAATTTGTAAGGCAAATCAATGGCAATTGAAGCAAATCAGATCGTTTCGATCGAATACGAAGTACGTGACGGACAAAATGTTGTAGACAGTAACGTGGGTGGTGCGCCACTTGTATTTATGTTTGGTAAGGGTCAAGTTATTCCAGGTCTTGAGAACGGAATCGCACACATGAACATCGGTGAAAAGTCAGATGTATCGGTCAAAGCGGCTGATGCATATGGCGATTATAATGAAGATGCACAGCAAGAAGTTCCTCGCGAACAGTTTGCTGGTATCGATTTGAATGTCGGTATGACTCTTTATGGTCAAGGTGAAGACGGCGGTACGGTTCAAGTAATCGTTAAAGAAGTGAAAGACGATAGTGTTGTTATTGATTTTAATCATCCGTTAGCGGGTAAAGATTTGATGTTTACGGTAACAATCAGTAGTGTACGTGATGCTTCTGCTGCAGAAGCTGCGAGTGGAATCCCTGCTGAAAATGCTGTGGAATCTAGTGGAAGTTGTGGCACTGGTTGTGGATGTCACTAATTTTTTAACTGCCTCAAGCGCCTCTATTGAGGCGTTTAAAACTGCGAATTTATTAAAAGCGCTATCCGTCAATGCTATGATTATTGGCGAGCGTGGAACTGGAAAGCTTACCCTAGCGCGTTACATTCTTCCCAATGCTCCTATTGTTGATGCAAGTCGTTTCGAAGAGCTTTTAGAAGCCATTGAACGAAACAGTGAGATTATTATCCACAGGCTTGATGATGTGGCGAATCTTAAACGTTTGATAGATACGCTGCAAAGAACTAAAACGAGAGTTGTTGCAACCGGCGGCTACCGTTATACACAAGAACAGCTGGAAGAGATTTTTTCCATTCGTCTTGTGTTGCCACCTTTGGATCAACGCCAGGAAGATATCACGCTTTTAGTAAATTTGTTTGTAGAAGAAGCGAAGAATACATTTGGAAGAAGTGATGAATTTAATACTCAGGATTTTCTTGCTGATGTGAGTGAAAATGCTATTTCTTTGCGACGACAAGTTTATTTGCATTATTTATTGAACAGCATCAAAGAAAATGATTTGATGGAAATAGTGGAACACTATTTGGTCGATAAATTGGGGAGTAATAATGATTACCGTAAATTTCTTCATTTGTTTGAAGTTCCATTGATCCGTGCGGGTATCAAACGATTTAAATCGCAGTTACAAATTGCGGATAAATTAGGACTCAATCGTAATACGCTACGTAAAAAAATCGCTGATCATAGCGACTATCAATTTGATTTGAAGGATATTTAGTGAATAACAAAAAAATTGCAATGATTTTTCCAGGGCAGGGCAGTCAAAGTATCGGTATGGGAAAATCATTTTATGAAAACAGCGCTGTTGCACGTGAAATGTTTGAAAAAGCGGGTGAACGGATCGGAGTGGATTTTGCAAAATTATTGTTTGAAGAAAACGATCAGTTGGACAAAACCGCTTATACTCAACCTGCTATTTTATTGATCTCTTTGATTGCGTATCGATTGTTTCAAGATGCGATGCCAACAAAGCCTGTAATGCTCTTGGGACACTCACTAGGTGAGTTTAGTGCTTTGAGTGCTGCCGGTGCGATCGATTATCTGGATGCGGTTGAATTGGTCCATAAACGCGGAGCATTGATGCAAAGTGCATGTGAAGAGATTGATGCGGGTATGATGGCAATTTTAGGGTTGGAAGATGACGTTGTTGAACAGCTTTGTGCAACGGCAAACACAGAGGGTAAAAAAGTATGGCCTGCTAACTTTAACCAAAATGGGCAACTTGTCGTAGCAGGGTTGAAAGCTGATCTTCAAGCCATGGAAGCGACGTTTAAAGAAGCGGGTGCAAAGCGTGCACTATTGTTGAACATGTCCATTGCAAGTCACTGTCCTCTGCTCGCTCCTGCGCAAGAACCTTTGGCGCAAGTAATGGAAAAAATGGTAAGTGATACTTTTATAGCACCGGTTGTTTCCAATGTTACGATGCAAAAGTATTCGACCAAAGCGGATGCAGTAGCATTACTCAAAGATCAGTTGGTCAAGCCAGTACGCTACAAACAATCGATTGAAGCTATTGTCGGTGAAATCGATATTATGATCGAGTTTGGAAACGGTGCTGTTCTCAAAGGGTTGAATAAACGTAATGCTCCTAATAATGAGACATTTGGTATATCAGATATGGAAACATTGGCAAAGGTATGCGAAGCACTCAAATGAATGTTGCTTTAATCCAATTTGCACCTAAACTAAATCGCAGTAATTTACAAGAAGTTTTAGCGATTGTAAAACGGCATGAAGCTGCGGATGTGGTTATATTCCCGGAGTTAGCTCTTAGCGGGTATATGCTGCAAGATAAGCTGTTTGAAGACGCATGGAATGTGGATGAATTGCAAGAGCTTTGTATCGCAAGTTTACAATGCGATATTGCCATAGGTGCTGCGTTATGGGACGATGGGAAAGTGTACAACAGTGCGTTGTACTTTAGTGGAGGTGAACTGATTCATATTCATCATAAAAACCATTTGCCAACGTACGGGATGTTCGAAGAGGGGCGTTACTTTGCTGCTGGCCATGAGATTAAAGCTTTTGATACCGATCATGGAAAAACAGCTATGGTCGTGTGTGAAGATCTTTGGCGAGCACAGACATTGGCCGATTTGGCTGCTTGTGACGCAGATGTTATCTATGTCTTGGCGGCATCACCGGCGCGTGATTTTGGTGAGGATGGATTACTCATTGAGCGTCAGTGGGATGCCTTGCTAAAGTCGTGTGCTCTTTTGACTCATGCGTATGTGGTTTTTGTAAATCGCGTCGGATTTGAAGACGGCCTTGGTTTTTGGGGCGGGAGTCGTGTGATTACCCCGTTGGGAGAGAGTGAACATATTCTTGGAGTTTTGGATACTCAAGAAAAAGTGGTTTCTCTCAATCACACATTGCAAAAACTACAACGTTATATTGTAAAACATTCATAAAAAACAATTAAAGGTCGGATAATGAAAATAGCCATCATGGGCGCAATGCGTGAAGAGATCGATCCGATTTTAAGTACGGTTGAAAAATACACGAGTACCGAATATGCGGGAAATGTTTTTTATGAGTGTACCTACGGTGGTCATGAGTTGGTGATCGCATATTCAAAAATCGGTAAAGTCTTTTCAGCCATTACGGCATCGGTCATGCTGGAACGTTTTAAAGCCGAAACTTTATTATTCAGCGGTGTTGCAGGCGGAATTAGCAAAGAGTTAAAAATCGGTGATTTGGTTATGGCCAGTGCCTTGTGTCAGCATGATGTTGATATTACCGCATTTGGTCATCCTGCCGGTTTTATTCCTGAAGGGACATTGATGATTGAAGCAGATGAACAGCTTCGTTCTTTGGCATCTGAAGTGGCAGTCGATCTTGGGATGGAATTATATGAAGGTATCATTGCCACGGGTGACCAGTTTGTTGCCAGCAGTGAGCGTAAGGGATGGATTGAGTCAACGTTTAATGCTGATGCGCTAGAGATGGAAGGGGCAAGCGTTGCGTGTGTCTGTCAAAACTTTGGGGTTCCGTTTTTTGTCCTTCGTGCGATCAGTGATACGGCTGATGGCGGTGCGAGTGACGATTTTGATGCCTTTTTGAAAACATCGGCGCAAGTAAGCGCGAAGTTTATTTTGGAAATGGTTAAACGCCTTGGCCATTAAACTCAGTAAAAAGATCATGCGCCGTATGGGTCAAACCAACGCGGCGTTTAATCTGATCGAAGAGGGAGATAAGATCCTCGTGGGTCTCAGCGGCGGTAAAGATTCTCTCACGATGATCCATGCGCTGATGGAACAACAGCGCCGTGCCCCTTTTAATTTTGAACTCCTTGCCGTGACCGTTACGTATGGGATGGGAGAAGATTTGAGCGCACTCGTAGCTCATTGTGCACAACATAATATCCCCCATGTTATCCATGAGACCAATACGTATGAAATCGCAGGCGACAAAATCCGTAAAAACTCCTCTTTTTGCAGTTTCTTTTCCCGTATGCGCAGAGGTTCACTGTATAGTGTGGCGGCAGAACACGGATGTAACAAAGTAGCCTTGGGTCATCATCTCGATGATGCGGCTGAGAGCTTTTTTATGAACATGATCTACAATGGTCATATGCGCGCCCTTGCACCGAAATATAAAGCGGAGAATGGGCTTATTATTATCCGCCCTTTGATACAGATGCGTGAGCGTCAGTTAAGCGCGTGTGCGATCGAGAACGAGATGCCGACCATCGGAGATGAAGCATGCCCATCAATGCGCTTTGATGTTAAAATGCCCCATGCCAGAGCCAGCATGAAAGTAATGCTCGCTGAGATGGAAGAAAAGTATCCGGACATCTTCGTCTCGATCAACTCCGCCTTTGGGCATATCAGCGACGATACCTTTTTTGACCCAAGCCGATTTAAACTATAAGCTTTAGCACTTTATGATCGGCGCCGCTGAGAGATAGGTGATTAATCTCGCTAGGTGCAAACCATTCACACTCTTCATTGACATATTCGCTTTCGCATTTATAGACATCGGCATCAAGGGTAAAATGGCTGTAATGTTGGGTAATGTGCCCTAATAAAACTCCTTCGTTTTCCTCAAATGTTTCATACTGCACAAATCCCCACAGCCCATGCAAAAAACGTTCTTTTCGTTGAGAGAGAGCGATTTTACCGTTGTGTGTATACACGACGATAGTAGGTTTACGGACAGGTTTTATTTTTTTTATTTTTGGTTCTGGGAAGTTTTGGGGAGCAGATTTTCCTTCACACCCTTTTTCAAAAGGGCACACGTCACAAAGCGGTTTTTTTGCCAAACATACCATTGAACCGATATCCATCATCGCTTGATTGTATTCAAACGGATACTTGGTATCAAAAAGTTCATACGCCGCTTTCCAAAGCTTTTTTTCATCGCGTGCCTCAATAGCGAAATAGCGATGAAGGATGCGTTTGACGTTGGCATCAAGAATCGGCAGTGCCTCTTTGTAGGCAAAGGCACTAATAGCATGAGCCGTGGAGCGTCCAATTCCAGGAAGCTCTAAAAGTTCGGAGGCATTTTTAGGTAAATCTCCTTGGCATTTTTGTGCTGTTGTATGCAAGTTCTTGGCCCGCGTGTAGTAGCCAAGACCCTCCCACATTTTAAGTACATCATCCAAATCACTTTTGGCAACATCCAAAAGAGTAGGGAATTTTTCTAAAAAGGGAAAATAAAACCGTTCTAACACCGTTTTGACCTGCGTTTGCTGCAGCATGATTTCACTCAGGTAGATTTTGTAGGGATTGTTTGTAATACGCCACGGTAGATCATGGCGCCCGTGGATTTTATACCATTGCATGAGGGAATGATGAATCTTATTGTGCATAAAATATTGTATCAAAATGTCTTATAAAAACATAACCTATATCCGCGCCAATGAGAGATGACTGTACCTTATCGTGGTTTGATCTATTTAGCTCTAAGGTAATTGGTTATTCAATGTGCCAAGTATCTCCTGAATATAAAAGCTTATGGAAGTCTGCAGGTCCTTTTTTAGCTTTAACTTCTACTATTTGGGTGGTTACTTGCTCGTTGTATATGACATCGTTCACTGCATACAATACCCCGTAGAGTTTTGGCATTGCTGGATCTGCATCGATAGCCACAAGTAAGGAAGCCAGCATCTCATTGTGTTTGTCATGTACCAAACAATCTTCTTCGGTGTACATCTCACCGAGTTCGACGACTTTCAGTCTGAGATGATCGAGGATAATACCTTTTTTGATATCACCTCCAAAGACCATGGGTTTGCCATGGGTGAGTATGATTGAGTGATCATTTCGACTTTCTTTATTTACGTATTGCGAGTGACATCCATCATTAAAGATAACACAGTTTTGGTAGATCTCAATGAATGAAGTACCTCGGTGGGCTTCTGCCTCTAACATGACTTCTTGCATGTGATTGGCGTCAGCATCCAAGGTGCGTGCGATAAAAGTAGCACTGGCACCAAAGGCAAGTTTCGCCGGGCTGAAGGGCCGGTCTAAAGATCCATATGGCGTGGATTTGGTAATATGACCTGGTTGTGTTGTTGGAGAATACTGCCCTTTGGTAAGTCCATAGATCTCATTGTTAAACAGTACAATATTCATGTCTACATTGCGTCGAAGGGCATGAATAAGGTGATTGCCTCCAATAGAGAGGCTGTCTCCATCGCCAGTAATGACCCAAACACTCAAATCTGGGTTGGCAGTCTTAAGCCCTGACGCAACGGCAGGAGCCCGTCCATGAATGGTGTGGTAGCCATAGGTATTCATGTAATACGGAAAACGGGAAGAACATCCAATGCCTGAGACGAATACAATATCCTCGCGCTTTCTCCCTATGTGGGTCAATGCTGTTTGAATAGCAGATAAAATAGCGTAATCACCGCATCCAGGACACCATTTGACCTCTTGATCGCTGGCGAAGTCTTTTTTTGTATAGTTTAGTTCTGTATTTTCACTCATCTTACACCTCGTTCAGTGCTTGTGTAAATGCACTCTTGAGCTCTGAAATCTTAAACGGCAATCCCTGAACCTTGTTATAGCCTATAGCATTACAGCCAAACTTTGCATTGATTATATGGACCATTTGCCCCATGTTCAGTTCAGGGATGATCACCTTTTTATAGTTCTTGATAATTTCTCCGACATTTTTTGGCATCGGATTTAGGTAGCGAAGGTGTATCAATGAGATTTTTTTGCCTTCTTTTTGCAATGCTCTCATGGCCATTTCGACAGCGCCGTAGGTACCGCCCCAGGAAATGATCAGCAGATCGCCGCTTGGTTCGCCTTCGATCTCTTGTAGGGGGATATTCTCTTTTACTGCTTCAATCTTGTCACGGCGAATGTCACTCATCTTTTGATGATTCGCAGGGTCGTAGGAGACATTTCCCGTCTTAAAGTCCTTTTCAAGCCCTCCAATACGGTGCTCTAGACCAGGCATTCCAGGAATGGCCCAATCTCTGACAAGTGTTTTAGGATCACGCGAAATCCAGCTCCAGTTTTCTGTGTAAACGCTGTTTGGATCGAGCATTTTATGTTTGATCTGCGCGTAATGGGCATCGATATCGGGAATCTTCCAAGGTTCTGTACCATTAGCAATATACCCATCAGTGAGCATGATAACAGGGCTCATATGCTCTAATGCCAAACGGCTGGCTTCATAGGCCATATCAAAACAATCATTGGGTCGTGATGCTGCAATGATAATAAGAGGGGCATCGCCATTTCTGCCATATAGTGCTTGAAAAAGATCAGATTGCTCCGTTTTGGTAGGAAGCCCTGTCGAGGGACCACCACGTTGAACATTGACGATGACCAAAGGTATCTCATAGCTAATGGCCATACCAATAGCCTCGCCTTTGAGGGCGATTCCTGGACCTGAGGATGTGGTTATGGCCAATGAGCCTGCAAGCCCAGCACCAATAGCAGCACAGATAGCTGCAATCTCGTCTTCGGCTTGAAAAGTCTTGACGTCAAACTCTTTGTATTTAGAGAGCTCGTGCAAGATATCTGAAGCTGGCGTAATGGGGTAGCTTCCTAAAAACAGGGGTAGTTTTGCTGCTTGAGCCGCTCTCATGAAGCCCCAAGCAGTAGAGGTATTTCCGTTTATTTGGCGGTAGATTCCAGGGTCTATTTTGGCACTAGAGACTTTGTAGGTAGAAACGACTTCTTCTAGGGTCTCTGCAAAATGGGCTCCCGCCTTCATCGCCGTCTGGTTAGCCTGAAGAAGTTCAGGATGGTCGCTGAACTTTTCTTTGATCCATTCCAACGTTGTTTGCATTTCACGGTGATATAAGAAGTAGGTCATTCCTAATGCATAGAAGTTCTTGCAACGTTTTTTGCTCTTTGTATCGAGGTCTATATCTTTTAGTGCTTCAATGGTCTGAGAGTCTATGGGGACTTTGATTACTTGGTAGCCATCAAGTTCACCGCTGTCTAATGGATTGGCTTCAAAACCGGCTTTGGCGATCTTGCTATCTGAAAAAGCATCAGAGTTGACTAATAGCGTGCCACCTTTTTTTAGATCTTTGAGATTGACCATAAGTGCAGCAGGATTGAAGGCGACAAGCATATCTGCCTCATCACCAGGAGTGAATATCTCTCGAGATCCAAAGTGTATCTGAAACCCTGAGACCCCGGCAATGGTCCCTTGAGGTGCTCTTATTTCTGCTGGATAATCAGGAAATGTTGCAATATCATTACCCATGATAGCGGATGTATTTGAAAACTGTGTACCAGTGAGCTGCATTCCATCTCCAGAGTCACCAGAGAAACGGATTACGACACTTTCAACTTCTGTAAGGGCACTCATGTATTACCTCTTAAAATTTTCTATGGACTATAGTATATTAGTTGTACTTATTCTAATATAAGTATATTAGATTGATATGAATACAGATGGATATAAGAACTATAACTCTGATGGGGCATTTTTATTAAACCAATAAGAGATAATTTTAATACTATAATTACGTACTTTAAAAAGAGGTCTTATGGTCACAGTTGATTCAATTTCCACCGATACCATTGAGATCAAGCAGTCCAAATTTTTGGCGTATTTGATGCCGATGTCTCTTTATGAAGATGAGATGAAACGTTTACGGGACAAACATCCTAAAGCAGTTCATTTTGTCAGTGCCTATCGAATGCTTAACGAATTTGATCAGATTGTAGAATACAGCGGTGATGATGGCGAGCCAAAGGGGACATCGGGTAAACCGACACTGTCAGTATTGCAGGGACACGAATTTATCAATACGGCAATAATCACGGTTCGCTATTTTGGCGGAACGAAGCTGGGACCTGGGGGATTAGTGCGTGCGTATGCCGAAGCTGCCAATGCAGCCGTGTCATCGGCCTATTTATGTGAGTATGAAAAGCTTTTCCAGCATCATGTGCAATGCACTTATTCGATACTGTCACAACTGGAATATGAAGCCCAACAGCAAAGTATCACCATACTGCATAAAGAGTTTATAGCAGATGGTGCAGTTGTTACAATCGAGGGGACTCAAGAACAACTAGACGCGTTTAAAAATGCAATGAGACGAGCGATCACTATTCTCTAAGTAGCTACTCTTTACTCCACAACTTTTCATTAAGTTTTAACTCTTCCACCAATCCTATTGTATTGTTGAGGGTATTGACGTACTCCATCGCCTGTTTGTAATCCATCAGTGATGTAAAGATGGAAGGTTCAAAGAGATCTTTTTGTGTCCCGATGGCAATATGAATATGGTTTTGCACAAATGAAACAAAGAGGGGATGGGATATTTTTTTCTGAAATTCTACAATTCGTTTCATCATGGAATGGGTGAGAATATAGCGTGCTTCGATAGGGTCATTTCCGTAGACCACAAACTTTTTTTCAAATTCAGGATCATCGAGCTGGATCACACTGTCACGTGCCATATTTTTGGATTGAAGCCAGCCTCCGATGAGGTTTCCGAATGTTTTTTCGGCAAGGTCGGGGAGGATAACGGTGCGGCTTTTGAAGTGTTTATTAAATTCAGCAACGAGAAATAATCCTCGAAAAAGGGTGTGCCATTGGGTGCGTCCTTTGGAATCTTTGGTCTGATATTCGGCATGGACATCCGAAAACTCAAGTGAAACTCCCTCAATAGAGCCTTTGACATAGTCATTGCCACTATAGCGGTCAATCTTGTGCTCAAAAAGGTGTGAGCGTTGAAGCAGATGTTGGGAGATGACAAAATCAGGGTTATAGAGCAAATGGGGATCGATGGCGCCGATGAGGGGTGTGATGATATTGGTTTTAAAATCTTTGGCGTATCCTCGAATCATAAAACGGTAGGTCATGGAGGTCAGTGCCGCAAAACCGATTACAATACTTACCATAAGCGGATGCAGTAAACCGAAGCTTTTTCCCATCCAAAGGGCAACAATGACAAATACCATAGCCCCCATCGCGCCATACCATTTAAGCTGTGAGAGAATCTGAGTGCGTGTTTTTTCCAATTCGCTCAAACTGGGATAAAGCTCTTTGTAATAAAAGTCGGTAAGTTGTGAGGTCGATTTCATTTTATTTTTGAATGCCAAAGGAATTCATCCCTTTGTCTGCGCTAGCCGCTATGGCACTGAAGCTTGCCCTTGAGCGGGCAGAATTATTTATTGAATAAAGCATGTACATCAACATTTTGACGCTCAGTCGTTGTGATTTCAAAAACCGGTTTTCGTTGTAACTTCATATACGATGCCATCATATTAGTAGGGAACATTTCAATAGCATTATTGAAATCAGTGACGGCTTGGTTATGGGCACGGCGGGCTGCTGAGATTTGTTCTTCTGCTTCGGTTAGTGAACGTTGTAGGTGCATGACGTTTTCATTGGCTTTTAGATCAGGGTAAGCTTCCATGGCAACTGTGATTGAGCCTAAAGCTGCGGTGAGTTTCGCATCCAATGCAATTTTTTGATCGTCACTGATTCCCGGTTTCATCGCTTGCGCTCTTAGCTCGGTAACTTTTTCGAGTGTTGATTTTTCATGTTCCATGTATTGAGCTACGGAGGCCACGAGATTGGGTATGAGATCGAATCTTTTTTTGAGGACGGCATCAACACCGGCGAAAATGTTATCCACCTGATTTTTTTTGCCAATAAGTGAGTTATACATCAACACAGCGATCACTGTGACAACCCCAAGAATAATCAAAAATACGTTCATGCAAGTTCCTTTTAAAATATTTTTCTATTCTATGGGAAGTTTTCTAAAGAAGGGATAAGAGATGTTAATATTTGATTAATGATGGTTTTAATGTTACATGTTACACTTAGTCAATATTTGATGCAAAAAGGATTTTTTTATGTATCGGTTATTTTTTACACTGTTGATGATGACTTTAGGCGTATTGACTGTTTTTGGAATGGGTGATGAAGTTGATAAGCCTTCATCAATCAAAGCTGAAGAAGGAAAAACAGTCTATATTTCTATCTCTCCTGCGGTGAATTTTATGGATGAATCAAAAATTCAACAAGAAGACCAAAACAGTACAGGTCATGGAAAAGCAAAATGAAGCAAATAATTATTTATTCTTTTGTGACGCTCATTGTTTTTTCAGGCTGTTCAACGATTTCTCAAGATGAGGTGTTTGGCGGGCTTAGAGAAGAGACCTCGCAAAACCTTCAATGGATTAAAACGCCACAGGAATCTGAGATGGTTAAGAAAAGCGTAAATGACCTTCTGTCACAACCTCTGAGCCAGGAAAATGCAGTGCACATTGCGCTTATGAATAACCGTTCGCTGCAGCAAACGTATGCACAGATCGGACTTTCTCAAAGTGAACTGGTACAAGCGGGATTAATGAGTAATCCCTTATTGGGCTACACGATAGGACATGGCGGAGGTGTGACGAGGTCAACATTGAGTCTTGATGTGGCTTTGTTGGATGTGTTATGGATACCGCTTCGCAGAGATCTTGCTGGTGTGGCACTTGAAGAGACCAGATTTAGGGTTGGAGATGAGGTTCTGCAAACCGTTCGAGAGGTGAAAAAAACCTACATCGATGCCCACGTAGCTCAAGAAAAACTGGCTTTGTACGAAAACTTATTGAAATCGCATGAAGCATCCATACAGTTGGCGATTCGTCAGCATACGGCAGGGAATCTCTCGAAACGTAATTTACTCAAAATGCAGGATACCTATGCCCATGCACGGCTTGAAGCCATAGAGCTGAAACGTGAAAATTCAATGGCACGGGAAACACTTAACCGAATTTTGGGTCTCTACGGGGAGCAAACAAACTATACCTTGGAAGATACACCGCTGAAATTGGATGCACCTATTTTGGATGCTAAAGGATTGGAAACAAGAGCGATTAAGAATCGTCTGGATATGAATGCGGCAATCAAAGCGGTGGATTATGCCGCACGCGATGCGGGGTATACGCAAAATACCCGATTGCTCAACGAGATTGAACTCTCAGCCCAAAGTGAAAAAGAGACGGATGAGCAAAGATTTAACAGCTTCGGCATCAAAATTCCACTCCCTATTTTTGACTTTGGGCAGGGGCGTGTAGGCAAAGTGCAGGCTATGTACAATCAAAAGGTGCATCGTCTGTACGAAGTAGCAGTGAATATCCGATCCCAAGTACGGGAATCGTACGCACTGTCACGTTATGCGTACGATAAAGGGGTTGAAGCAAGCGACGTGATAGTCCCGGTGAATCAAGAGATTTTAGAAGAAACAAAGCTGTTTTATAACGGTATGCTCGATGGAATTTATGAATTACTGGAAGATCATCGCCGTTACAATGAGGCGAAAATGCAATCACTGATGTTTATTGGTGATTATAACAAGGCGCAAGCCGATTTAGAATATGTGTTGGGCGGTAATAACCATGGGACAAAATAGACGAGATTTTTTAGGGCTTGGTGCGACACTGTTGGCATCTGCCGGGTTGGGAACATCACTCAAAGCACAAGAACACGATCATGGGGGGCACGGTGAACCTTTATCTCCAAAACGTCAGTTAACACGTGTAGAGAACCCTAAGCGTGTTCTTTCTCCCGCTACCGTTATAACACCGCATGAGGGTCAAAACTACAATCCTGTGGTAACGCTCAATGGTTGGACATTACCTTTTGATATGAAAGAGGGGATCAAAGAGTTTCATCTTATCGCCGAGCCGGTTGTGCGTGAGTTTGCCCCCGGGATGGTGGTGAACTGCTGGGGATACAACGGTACCTCTCCGGGTCCTACCATCGAAGCGGTGGAAGGGGACCGTGTCCGTCTGATTGTGACGAATAAACTGCCTGAACACACAACGATTCATTGGCATGGACTGATACTCCCCAACGGTATGGATGGAGTAGGGGGATTGACGCAACCGCAGATTGCTCCGGGAGAGACGTTTGTCTATGAATTTACACTGGTACAAAGCGGTACATTCATGTATCACCCTCATGCCGATGAGATGGTGCAAATGGCGATGGGGGCAATGGGGATGTTTGTGATTCATCCTAAAAATCCAAAAGAACATCGTGTGGATAGAGATTTTTGCTTTTTACTTTCCAGTTATGACATTGCTCCGGGCACCTATACCCCAAACCCCTCAACCATGACCGAGTTCAATCTCTGGACGTTCAACTCTCGTGTTTTTCCCGGGATTGATTCGATGAATGTACGGGTGGGGGATCGTGTCCGTATCCGTGTCGGGAACCTCACCATGACAAACCATCCTATCCATATGCACGGACACATTTTCGAGGTGGCCTGTACCGATGGTGGATGGGTACCTAAAAGCGCCAGATGGCCCGAAGTGACAACCGATGTAGCCGTAGGGCAGATGAGAGCCATCGAGTTTGTGGCAAAACATGAGGGTGACTGGTCCATTCATTGCCATAAATCGCACCATACAATGGGACCTATGGGGCATCAGATTCCCAATATGATCGGGGTAAAACAAGACGATATAGCCGAAAAAATAGGTGATTTACTCCCCAACTATATGTACATGCCTATGGGTAAGAACGGGATGGCAGAAATGAGTGATATGGTGGATATGGGGATGGCTTTACCAGAAAATACTTTGCCGATGATGAGCGGGCAAGGTCCTTTTGGTCCCATCGAGATGGGAGGGATGTTCACGCTTGTTAAAGTCCGTAAGAATCAGCCCAAAGGGGATTACTCTGATCCGGGATGGTTCAAGCATCCCTCAGGGACCGTGGCAAGTAAAAAGTAGAAGGGCTGGTTAAGGATAAAAAAGGATAATTCGATAATCGCTATTATTTTATCTAAAGGCTATAGGCATGGAAGCGCTCTTGGAAGCATTCTGGGGATTAAGTGTTGATATGGGTATTTATATCCTTTTTGGTTTATTGGCCGCAGGTGTTTTGCATCAGCTTATTCGTGAAGAATGGATACAAAAACATCTAGGGAAGAATACCCATGGCAGTGTCTATAAAGCGGCGTTATATGGAACTCCCTTGCCGTTGTGCTCATGCAGCGTTATCCCCTTTGCCGCGACACTACGTCGAAATGGTGCCTCAAAGGGCGCAACACTCTCTTTCTTGATCTCAACACCAATTACAGGTGTTGACTCTATGTTAGCGACCTTTGGTATATTTGGAGGGGTATTTACTCTGTACCGTGTGGTTAGTTCTGTTATTATCGCTATGGCTGCAGGGATGTTAATGAATATTTTCGAACCTAAAGAGGCTGTAAAACCTTTTTCATTTAGTACCACGGCTCCTGTATCGTCTGTAAAATCTTCTCCAACAACAGCAAATGAAGCTCCTAAAAAGTTCTCACTCTACGATGTTTTTCACTATGGACTGATCACCTTGCTGGGTAGTTTTAGCAAACCGCTTTTCTGGGGACTTTTAATAGGGGCATCTATTACTGCCGCTATGCCTACGAATTTACAGCAATTCTTTGGAGACAATCGTTTCTTGGGATATTTGATTGCTGTTGCTATTGCCGCTCCGATGTACGTATGTGCTACAGCGTCTTTACCTATTGCTGCTGCTTTGATCGTTGCCGGAGTTTCACCGGGAGCTGCGTTTATTTTTTTGAGTGCGGGACCTGCAACCAATACGGTGACAATGGGTGTGGTTAAGTCAATGCTTGGAATGCGGTCTCTTCTTATTTATCTAGGGGTTATTGGAGGGGGAAGTATCCTATTTGGAGCCCTCATTGATGTCGGTTTTGAAAGTTTTGCTGTACCCATGAGTGTTGATATGAACGAACATCACGGTGTGATTGAACAAGCAGGTGCCATTATCATGCTGGGGCTCATAGCTTGGCATTTCACGACTGGATGGTTGACGAAAAAAGATCAAAGTTGCAGTGGTGGATCGTGTTGTTCGTAAATAAATTTAGTAAACTAGGAGAATAAAAAATGAAATACGCAGTTGCATTAGTAGTATTAGTTACATTGGCATTTGCGGCAGATAGTAATAGCAGCCAAAAAAAGCCCGTTAAAAAAGTGTATCCAAGAGGAACTATTTCTACGCATTAAGAGATATGTAATTTTTTTGTCATTTCTGAGTTATAATATTTTCATATTTTAATATTTTTACATTTGGATTATCTATGTTTACATTTAAGAGCTTTATGGAAGCCTATACTCAAATGGGAGTAGCTCCGGAAGATACGGATGAAGAAATACTTAAAAAGCGGATGCTGTCATTTCTCCCATTGATTATTGGTATTGTAGCCACTACCTTGGGTTTCATATATATCGTGTTTGGACATTATCTTTCCGCAGCGATTCCTTTATCGTATTCGGTGATATCCGTATTGAATCTCTGGCATATGTATGCAACTAAAAAAATTATCTTTCTGCAAGTATCACAATTACTTTTAGTCCTTTTTCTTCCTTTTTTCTTGATGTGGTCATTAGGCGGATTTAATGGCGGAAGTTACATGCTTATATGGGCATTTTTTGCTCCCGTTGCGGCAATGGCATTTGAAAAAAAGAAAAGTTTATTTTGGATTACTACCTTTATGGTGATGATTTTTATTTCATCTTTTTTGAATGCTACGCTTGTACGTGAAGTATCACACCTCCCTGACACTTGGGTAACTATCTTTTTTGTCTTGAACAGCGTAGTCGGTTTTGGCGGTATCTATTTTATGTTTCATTATTACATTACCGACAAAGAGAGACGCTCGGAACTTGAAATTTTTAAAGAACATCAAAAGTTATTGAAAAAAAGTGATGAGTTAGCCATTGCTAATGTGAAGTTAGAAGAAATCGCTACGCATGATCATCTAACCGGTCTTGAAAATCGTCTTTCGTTATTGGATAAAGTCCAAAGTTCTATTAATTATGCGATGAATAATGATCAAAGAGTCGCTCTCTTCTTTATCGATCTGGATCGTTTTAAACAAATTAACGATACGTTGGGACATCCTGTTGGTGACAAAGTGCTCATTCATATATCGAATGTACTTCGTGGCCATGTAAATGGTAATGATATCGTTGCCCGTTTGGGAGGGGATGAGTTTGTAGTGCTTATCGATAAGTTTGAGGATGTCGATGAGTTATCCCTTTTGGCTGCCAAGATTACGGAAGCAGTACGACAGGTTATACTACTTGAAGATCAAGAACTGCAAGTGACCTGTAGTATTGGCATTACGGTGTATCCGGATGATGTGCAGAGCGATAAGGCACTTCTGCATCATGAAAATATCGCGGATATGTTACTTCGAAATGCAGATACAGCTATGTATCGCGCGAAAGAGGAAGGTAAAGATAACTATCAATATTACCAAACAGCGATGACAGTACATGCGCTTGAGCGGATGAGCCTTGAAAAAAAGTTGCGTAAAGCACTTAAAGAAGATGAATTCATAGTGTATTATCAACCGCAAATTGACAGCCGTGAAGATAAGATGGTGGGAATGGAGGCTCTGGTGCGATGGAATGAACCTTTCAACGGATTGGTCCAACCAGATCGTTTTATTCCGCTTGCTGAAGAGATAGGGCTTATTGTCCTTATGGACAGAGTTGTGATGTACAAGGCAATGACCCAGTTTGGTATATGGCATAAACAAGGATTAAACCCTGGAATATTATCTCTCAATTTGTCCGTGAGACAATTGGAACAGGAAGATTTTTTTGATAAATTAGTACTGATAATGCGAGAGACCGGATGCCAGCCAAGTTGGATTGAATTGGAGGTCACGGAGGGGCATATTATGACTGATCCTGAAAAATCGATTACGATTTTACAAGCGATAAGTGCGCTGGGAGTCAAGATCTCAGTTGATGATTTTGGGACTGGCTATTCTTCTCTTGCGTACTTGAAACGGCTACCTATTGATAAACTTAAAATTGATAAATCGTTTGTTGATGGATTACCGGATGATGAAAACGATAGTGCGATTACACGGACAATTATTGGTTTAGCGCAGAGTTTAAAATTGAGGATTATTGCAGAGGGTGTAGAGACACTTGAGCAAAAAATATTTTTGGCAGAACATGGATGTAATTTAGTACAAGGATATTTTTATTCTAAACCGCTTGAAACAGTGCAAATGGAAGAGTATTTAAAAGGTCCAATGGGAAATCTTGTATAAGTAAATGAGGGATGATGTGGCGCAGCCGACGATATGCCGTGAGCAATATCCTAAATGGATGTTGTGATCGGATAAAATAGAATAAAATAAAGAGTGAAACGATACTTTGATAGCGAAGAGAGTGAGAAGTGATGTGGCGCAGTCGACGGGACTCGAACCCGCGACCTCCTGCGTGACAGGCAGGCGTTCTAACCAACTGAACTACGACTGCACAACTAAATAATGGTGGGAATTACAAGACTCGAACTTGTGACATCTACCTTGTAAGGGTAGCGCTCTACCAACTGAGCTAAACTCCCAAGAGTTTGTAGAAAATAAAAAATGGCGCAGTCGACGGGACTCGAACCCGCGACCTCCTGCGTGACAGGCAGGCGTTCTCACCAACTGAACTACGACTGCACATTTTGACTAAATGGTGGGAATTACAAGACTCGAACTTGTGACATCTACCTTGTAAGGGTAGCGCTCTACCAACTGAGCTAAACTCCCATGTCTTTGATGAACAAGTGGCGACCCCTAAAGGATTTGAACCTCTGTTCTTACCATGAAGTGATAATGTCCTTGGCCACTAGACGAAAGGGTCACTTAAAACTCTAAAACATGGTGTCCCGTGATGGATTCGAACCATCGACCCCTTCATTAAAAGTGAAATGCTCTACCAGCTGAGCTAACGGGACCTCTATCAATCTCCAAAAGCGGTGATTGTGAGGGCGAAATTATAGGCTAAAAGCACTTAATTGTCAAGCTTTATTTTTTAGTGGGCAAAAAACAATTCTTTATCGCTGTTGATAAGCATTTTTACGGCCATCAAAACACTTTGATCTTGTATGTACTTACGATCACCTTGAAACATAAAGCGTTCAGTGTGAGCATGGGTCTTGGTTCGTGCACTGATATAAACAGTTCCTACAGGCTTGCTTTCTGCCCCTCCAGTAGGTCCCGCAATTCCACTAATAGCAAGAGCATAGTCGGCATAGCTGACGTTCATGGCTCCCTCAGACATTTGATTAACGACATCAGCACTGACTGCCCCGTGGGTTTCAAGTGATTCATCGTCTACGGCGAGCCAATTTGCTTTTAGAATGTTGTCGTAGGTGATCAGTGAACCCTCAAAGACATTGGAAGCACCGCTTTGAGAGGTGAAATAATAAGCGAGCAATCCGCCGCTGCAACTTTCAGCAAAGGAGACTTTTTTGTTATTTTTCTGGAGCCGTTCGATGATAAAGGCGGCTATGTTTCCAGCGGTGATTACTTTGTGACTCATAAGCCCTTTGGTAGAGGCGATAAATTGAGCGAGATTACCGTGTTTTCGGGTATATATTTTGAGTTTAAGCCATCCATCAACCAACTCACTGAACTCTAAACGCACATCAAAGGTTTGGGATAAGGGTTCCAGTAGGGTCTGAGCACTGGAAATATCTTCGTTAAAAATATGAATGACGGCATTGCGATGCTCATCCTCGATCAAAATTTGCGGAAGCGGTTTGCCTTCGTGTGCTTGAATAACGTTGATGTCTGAAGAATTGTAATTGAGCAGGTAACTGCCGTTTTCCAAGATACTGGCACGTGAGGGGATGAGCATTTGGTCTTTTAGGATTTGATTGTCCGCGGTGACGGTACTTAACAGTTTACCAACGATAGTAAAAGTGCTTTTTGTAGTGATGATGACCACTTTTGACTCGTGTTTGAGGAGCTCTTCTAAATGAAGAAACAACCCTTTGTCTGATTCGTCAAAATACGAAATGGAATCAATCGCAGCAAGGGTGGATTTGAGTGTTCGCAAGATATAGCGTTCATATGCTTCATTGAGAGTGAGTCGGTTGCCGACAAAAATGATATCCCGTTTCATGCTTTTTCCGGTAATAAATTTGGGATAGTATAGCATAGCTGTCTAAATGACAGCAAAAATTAATCCCCAAACCGCTATAATCTGCCACTTTTATACGCATATTTTAAGGGATAAGATGGATTATAAAGATACCCTCCTACTACCTCAAACCGAGTTTCCGATGCGCGGGAATTTGGTGAATAATGAGCCGCAGCGTTATGCTGCGTGGATCGCCAAAGATGTTTATGGCAAAATGAAAACCAATCGCAAAGGTGCGCCGACCTTTACCCTGCACGATGGACCTCCGTATGCCAATGGGCATACCCATATCGGTCATGCACTTAATAAAATTCTCAAAGACATTATCGTCAAATATAATTATTTTAATGGAAAATCGGTCCGTTTTACTCCGGGCTGGGATTGTCACGGTTTGCCGATCGAGCAGCAAGTCGAAAAAAAGCTGGGCGGAAAGCAGAAAAAAGAGCTTTTGAGCAAGGCAGAAGTACGCAAGCTTTGCCGTGCGCATGCGAGTGAATTTGTTGATATTCAGCGCGAAGAGTTCAAAAAACTGGGTGTGATCGCAGATTGGGACAAGCCCTATTTGACCATGGACTATAAGTTTGAAGCCAATATCTACCGAACACTTTGCTCTGTGGCAAAAAAAGGGCTTTTGATTGAGCGGTCCAAGCCTGTCTATTGGAGCTGGGCCGAGCGTACAGCACTGGCGGAAGCCGAAGTAGAGTACGAAGACAAAGAAGATTACTCCATTTATGTCGCGTTTGAACTCTCTGATGAAGCAAAAATACGTGCAGGTATCGAGGGCAAAGCTGCCATGGTTATCTGGACGACAACCCCATGGACTCTTCCTGCCAATACGGGAATTTCGCTCAATCCTGAAGAGATCTATGTACGTACAGCCGATGGGTACATTGTTGCGCAAAAACGTTATGAAGCGATGTTGGAAGAGGGTGTCTTAACGGGTGCTGTAGTACAAAAGATCGAAGCAAAAAAACTGGAAAACCTCTATGCGATCAATCCTCTCAATGGGCGTCCATCGCACTTGGTTTTGGGTGAACATGTTTTGATGGAAAACGGTTCAGGTTGTGTCCATACAGCTCCGGGACATGGTGAGGATGACTACCGCATAGGACTTGTGTACAATCTTGAAGTCGTGATGCCAGTCGATGAGACGGGATGTTATGACAACACCGTTGTCACGGAAAAGTTGCTTCCAAATCCTGAAAGTTTTGTCGGAACCCATATCTTCAAAGCCAATGAGCCGATTATTGAGCTATTGGGCGCAAGCGTCCTTAAAGTCTCAAAATTCCGTCACTCGTATCCGCACTGTTGGCGTTCACACACTCCATTGATCTTCCGTGCGACCAAGCAATGGTTTATCAGTGTTGATGGTATCCCTGAAGGTGAGACAAAAACATTGCGTGAAATCGCATTGGGTGAAGTAGCAAAAACCGCGTTCTATCCTGAAACAGGTCGTAACCGTCTCAATGCGATGGTTGAAAACCGTCCTGACTGGTGTATTTCCCGTCAACGTGATTGGGGGGTACCGATCGCATTATTCCGTGTCAAAGAAACAGGTGAAGTAATATTGGACGAGAAAGTCCTCAATTTCACCGCCATGATCTTTGAGATGCACGGCAGTGATGCATGGTACTCGATGAGTATTCCTGAGCTTCTTTATCCGGGATGCCCTCATAAAGCGGATGATTTGGAAAAAGTAACGGACATTTTGGACGTATGGTTTGACAGCGGTTCGACATGGAATGCAGTGCTTAAATCACGTAACTACGATGCGGGAACTTATCCGGCTGATTTGTATGTTGAAGGTTCAGATCAGCATCGCGGATGGTTCCAATCATCCCTCTTTTTGAGTACGGCAGTAGAACACATAGCACCGTACAAAGCACTTTTAACTCACGGATTTACCGTGGATGAAAAGGGCGAGAAGATGTCCAAATCTAAGGGCAATGTTGTTGCTCCTGATACGGTACTTAAAGAATACGGTTCAGAGATTTTACGTCTATGGGTTGCGATGAGTGACTATCAAGGTGATTTGAAAATTTCAGGCAATATCCTCAAGCAAACATCCGAGCAGTATCGTAAATTGCGCAATACCTTCCGTATTATGTTGGCAAATATTGATGGACTGGAATCTATCGTACCGTACAGCGAAATGGGTGAGATCGATAAATGGATCGTTGCAAAAGCTAAAGAAGTTTTTGATGAAACTCATCGTCTTTTTGGCGAGTATAACTTTGTTCATGGGATGAGCGGTTTGAACTATTTCATCGTCAATGAACTCAGCGGTGTGTACATTGATATCACCAAAGACCGTATGTACTGTGACGCTAAAGATTCGATAGAGCGTCGTTCGTCTCAAAGTGCTATGGCAATTATCGCCCGGTCAATGCTCGGACTTATTGCACCGATTTTGACGTATACGGCTGATGAGATCTTTGACAATGCTCCTGCTGTTATCAAAGGGAATGCAAGCGATATTTTTGATATCACTTACACTACTATCGATGCAGTCGAGAGTGCTTGGGACTATACAACGATGAATGTGATTCGTGAAAAGTTCAATGAAATCGTCGATGGATTGAAAAAAGAAAAAGTAATCAAAAATACCCTTGAATTGGTGATTTCAACAAAATCAACCTGTGCAGCATCGGCTAAAAAAGCAGATATTGAAGAGTTTTTGGTCATCTCTAAATGGTGTGCTTGCGAGTTGAACGATATTTTAGGTACCTTTGAAATTGAGGGTGACCTATTTAATATTGCCCGCGCAACCAAAGCAAAATGTCCGCGTTGTTGGAAATATCACAGCGTAGACGAAGATACGGCATGTGAGCGTTGTGCTACGGTAGTTGGCGCATGATAGACGTAACCCAAAGTGTCCCAATGAGTTTTATCATTGAGACGATTGGTGTTATTTTTGCAGCCATTGCTGTAGGTATTTTGATGGTTATAAAAGCAAAACGAACAAAGGAGAACAGTTGATTACCCTAAAAGAAGCGTTAAAGCTCTCCAAAGAGGAAATTGTCGCCCTCAAGGATGAACTGAAAGTCAAGATTGCCGCGTATCCTGAACTTAACGGCTACATTGATGTAGAGAATGTCGGTGAGGGGATTCCCATCGCGATTAAAGACAATATCCAAGTGCAGGGTTGGTCGGTAACATCAGGATCGAATATTCTAAAAGGATACATCGCTCCGTACAATGCAACCGTCATCGAAAAACTGATGGCAAACGGGTTGAGTCCGTTTGGCCGAACGAATATGGATGAATTTGCAATGGGTTCAACGACAGAGAGCAGCTGTTATGGTAAAACACTCAACCCTCGTAACCATAATTGTGTCCCAGGCGGAAGTTCAGGCGGATCAGCTGCAGTAGTTGCAGCAGGCTTGGCGATTGCGGCATTGGGCAGTGATACGGGCGGATCGATCCGTCAGCCTGCTGCATTTTGTGGAATTGTGGGAATGAAACCTACCTATGGACGTGTAAGCCGTTACGGTTTGGGTGCGTATGCAAGTTCACTCGATCAAATCGGACCTATGACCCAAAATGTGGAAGACGCCGCGATTTTATACGATATGATCCAAGGGCATGATCCTAGAGATTCGACAAGTAGCGATCGAAATGAGGGCATGGTCAGCGATAAACTAAATGCTGATGTTAAACTCAAAATCGCTATTGTCCCAGAGTATATTAAAGACGCATCGGCCGATGTGCGCAAAGCATATACTAAAGCCGTCGAAGCATTGAAAAATGCAGGACATACGATCGTTGAAAAAACAATGATGGACCCTAAATACGACATATCAGCCTATTATGTCACGGCAACAGCGGAAGCTACGACGAATCTTGCGCGTTATGACGGTATTCGTTACGGTAATCGTGTCGAGGGTGAAAATCTCAAAGATACGTTTTTGCAAACACGCTCTCAAGGTTTTGGTCCAGAAGTTCAACGACGTATTATGCTAGGGAACTTTGTTCTCTCTTCGGGATATTATGATGCGTACTATGTCAAGGCGCAAAAAGTACGCTCATTGATCCAAGAAGAGTATAATAAGATCTTTGAAGAAGTGGATCTTATTTTGACTCCGGTTGCTCCAGCAACGGCGTACGAATTTGGTGCTTTAAATGATCCTCTTGAGATGTATCTGAGTGATATCTATACGATTTCAGTCAATCTTGCAGGTCTTCCGGCGATCTCACTACCTGTCGATACGGCAGAAAACGGTATGCCTGTAGGGCTTCAGCTTATCGGTGCTGCGTATGCAGAACAAACTTTATTTGACGGGGCTATGAGTCTCGAAAAACACCTGAAAGGATAATCCATGAATATTCGTAAACGCGCTCTTACTTTTGAAGATGTTTTGTTAATCCCAAAATACTCTGAAGTTCTACCAAAAGAGGTAAACCTGAAAACAATGCTAACACGTAATATTTCTCTGAATATTCCGATGATCTCAGCGGCGATGGATACGGTAACGGAATATCGTGCGGCTATTTCAATGGCCCATTTAGGTGGCTTGGGTGTTATTCATAAAAACATGGATGTTGAGGCACAAGTTAAGCAGATTAAAAAAGTAAAAAAATCAGAAAGCGGTATTATCATCGATCCTATTTTTGTTCATCCTACGGCAACGCTTGAAGAAGCTGAATCATTGATGAATGAATTTAAAATCTCAGGTGTTCCAGTCGTAGATGCGCACAATAAACTTTTGGGTATTTTGACGAACCGTGATATGCGTTTTGAAAAAGATTTGACTAAACTTGCCAGCGAAGCAATGACGCCGATGCCTTTGGTAACTGCAAAAGCAGGGATAACCTTGGCCGAAGCCGAACAAATGATGCACATCAACAAGATCGAAAAACTTCCGATTATTGATGACAACGGGTGTTTAAAAGGGCTTGTAACGATCAAAGATATTAAAAAGCGTATCGAATATCCTAACGCAAACAAAGACGATTTTGGTCGTTTACGTGTGGGCGCTGCTATTGGTGTCGGTCAAATGGATCGTGCTCGTGCACTGGTAGAAGCGGGTGTAGATGTGTTGGTTTTGGATTCAGCGCATGGTCATTCTAAAGGGATTATCGATACTGTTAAAGCGATCAAAGCAGAACTTACCGTTGATGTCATCGCAGGAAATGTGGCAACAGGAGAAGCAGTGCAGGCATTGATCGATGCGGGCGCTGATGGGGTAAAAGTAGGTATCGGACCGGGTTCTATTTGTACGACTCGTATTGTCGCAGGTGTGGGTGTTCCTCAAATCTCTGCGATTGATGAGTGTGCGGCTGTTGGTCGTGCAGCGGGTGTCCCTATCATCGCTGATGGAGGAATTCGTTATTCAGGTGATTTGGCTAAAGCGCTTGCGGTAGGTGCGAGTTGTATTATGGCAGGATCATTGCTGGCAGGTACGGAAGAGTCACCGGGTGAAACGATCATGTTCCAAGGGCGTCAGTATAAATCGTATCGCGGTATGGGCTCAATCGGAGCTATGACCAAAGGTTCAACTGATCGCTATTTCCAAGAAGGGACTGCAGCGGACAAGCTTGTTCCTGAGGGGATCGAGGGACGTGTTCCCTATCGTGGTACTATCGCATCGGTAGTACATCAGATGTTGGGCGGATTACGTGCATCCATGGGGTATTGCGGTTCAAAAGACATCGCAACATTCTGGGATAAAGCAGAGTTCGTCGAGATTACGAGTGCAGGGCTAAAAGAGTCACACGTTCACGATGTTATCATCACACAAGAAGCACCGAACTACCACGTTTAAATAAAAGGGTAAATATGCAATTGCAAACAGAAGCACTTCACGCCGGTTATGAAAAAGACTCTCAACGAACGATGGCAGTACCCATTTATCAAACAACTGCGTATGAATTTCGTGATGTTGAACATGCAGCTAATTTGTTTGCACTCAAAGAGCTGGGCAATATTTATACACGTTTGAATAATCCGACAACGGATGTTTTCGAAAAGCGTTTTGCTACTTTGGAAGGTGGTGTGGCAGCATTGGCTACTTCTAGTGGTATGGCGGCTATTTTTTACGCCATTGCCAATGCAGCAGAAGCGGGGGATAATATTTTGTGTGCTCGCCAAATGTACGGCGGATCGTTGACACAAGCTTCGTATACACTCAAGCGTTTTGGAATCGAAGCACGTTATTTTGATGTCCAAAATCCTAGCGAAATCGAAACCTTGGTAGACGCGAAAACAAAAGTAATCTTTTTCGAGAGTTTGACCAATCCGAGTATCGATGTTGCCGATACAGTTGCGATAACTGCTATTGCAAAAAAACACGGTGTTCTGACGATCGTTGATAATACGGTTGCAACTCCTGTATTGTGCCGACCGTTTGAGCATGGTGTTGACATTGTGGTACACAGTGCGAGTAAATATACGACAGGGCAGGGGCTTGCGATTGGCGGTATTTTGGTTGAGCGTCATGATCTGGTCGATTTTATTCGAGGCAATGCACGTTATCCACAGTTTAACGAAGGCGATGAGAGCTATCACGGATTGGTCTATGTCGATGTGCCTCTTCCGTTGTATACACTGCGTGCGCGCTTGTCACTTTTACGTGATTTGGGTGCGGTGGTTTCTCCGTTTAACTCATGGCTCTTTATCCAAGGGATTGAAACCTTGTCGTTACGTATGCGTGAACATTCCCGCAATGCGCAAGCGGTAGCAGAATTTTTAGAAGCGCATCCAAAAGTGAAAAAAGTAAACTATCCGGGATTGAAAAGCAATAGCAATTATGCGAATGCACAAAAGTATTTTCAAGATGGAATGTCCAGCGGATTGTTGAGTTTTGTAGTAGAGGATTTGGAGAGCGCAAAACGTATGGTTGATGCTACCAACCTCTTTTCATTGGTGGTTAATATCGGAGATTCAAAATCAATCATCACCCATCCGGCTTCTACAACACACCAGCAGCTAAGCTCAGAAGAATTGATTGCCTGTGGTGTTCTGCCGGGTCTTATTCGTCTGAGTATCGGTTTGGAGTCATCGGTTGATTTGATCAATGATTTAAAACAGGCATTGGACGCGTAAAGAGACCTATGCTCAATCTCCAGACGAAAACGGAACATTTTACCAACCCTCTGTATTTGGAAAGCGGACGTATTTTAGAGCCGTACGATATCGTTTACGAAACGTACGGTGAGCTCAACGAGGCAAAAGACAACGTAATCGTTATTTGCCATGCTCTTACGGGTTCGCACCATGCTGCTGGGACCTATGAGGGAGATAATAAGCATGGCTGGTGGGACAGTTTGATAGGTCAGGGAAAAGCAGTGGATACCGACCGTTTTTTCGTGATTTGTACGAATGTAATCGGCAGCTGTTTTGGTTCAACGGGACCTATGTCCCCACGTTACCCATATAATGAGCCTTATCGGTATAAATTTCCGGTTGTGACTATTTTGGACATGGTTAAAGCGCAGCGTATCCTTTTTGATCGACTGGGTATTCATGAAGTTCATGCCATCATCGGAGGCTCGATGGGTGGGATGCAGGCACTTGCGTTTGGTGTCTTTTTCCCTAATTTTGCGAAAAAAATTATTGCTATGGCAACAACACACGCGACACAATCTTGGGCAATCGCTTTTAACAAAGTAGCCCAAGAAGCCATCCTCAAAGACCCCGAGTTTAAAAACGGCTATTATGACCCTAAAACGATTCAAGAAAATGGTCTTAGCGGCATGGCAATCGGACGCATGGCAGGGCATATAAGTTTCTTGTCACCACAGTCGATGGAACAAAAATTTGGGCGTGAATACAAACGAACGGATGGTTTGTTTGAATTGTTCGGAAAATTTCAGGTTGAATCGTATCTGGAGTATAATGGATACAATTTTACAAAATGGTTTGATCCGTTGTCGTATTTGTATATTACCAAAGCGATCAATATTCATGATCTTTCCCGTGGATTTGATTCATTGGAAGAGGCTTTGGACAAAATAGTGTGTGAGCTTTATTTGGTAGGATTTGAAAAAGATTTCCTCTTTTTACCCTCTGAAATGGAGCACATTGCAACTACAATGCGAGCATGCGGAAAAAAGAATGTTGATTATATTGAGATACAAAGTGATTATGGGCATGATGCTTTTTTAGTAGAAATTGATAAAATTGATCAGTATGTAAGGGATGCACTATGAGTAAAGAAGAGAGTTTTGAAGATAAAATAACCAATGCGAAAGCAATTTTAGAGAAATTGATGGACCCTGCATTACCGATGAACGAAAGTGTAAAGGCATACGAAGCAGGAATGAATGAACTTAAATCTGCAGAAAAAATGTTAGAACAAGCACAATTGCAAATTCAAATCATTAAAAACCAGGACCAATAATGCGTTGCGCAATTTTACAGCTTCCATCTATTGGAATGGGAAGTAAAACCTTAGAAAACTACGCGAGAGCTGCCCATCAAAAAGGGGTTAAATTGATTCTCTTGGGAGAGTATCTTCTCAACCCTTTTTTCAAAGAACTGACCAATACTCCCATTTCAATGATAGCCGAACAAAGTGTTCATCAAATTGAAACACTTAAGGCACTTGCTGAAAAATACGAGATGACTTTTGTTGCCCCCATCGTTACGGTTAAGAAAAAAGAGTGCACCAAAATGATCGCGAAAATCAGCGGGCGCAGTGTTACATACTATCCGCAGCAATTTTTGATTAACTACCCGCACTGGAATGAAGAAGCATTTTTCGCCAATGCTATTGAACCCGTTAAGGCGCCTATGATGTTTTCCCTTAATGGTTTTAAATTTGCAGTTATGGGCGGTTTTGAAATTCATTTTGATCCTATGTGGGAAGCAATCAGCGCCAAGGGGATCGATGTAGTATTGTTGCCAAGTGCGTCAACCTTTGATTCTCATAACCGTTGGCGTGAAGTGATAAAAACGAGAGCTTTTACACATAATTGCTATATCTTACGTGCCAATCGCGTGGGAGAATATCACGATGAGGCGCATGCGTGGAAGTTTTACGGCGATTCGATGCTTGTAACTCCCGATGGCGATGTTGAGAGTGATCTAGGCAATACTGAAGAGTTATTGATCGTCGATTTGGATCGTAAAATGCTCACTGAAGCTCGCAAAGGGTGGAAGTTTAAAGAAGCTCTGAAAAAACGGAGGGTACTCGTATGATGCATTATTTTCATAGACAAGTCCAGTTATGGGGTGAGGAAACACAACTCCTTTTGCAAACTAAACGTATTGCGATTATCGGAAGTGGCGGATTAGGCTCTTCATTGGCTTTTGCATTGGGAGCATCCGGGATCGGTGAGATCCATATTGTCGATTTCGATACGGTTAGTCTGCACAACATTCATCGTCAAATCGCTTTTAAGATGGGTGATGAGGACAAGTTTAAAGCAGACATTACGGCACAGCTCATTCAAGAGCGTTGTCCATATGTCAAAAGCTACGCGCATATATGCAATTTTGAAGAATTTGCACTCAAGGGGATTGAGGTTGATCTTATTATTGATGCGACAGATAATCTCCCTACGCGCGGAGCCATTAATACCTATGCTAAACAAATAGAAAAACCATGGGTCTACGGCTCAGTAGAAGCTTTTAACGGGCAAGTCTGTTTTTTTGAGAAATCTTCATTTACGGAACTGTTTAAAATCACGCAAAAAACTCCAGCGGGCATTGCCGCGCCTATCGTCATGCACATTGCCTCTCTTCAAGCCAACTTGGCATTACGCTATTTAGCAGGGCTGTCGGTTAAAAAAGATCAGCTTTCATATCTGTTTTTCAATGAAGAGGGAGAATTGATGACTCAAAAGTTCATGCTCCCCTCATCAAACGAATAATTTACAGCGTTGAAATATATTTAGCTAGTGATTTGATCTGTTCACCGCTCAATGATTTAGCCTGTCCTGTCATAAGGGCTTTCATCTCTTTACCATAGCTTCCTGCTTGGTATCCATGTAAAGCATCTTCAATCTGCGAAGCTGACCAGCCTGCGATAACCTGTGATTTTCCTAATGCCGGTTTTTCGGCTTTTGCACCATGACATGAAGCACATTTTTCCCGATACAAAGCACTCGCATCTGCTTGTGCAGGTTTTTCTTTCACTTCTGTTTGTGGCTTCACTTCTTTTAGCACTTTTAGAGTAGAAGGTTTTTTAGGTTCGGTTTTAATCTTTTCAACAGGTTTTTCCACAGGTTTTGATTCAACGATCGGTGTTGACTCTACTTTAGCTGGGGGAGTTATGGTTGGGGTTATTTCTGGAATAACGGCTTTTGGTTCATCTACAGAAGTTGTATTGACTTCTGGTGTTATGACATTGGTATTTTCAACGGAAGGGGCATTTTGAGTGGGTATAGTATCATTGCATCCTATGAAAAAAAGAGTACAAAGCAAGGGAATGAGTGCTTTCATGTTTATCTCCTAGTTATTTAGGATGATTGTACACTATGTATTTTGTATTTTAGATTATTTTATTTGATTTGGAATAAAAAAAGAGGGAAAAGTGACTCATTTTGCACCGAAGTGCAAAACTTATCGCTAGAGCTAATTACTTAGCAGCTTCTACAGGTGCAGCAGCTTCAGCAGCAGCTTCAGGTGCAGCAGCATCAGCAGGTGCAGCAGCATCAACAGCAGCAGCATCAGCAGGCATAGCTTCAGCAGCAGGTGCTACTTCCTCAGTTGCAGCAGGTGCTGCCTCAGTAGTAGCTTCTTCTTTACTACATCCAATAAACATTGCAGCTAAAAGCATAGCAAGGGCGATTTTCATCATGTGTGACTCCTATTTAAAATATGCTGGAAGTATACACTCACCATGAATCTTTGTCAAGAGTTTTTTTTTATTTTTCATAATTTTTCTACTAAATCCCTATTTTATGGGCTTTTTAAATGTAATTATTTTTTTTTAATGTGTAAAAAATGTCATTTTTGAGCTATTTTTAGGAAATGTTTTAGGAAATTTAGGCAGTTTATTTGAATTGTTTACTTACTGTTGTCTTTTTTCAGTCCCTATTTTGAATCATTATTATTTTCTATAAGGCTATAGACTTTATTACGCCCATCTGATTTTGCATGATAAAGTGCATCGTCAGCATCTTTAAGTAGTTTTAAAATTTGATCTTTATTACCTACTAATGCACTTGAAAGACCAATACTAACGGTTATGTTTGTAGATGTAGGTGAAGTCTTATGTGGGATTTTATAATTTTCTATCTCTTTACATATACTCTGGGCAATAGCTTTTGCTGCTTGAAATGATGTGTCCGGGAATATTACAATAAACTCTTCTCCTCCATAACGTGCGACAAAATCCGATAGTCGACTGGCATTATGTACAATTGCTCGCGCGATTTTTTTGATGATCTCATCACCTTGTACATGTCCGTACGTATCATTGTAGAGTTTGAAATGATCAATATCTATCATTATGATAGAAATGTTTTTTTCCTCACGTTGGACCAATGCACCCAGTGTTGTTATGAATTGATCCAAAGAACGTCTGTTCTGTAATAATGTAAGTGGATCGGTGAGTGAAAGATCTTCAAGAGCTTTGTTTTGATTGATGACATGTTGTATCAATGAATTAAAATGCTTAGTTAGATCTGAAAACTCATCGTTCGTCTTTGAAAATTGATGGATTGGTCTGAACTTCTTGTTACGGAGGATCCAGCTCATTTGATTTTGGAGTGTATGAATTGGTTTTAAGATAACAAAGTTCATAAATAAAAGTGCACCTAACACAAACATAATGCCCGCTATGATGCCGAGAAGGAGAAAATTTTTGACATTTTCTTGGGCTTTTTGAAAAAGATTCCGGTGGGTGTTCAGTGTGATCAAGATATTTGATGTGTTACTGAAATCCGATAATAGTGCATAGGTAGTAAGCAGATTTTCTGTTTGTTGAGTTATAACAGTCTTTGCTTTATTTTTAAGCTGATGTTGTATGGTAGATGGAGCTGATTTAAACGAGGAGAGAGTGAAATGAGTTCCGGTATCTTCATGAATCTTTTTCCATATCTTTTTATCTAAAACCCGTCCAAACATTATGTATCCATTTGGTGCTCCAGAAGGGTCTGATGCATATATGGGATTGATGCTTATCATCAATACCTTATTTCCTATTAATGAATAACCGTAATGGCCTTGCTGCTCATAGGGGACGTTGTTATCTATTTTAATCAAGGGAGCAGAAAGTGTGTACATAGACTTCATGAACTTTGGTATTAATAATGCAGAATCAGCATCTGTATTGCGTGAGTAGGTCATCATTTTTCCATTTGGATAATAGATGGCTATTAGGGCAAAATTAGATGCTTCCAGAGCATGAGCAGTTAAATAAGTCTTAGCAAACTCTTTGTCATTGGTCTGAAGGTAACTTGCCATTTCATCCCAGATTGACCATCCCGTTCCAAATTGTTGAAATTGTTGTGCATCATTTTTTAAATTTAGGGTAATTTGTTTGAGTGACTGTTGTGCCATGTTTATTTCTAAGTTAGCGTACGTTGGATAGATATAATAATAGACAAACGAGGTTATAGCCAACGTGAAGAGAAACGCTTGAAAGGCTAGAAATAATATAAGTTTTTTTGATAAATTCATTTTCTCTCTTACTATATTGGATTATAGATATTACTTTCTAAGTATAGAATTATTTTACTTGAATATTTTCAAAACATTCTCATTATCTCTTTAGATGAAGTTGTTTATTGAGTTTAAATCGATAATTGGTATATAATCGCGCTAAATATTTTATAAGAATCGAGTACTGATCTGTGGCGTTAAAATCTCCGTTTTCCTTATTAGCATTGTTGGCAACCTTATGGCTGTCTGTTCCTGCGTTTGCAGTTCAAAGTATCCCTGTATTGTGCTATCACCGTTGCGGTGCTGAAGTCAAAGATTCGATGACCATTAAAACACAGGCGTTTGCCGCTCAGCTAGAATGGCTCATCAAAAACGGTTATACGGTTATCACGCTGGACACCGCGGCACGTTATCTCAATGGTCAGATCAAATCGATTCCTGCCAAATCGATTGTCGTTACCGCGGATGATGGTCACAAAAGTGTCTACAGTGATATGGCCCCTATTATCAAAAAGTACAAAGTTCCTGTGACCCTGTTTATCTATCCAAGTGCGATCTCCAATGCCAAATACGCAATGACGTGGGATCAGTTGCGGGAGCTGGAAGCCACGAAACTGTTTCATGTAGAGTCTCATACCTATTGGCACCCGAATTTCAAGCGCGAGAAGAAGATGCTTTCAAAAGAAGAATATGAAAAATCGGTGCACGCGCAATTGTATAAATCCAAAGCGACGTTAGAGAAAAAAATGGGGCATGGGATCAAGTATCTCGCATGGCCGTTTGGTATCTATGATGAGGATCTTTTAAAAAGAGCAAAAGAAGCGGGATATGAGATGGCGTTTTCAATCGATCATCACCATGCAAAGTCCACGGAGCCGTTGATGGCAAAATCACGTTACATGATTATCGACGGCTATAATCTGAAACGATTTGAATCGATCAGCAGCGGGAAAGAAGATAAGTAAAAAATCGTTATAATATGAGACTATTTATCTCATATTAAAGACCGTCCTTTGCACTTTGAACCGTACCCTTTTGAAAAACTAACCTCCCTCTTGGAGGGAATCATCCCCAATGAAGCGTATTCACCCATAGCACTGACTATTGGTGAGCCGCAGTTTGAAACTCCTGCATTTATCCAAAAATCACTGGCGATGCACTCTGAAGACCTGCGCCGTTATCCAAAAACAGCGGGTGAACCGTATCTCAATGAATCCATGCGCAACTTTGTAAAAAGCCGTTTTGGGGTGGAACTCAAAGCCAATGAGCTGATCAGTTCATTTGGGACACGTGAAGTGCTCTTTAATTTTCCGCAGTATTATCTGTTCGATAAAAAAGAGCCAGTCATGGCGTATACCAATCCATTTTATCAGATCTATGAGGGTGCGGCAATCGCATCGCGTGCAAAAGTGATCCATCTGAATTTGACCCAGAACAATGCCTTTAAACCGGTCATCAATGAAGAGGAATTGGCAACGTGTGATCTGGTGATCTTGAATTTTCCCAACAATCCGACTGCTTCGTTATTGTCGATTGAGGAGTTGGGTGAATGGGTGAAGCTTGCCCTCAAACACGACTTTATGCTTATCAATGACGAGTGTTACAGTGAGATCTATACGGCGAAAAAAGTCCCTTCATTACTCGAAGCATCGGTGCATGTAGGGAATGTCAGTTTTAAAAATATCTTGGTGATCAACTCCATCTCTAAGCGTTCTTCGGCTCCGGGATTGCGCAGCGGATTTATCGCTGGGGATGCAACGGTATTAAAAGGGTATGCCCAATACCGTACGTACGTGGGATGTGCGTCACCATTGCCTCTTCAAGCCTCTGCAGCCATGGCATGGGCGGATGATGAACACGTGCAGGTCGCACGTGATGTGTATGCTCAAAACTTTAAAGCGGCACGCGAGATATTGGGTGTTGAAACATCGGATGCGACGTTTTATCTGTGGCTAAAAGTACCCAATGCGCTGGAGTTTACGCAACGTTTTTATCGTGATTACAACGTAAAAGTCCTCCCTGGAGAATTTTTAGCACGTGATAATGCACAGGGCGAAAATCCTGGGTTAGGATATATCCGTATCGCGTTAGTCGAAGAAACCACCAAAACAATACAAGCGCTTATGCGACTTAAGGAGGCACTCAATGGATGAGCTCAAGGAAAAGATCTATAACGCACAAGCGGCAGGGGATATAGCTTCACTGTATGTTCTCGAAGCACAGGCGCATGAGACGTTTGATGACGATACATTGATGGCCTATTATGCCAATATTTTGGACCTTGCCATGGAGCGTATGACCAATGCGCTGGAAAATCTGGAGCGTCTGGACATGAACGAAGTTCAGGACTTTGCTACTTTGAGAGCATTGTATGAGTATGCGATCGAGCATTACAGTGCGGGAAGTGCTCATGATGCGAGTGCCCTTTTTGAAGTCATTGGCGGATTAAGCAAAGACGAGCCGTTTAATGAAGCGATGAAAATGCACCGCGCGGCATGCGATGCGAAAATCCCGTTTGATGATTTTATCGATGAGTATGTGGATATGAAAGCGGTACAAGAGAGCGGAAAATTCTACATCGGCGAGTTCAAAAAATGCATTGAAGAAGCAGGAGAGACAGAATGAAAATTCATTTTATAGGAATCGGCGGTATCGGTATCTCAGGTCTCGCGAAATACATGCGTTTTAGCGGACACGATGTGAGCGGATCGGACATGAAAGATACCCATATCACTGAATTGTTGCGCAAGCGCGGGATTACGGTGAATATCGGTCATGATGCGGCGAATATCCCTGATGGGTGTGAATTGGTCATCCACTCGGCGATCATCAAACCTACCAACTCTGAAATCGTGGAAGCGAAACGTCGCGGTATCGAAGTACTCCATCGTCGCGATGCCCTATTAAAAATCTTGAGCGAGAAAAAGGTGTATGCGGTATGTGGCGCTCACGGTAAGAGCACAACAACGGCGATCTTGGCGGCGATCATGGACGGAAGTGCGATCATCGGTGCAGAATCCAAAGGATTCGGCTCGAATGTCCGTTATGACGGTAGTACGGATGTATTGCTGTTTGAAGCAGATGAATCAGACGGAAGTTTTTTGAACTCCAATCCGTACTGCTCGATCGTTACCAATGCCGAGCCTGAGCACATGGAGTATTACAACTACAACATTGATGAGTTTCACAATGCCTATAAACGTTTTATCGAGATGGGAAGCGTGCGGGTGATCAATGCCGAAGACCCGTTTATGGCGACATTGACCTGTGATGCGTTGCGATTGTATCCAAGTACGGATATTACCAACATTACCTATACCTTGATCGATGATGAGCCGTATACCCGTTTTCACCTCAAGGGGTTTGGCGAGTTTGAAGTATGGGGATTTGGGGAGCACATCGCAATGGATGCATCATTGGCGATCATGGCGGCGGCACAGACGATGAGCATCGCTTCCATTCGGGTGCACATCCTTAATTTCCGTGGAATCAAAAAGCGTTTTGATGTGATTTTCAAAGGATCGGATCGTGTTATCATAGACGATTACGCCCACCATCCCACCGAGATCAAAGCCACCATGCAGTCTCTGACAACCTATGCAAAGCTCAAAGGCTTTAATCGTGTCGTAGCGATCTGGCAACCGCATAAGTATTCACGTACGATTGATAATCTGCAAGCGTTTGTAGAGTGTTTTGAAGGGGTGGATGAATTGGTAATCTTGCCGGTATGGGCTGCGAGTGAAGAACATCGTGATATTGATTTTGCAAACGAATTTTCCCGTTACAACCTCATTTTGGCGGATAAGTTGCACCGTGAGGGTGATACGATCCAAGTGATTACCGGTGATAGTGTCTATACTACGTATGATAAAGATTTGATCGTCGGCTTTGGAGCAGGGGATCTGACCTATCAATTACGGGGGATTAAGTAAACGATGGGATATTTGCTCTGGTTTAGTATCGTTGTCATTGTTTTTATTTGGATGCACTACTTTACTGCATTGACATGGCGTCAAAAGTGGATGACTCTTATTTTATTGACGTTGATTATTGCCAATGCCATTCTTTACAATATTATGAAAGATTTGGAAAGCAAACATATCAATGATATGCAGCTGAAATACAAAAACGGTGAGACACTGCGTTGTAACAAAATAAACGTTGATAGAAAATCTTTCACTTACAGTGTCGGAACGCAAAGTTATATCGGCAACCAAGATTCCCGTTATCCCAACCAGATCTTTAGCGCGTCAGAGTGTCGATGAGTCATCTCTCCGCCAATCTTGCCGAGCTTTTTGGCAAGCTTGATCTGATTGCTCACCTCTCTGAACTTGAGCAGTTTTTCGCACGTTCTCAAAACGTTGCTATCCCAGGAGATCAGGAGCGCCATTATCGCTATATTCAGGCACTTGATCTATTAGAGTTCAAAGCACCTTCCAAAAGCATCCCGTTTGAAACCATTATCAATCATCTCAAAAAGCAGGGTGTTTTGCGTTTTGAAGATATGTTTGAGCTGATCAAAGTAGTCCGCTATTTTCGCACCCTTCGCAACAGTGCTTTTGCGGGATTGATCGGGGAGTGGATGGAGACGATCCAAATCTCTGAACCGTTTAGTGAGATTGACGACTATTTTGATGAGACGGGTAAATTTATCGAATCGCGTGATGAAGAGCTACACCGCATTGCCCAACGGATCAAGGCGATAAAGACCGAGATCAATGAGTCGATGAAACGGCTTTTGTACACCCAAAAGCTGGCCCCATATCTCGTGGATACCCAAGTGCACTATATCAACGACGAAGAGTGTCTGCTGTTGCGCGGCGGATTTAACCATGTGTTCAAAGGTGCTGTTATCGGTCGTACGGCAGGGGGATTTTTCTACGTCGCTCCCGATGCGATCTTGCGTTCCAAAGAGCAGCTGCGCCATGTGATGCAAGATCGTGAAGCGAAGCTGTATGAGTATGCCAAGCGCTTTTCTTCCAAACTCGCACCGTTAACACCGTTTATCGGGTTTATCGACCGTGAGTTTGAGCGGTTTGACCATTATCAAGCGCGTGTTTTGTTTGCCCGTTCCAAGGGGTATGCGATACTCAAACCGCAAAGTGACAATAAAATCATTCTTGAAGAGTTCTCTCATCCGGCACTGCATAAGCCAAAGCCGGTCAGTGTCGAATTTCGCGGAAATTTATTGATGATTACAGGTGTTAATGCCGGTGGTAAGACGATGTTACTTAAATCAATTCTCAGCGCGTGTGCGATGGCCAAATATCTGATACCGATGAAACTCAATGCCCATAAATCGCATATCGGCGGATTTAAACGTATCGAAGCCGTGATCGATGATCCTCAAAATGTGGGTAATGACATCTCGACCTTTGCGGGTCGTATGGTGCAGTTTAGTCATCTGTTTGAGCATAAAAATGCTCTTGTAGGGGTAGATGAGATCGAATTGGGTACGGACAGTGATGAAGCGGCGGCATTGTTTGCCGTGGTCTTGGATGATCTGATCAAACGGGGGCAGAAGATCATCGTCACCACCCACCATAAACGTCTTGCTGCATTGATGGCGGATCGTGATGATGTGGAGCTGTTGGCGGCGATCTATGACGAAGAACACCGTGTTCCGACCTACGAGTTTCTAAACGGCGTGATCGGAAAGAGTTATGCGTTTGAGACAGCATCACGCTACGGTATTAATCAAAACATTATCAGCCGTGCCAAAGTGCTGTACGGTGAAAATCATGAGAAGCTCAATATCCTCATCGAACGCGGAAGCGAACTTGAACGTGCGCTGAAGATGAAGAACAAAGAGGTCGATGAGCGATTGGACTTGCTCAAGAGTCAAGAACTAGCTCTAAAAGAGGCACGCGAAACGCTTCGCAGTGAACTCGATGCCGAGAAAAACCGTCTTCGTGCGCTGTATGATGCAGCGACCAATGAGGCAAAAGAGGCAGCACGAGGGATGGATATGGCAGCGATCCATAGACAGCTCAACAAAGCAGCCTCGATGATCCCCAAAGATCAGCCGTTGAAGATTGCTGAGCCTGAGCCAATTGTATTTACAGTAGGGCAAACAGTGAAATATCGAAATCAACGCGCAACGATTGTGAGTATCGGAAGCAAAGATGCGATGATCGAGGTGGAAGGGATGCGCTTGCGGGTTAAACTCTTCGATCTCAAGCCCTCAGGCAATCTGCCGAAAAAAGTCAAAACAACCCATACCGCGCAGATCGACCAAAAAAGCGGGCTCAAACTTGATCTGCATGGTCTGCGAGGTGAAGAAGCGTGTGAGAGAATGGATAAGTTTCTTTCCGATGCGCTGCTCCAAGGGTTTGATGAGGTTATCATCTATCATGGTATCGGGACGGGGAAACTTTCCTATGCCGTTAAAGAGTTTTTAAAAGTCCATCCGAGTGTCAAAAGCTTTACCGATGCTCCTCAGCATTTGGGTGGATTTGGGGCGAAGATTGTGAGACTGTAAAATGTTCCATTATTTTGCTTTCCGTTCGCCCTGAGCTAGTCGAAGGGTGTACGGATTCATAGTTGACAAGCTCATTACGAGTGAAACACTCCTTGTCATCCTATACTATACTCCCATACAAAAGTATTGTTAATTTATAAAATAGATGATACAGTTACTGTATGAAAAAGTTCCAGAAAACGAACATAATATTTCTAATCTTCATGAAAAATATAAAGAGTTATATTCTGCAGATGAGTTCAATATAAAAATTCCATTTACTAAAGAAGTAGAGTATATTGGTTTTGGTAAAGCAGAAATTGCAAAGCTGTCCTGTTGGAAATAAAGGTGAAAATTACAGCCCAATAACTAAGTATGAAATAGGTATATTGGAATTTTATAAAAGGTAATTTTTAGATTTTGGATGTAAAATATATCCATGTGAAGATGTTTAACAAAGCAAAGGAGACCAATCAAAAACCCTCAGGCAGTTTTTGATTGCTCATTTCAAACGTTCGGCGTTACGGGACACGGTTTCCGTTGGCTCGTAGAAGGAGACATTATGGCATCGACCCAAGAGTACGATCAAGTGGCAAGTGACATGCGTCGGTCAAGTGACCAGTCAGACGGTAACTTAAATGCAAGAGAGTTGATTCGGTACGCTACGCTCGCAGCCTCTAGCCACAACACACAGCCGTGGAAGTTCCGTATCCGAAAAGACAAGATTACGATCTTGCCAGATTTCTTGCGGTGCTGCCCGGTTGTTGATCCAGATGACAGTCATCTCTTCAAAAGCCTAGGCTGCGCGGCCGAGAATCTTGTTCATGCAGCTGCGGCACAGGGCTTTTCAGCTGAGGTTCGATTCGATGCCGATGAAAATGGCATTAATATTTTTTTGAAAAGTGACGTCAAGGCATGTGCGACGGATCTTTATCGGGCAATACCCAAACGGCAGTGTGTGAAGGCGGCCTATGATGGCAGCCCAATTGGAGTGACGGAGCTTGAGAAATTGAAAAGGGCGGGTGAAGGACCATTTGTCCGTACCATCATGTTATCGTCAGATATGCAGAAGAGTGCAGTGATTGATTATGTAACGCGAGGAAATATCGCCCAGTTGAGTGATCGGGCGTTCCGAAAGGAACTTATTGCTTGGATTCGTTTCAATATTGGCGAGGCAATGCGTATGGGCGACGGCTTGGCCGGGCGCATCAGTGGCCAACCGGCATTGCCGAGGTGGTTGGCAAAATTGATTATGGGGGTAGTGCTGACACCAAAGGGGCAAGCCGATACAGATGCCACGAATATTAGGAGTTCAACCGGTATCGCGGTCTTTGTATCAAGCCACAACAATAAAGCCGCTTGGGTTGAAGTTGGGCGCGCATATGAGCGCTTCGCCCTGCAAGCGACTGCACTTAATATTTGTACTGCCTTCATCAACCAGCCAATCGAAGTGAGCGAGTTACGCCCGCAGTTCGAATCATGGTTGAAGCTTGAAGGAGAATACGCGCTTCTAATGGTTCGCTTCGGCCATGGTCCCGTGGCACCTTTTAGTCTGCGTCGTCCAATTGATGATGTGATTATTGAAGACTGACCAATAGGATTAGCAAATTACAGCTATGCATAGTGACACCGACTCACTTGAAATGTGGGAATATATAAGGCCGCTCTTCAAAATCACTCTAACCTAAAATTGACACAACCAGTCTTTATTCGGTATCATATTAAGACCGAAGGAGTTACTAATGCAGTTAATGAATGATATTAAACCCATTACCTATTTAAAGAGTCGAGCGGCAGATGTACTGAAACATATTAATGAAACGCATAGACCTATGATCATCACCCAAAACGGTGAAGCCAAGGCGGTTATTCAAGATCCGCAAAGTTATGAAGATATGAAAAATGCTATTTCACTTTTAAAACTGCTGTCGTTTGCCGAAGAAGATATAAAAAATGGAAATGTGCAGAGCGAAGAGGATGTATTTCGTTCGGTAGAAGAATTACTGAAAAAATGACTAAAACCTATAAACTACTATGGACGCTCAATGCTAAAAGTGACCTTTTGAATATTATTGAATATATTAAAAAAGATAGTCCGAGCAATGCAAATGATATTTATTTAAAAATTAGAGAAGAAGCCCATTCCAGTAATTTTTTCCCTTTAAAAGGGAGAGTTGTACCAGAACTCCAGAAAGAAGGGATAACGCTGTATAGAGAGGTTATCGCGTCTCCTTGGAGGATTATCTACAAAGTCGGCAATGACACGGTGTACATCATGGCTATTTTAGACTCAAGACAAAATGTTGAAGAGATATTGCTGCAAAAGCTTTTAAAAAAATCTTGAGCTAAAGCGGTGTCGGAATAAATACATAATTTAAACAAAAAGAGAAACATTGCACACATTTCAAATTTCAGAGCCACTGTTAGAAAATTTTAGAAATGACAAATTAAGTGATGTAAGAGAAAAAGGGGACAGGCTACTCTTTAATATATAAGATCAATAAGAGATCCCCTAAAAACATTGTATAATTCTTTAAAGAATACTACAAAGGATTAATTATGATTGCATACAGTCGTGAAGAGATGGTATCGGTTACTGATCTGCTTAAAACACTGCGTCAAACATTGGATAAAATTTCCCATCATAGTGTTGAAAAAATTGCTGTGATGAAAAATAACCGCCCTGAAGCGGTCATGCTGAGTATTGATGAATACGAGCGGATAAAAGAACTAGCAGATATGGCAGAACATATCGGTTTGGCAGAAGTGATCCGTGAACGTAAAGAAACTCCAAAAGAGTCTTATATCCCATTTAATGATGTCATGGCAAAAGCGGGTATTGTCCTGTAATGGCATACACGCTCAAATTTCATCCAGAAGCCGAAAAAGAGTTTTTAAAGTTGGATAATGGAGTTCGTGAACGGGTTGCTAAACAGCTTGTAAAAATTTCTGTTTCTCCTGAGTTGGGAGAGAAGCTTGGAAATAGAAGTGGGATCGATCTCTCTGGGTATCGAAAGATGTATGCCGAAAAAAAGAAAATTCGGATCGTTTATGAAGTGATCGAAGAGGAAATTTTGGTCCATATCATGGCGATCGGTGAACGGGATGATATGGCGGTGTATAAAACGGCATTGAAACGATTAAAAGAAAAATAAAGAATAGGGTCAAGTGATCCCCAAGTCATTAATTAGATAATTTAAACAAAAAGAGAATCAGTGCACACATTTCAGATTGCAGAGTCAGTATTAGATGCGTATAAAAATTATAAACTGAGTGATGAAAGAATCAACTTTTTAACAACACAGGCCAATGAGCAGCTCGCAGAAATGGCTCAAAACAAAGAGCTCTATGACAGTTTTTTAAAAAAAGTGAATGCACCCCAAAAGATAGACAATATTATTCTTTGGATACTGCTGATGTCAAATGAAACAATCGGTAGTAAATACATCAGAGAGTTCAAAAAAGATTTTAGAAAATTTATCCCAGTCAGTGACCTGGCTGATTTATTACTCTACGCTATTCATCTAAAGAAACTCAAAAACATTGAGTTGGACGGATTTGACTATTTATTTGAATACGAAGAAGAGGGGATGGAAGTGATGGATCAATATGCTTTTACAAACGTCTTGCTCTACATCCAAAGTTCAAAAGAAGTCCAAATGGAGTTTTAATAGAGCTCAGATAAAACTGAGCCCTAGATGGTTAATTACGACGAACAGCTGATGTGAGATATACCGGCGATGTCAAAGAAGTGAGCAGGTTTTTCCCGATAGTATTTCTCTTCTATTTCACTGGACTGCTCATCATAAGGGTGTGTCATCACCTCTTGCAACTCCCTGATAAGTGTATAGTCTCCGGCGGTTGCTTGCTGATAAGCGGGTACCAGGAACCATTCTCTCAACGTGTATTTTGGATTGACCCGTTTCATCTGCTGTGAGAGCTTCTCGCGAGACTCTGGAGTAGCGGCATCTATAAGTGATTTCCATTTTTCCAGCCATGCTGACCAGCTCTCTAAGAGTTTTTTATCAAGAAACGTCTCATCGTAAAAGCTTCTTAGAAGTGGACTAATCTCATCAGGTACCGATGAGAGCTCACGGAAGAAGATCGTATAATCAACGTGAGTCTGGACCATGAGGCTAAAAAGTTCTTGGACCAGTGCGGCATCATAGGTGGAGAGACCCAGTTTTGCCGTCAACATCTTCTCCATTTGCTCTAGCATGATTTGAGAAAAACCATGGTCGATCTCATCGAGCCGGCTTTGAACATCGGGATTTGACTCTATGAGCGGTTTTAGCGCCGAGCAAAACATGTGAAAGTTGCGTTGGGCAGCCTGAGGCTGATTGAAAAATGAGAAATGGACTCCGCCACCCGTCCAAGGCTGATATTTCGGGTCAAACATATCGATAAACCCAAACGGACCATAATCGAGAGTAAATCCTCCTGCCGCACAGTTGTCACCGTTGAAATTTCCTTGGCAGTAGCCCACACGAATCCAATTGGCAACAAGAGCTGTGAGGCGACTTCGGAACTCACGTGCTAACAAGAGCACTTTTTCTTCAAAAGGCAACTGCGTATCTATGGTCTCACTGTATTCACGCTCAATCAAGTGCAATACGATCTGCTCGAGCTCTTTGTGCGCTTTTGAGTGTTCGCTTTTACGCGCGCGACGCCCGAAAAGCTCTATCTGACCTACGCGAAGAAACGAGGGTGCGACTCGTGTCGTGATCGCTACGTCTTCTTCGATCATCACTTCGGGGTCTCGTGAATACGATCCCTGATTAAACCAAGGGCGTTTTACCTTCTCCGTTTTAGAGGTGTACAGTGTGAGCGAACGTGAGGTCGGTACGCCCAGTGCGTACATGTGCTCCTGTGCCAAAAACTCTCTTATACTTGAACGCAATACCGCACGTCCGTCAGCTCCGCGGCAGTAGGGGGTTCTGCCGCCCCCTTTGAGCTGCATTTCCCAGTGTTTTCCGTTGATATTCGCCTCCAGGATGGAAACGGCACGTCCGTCACCGTAACCGTTGCCTGTCTGAAAAGGGCACTGATTATAGTATTCTGTGCCATAGATCGAGAGGGCATAGCCCGTCGCCCAACCATGAGTGCGTAAAGGTTTTGGCAGTTGTGAAGCATCGCCCGAGAACATCCGCATGAAATCCTCAGAGGTTGCGAGGGCATCATCGAATCCAAGCTCTTTAAAAAAAGTCTGACTGTGGGCTATGTAGTGCGGCTCTTTGATAGGGGTAGGGTTCACGGGGACATAGTGGCCTGAGAACACTTGTCGGGGAGAATGATCGACTCCGTCTGCGCTCGCCTCAGGATCAGGAGTGAGTGTGTTTAGGAGCGAATAATCTGCCAATTTTGCTAGATCGTCCAGTGTTTTTATAGGTGCAGAAGTGTCATTCATGGCGATAAAATACCTTCATTATTTATATTTTTGTTCAGTTTAGAGGAATTATATATTTGGAAGGTCAAACAAGAGACAGCAAAAGAATCTAATTATTTTGTACAAGATTAGGAGTCAGATGAATCAGATGATCCAATTCCTGATCGGAATCCTCATCCTGATACGATAGCGTATCAGCGGGAAGACGACCAAAGAGGACCCGATGGTCATATAGACGGGCAGCAACAGACTCTCCAGCGTGTAGTGCTCGATCCCAAAAACACCGATGAATGATCCCAGAAAGAAGCAGATCCATACCAGTGGTGTCTCCTCATCGGGAGCACTTATCACAAAGCGAAGTGTCGGCAAGAGGGCGCAAAAGTCTGCGGCTATGGCTATGATAGTAGGCAAGACGCCCGAACTGTTTTTAAAGATGAGCCAAATCACGATGGCGCAGAGTCCCACAAGCAGGGAGAACTTTTCCAAAGTATCAGGTTTGAGGTTCTCACCCCGAAAGAGGGTCAACACAAAGATCAGTGTCGGATTGATCCAAAAAATAACAGTGAGCATCCGAGTGACCTGATCGGCTGTGTCGGGGGTGATCAGCCAAAAGGCAAAACCTATGATACTCCAAATAAACCAGGAAATACGGTTGGGTTTCACAGTGCCTCGAAAGATACTGATCGTATAGGGGACAATAGAGACAGCCATGATGAATTGGGCTGCCAAACCAAAGTAGTAAGGTTCTAACATTCTATTGCGTTATAAGATGAATTGTCGATAGCCATGTAATGATCCTTTGTCACATTATATATTTCCTCCAATTAATCTAGCAGCAGTATAATTCCTATAACAGGAGAATTAATGAAAAAAGTTCTTATTTTAAGCGGTGCAGGTATCAGCGCCGAAAGCGGTATCCGTACATTTCGTGATGCCGACGGTTTATGGGAAGAGTATGATGTCATGGAAGTATGCTCGGTTGAGGGCTTCGCACGAAATCCAAAACTGGTCGCTGATTTTTACGATGCGAGACGCCGCGATCTGGAAGATAAATCTTTCAATACAGCTCATGAGATGGTGGCCCGTTTAAAAGCAAAATACCCTCACCAAATCGATGTTTTGACCCAAAATGTCGATGATCTGTTTGAACGTGCCGGTTGTGATGAGGTTCTCCATTTGCATGGGACGTTGACGCAGTTGCGCTGTGAGGATTGCGGACGGGTCTTTATGATAGGGTATGAGTCTCAAATAGGGGTCGTGTGTCCTGGATGTGAGAGTGACCGAATCCGTCACAATGTCGTGATGTTCGGAGAAGCGGCACCGATGTATGAGAAGCTTCAGGAATCGGTTGAGGAGTGTGACATGCTCGTGGTGATCGGGACGAGCGGTCAGGTTATCAATGTGGCGGCAATCGCACAATGGTTTGATCATTCGATCCTAAACAACTACGATTCTGATCCGATGCTGGATCGCCATTTTCAGAACCGATATATTGAAAAAGCGACGACTGCCGCAGCGAAGATCGAGGGGGATATTGAAAGATTTTTAGCTGAAAATGGCTAAGGTTCTATTAAAGAAATATTTTATGAAAGGAGGGAGGATAAAATTGAAAAAATATGTGTGGAATTTATTGTCTAAGCAGATTTTGTTTATTTTAACGTTTATTGTTCTCTCTCCAATATGGGGTTTGGATAACGGTGTCAAAAACATCGCTTCAGTGAATAAACCGATTGTGATCGGAGTCCTTTCGTTTCGCCCAAAACCTCAAACGCTTGCACAGTGGAAACCTTTAGAAACTGTATTGAATCAAGCTATACCAGAACATAAATTTACAGTCGAAGCGCTCATCTATTCTGAATTAGAAGCGGCTGTCGCGCAACATCGAGTCGACTTTGTACTGACCAATCCCGTCAACTACATTTTACTGCAAAAACGTGAAGGATTGTCTGCTCCTCTGGCAACCTTAGCTGTCAAAGAAAGCGGTCATACGGAAAAAGAATTTGGAGGCGTTATTTTTGCTCGTGCAGACCAAAAAAATATCAATTCCTTGGAAGACATTAAGGGTAAAACCATTGCGGCTACCAATACCGAGTCTATGGGCGGCTATCAGATGCAGATGTATGAATTTGATCAAGCCGGTATAAATTTAGATAAAGAGACCAAGTTTGAAATAACCGGAATGCCGCACGATAATGTGATTAAATCGGTACTTTCAGGAAAAGGTGATGTGGGATTTGTCCGCAGCGGTGTCTTGGAACACATGGTCAGAGAGGGGAAGCTGAGGGCTGAAGAATATAAAATCATAAACCTTCAAAACCACCCTCATTTTCCGGTACAGGTCTCAACACGTCTTTATCCTGAGTGGCCACTTGCGGCATTAAGCGGGACTGACGAAAAGCTCTCTCGTTATGTCACTGCGGCACTCTTTGAACTTGAGGGCAGTTCGTCTTTTACTAAAACTATGGAGATTGACGGATTTACTTTGCCTGCTGACTACAGTTCAGTTGAAAACATGTTGAGAGCACTTCGTTTGCCACCGTTTGACAGTGAACCAAAACTTACCGTTAGAGAGGTTTGGCAGAGCTATCATAAGCAAATTATCGTGATGGTCTTTATCCTCGGCTTGATTGGCTTGATTGTACTGATACGTTTATGGAATACACATCGCAAACTAAAAGAGAGCGAAGGGTATTTGAGAGCGATTATCGAGAATGAGCCTAACTGTATAAAAGTTATTGATGAAGATAAAAATGTAATACATATGAATTCGGCAGGTCTGGGAATGCTTGAAGTGAATTTATTGGATCAGATTAAAGGAAAGAGTATCTTAGATTATATTCTTCCTGAATATCATCAAGCTTATAGCGAACTGCACGACCGAGTGCTTGCGGGTGAATCGATGCAGATGCAATTGGAAGGAATTGGTCTGCATGGGACACGGCGTTGGTTTGAGATGCATTCTGTGCCGATGCTAGATCAGGGGAAAAAGGTTCATTTGGGTGTTACGCGTGATATTACTCAACAAAAAGAGGCCGACGAGAAACTTCAGCTTGCCGCCAATGTTTTCATCCATGCAAGAGAAGGGATCGTTATCACTGATCCTGACGGCACGATAATCGATGTAAATACTGCTTTTTGTACGATTACCGGCTACAGCAGAGATGACGTGATTGGAAAGAACACGCGCATTCTTAGTTCCGGTCGCCAAAGTAAGAAGTTTTATGCCGACATGTGGCATAGCCTCATTGAACAAAACTATTGGTATGGTGAAATATGGAACCGCAAAAAGAGTGGGGAAGTCTATGCTGAGATGCTTACGATCAGTACGGTACGTGATGCTCATGGGAACATTCAGCAATATGTGGCACTTTTCTCCGATATCACTCAAATCAAAGAGCATGAAGGGCGCCTTGAACACATAGCGCATTACGATGTTCTGACCGATATGCCAAACCGTGTTTTATTGGCAGATTATTTGCAGGAGGCTATGGCTTTGAGCAAGCGGCATGACCAGCCTTTAGCCGTGGCATTTCTCGATCTCGACGGTTTCAAAGTTATCAATGATACGTATGGGCATGATACTGGAGACAATCTATTGATCGCTGTTGCTAGCAATATGAAAAAAGCATTGCGTGAAGGGGATATCCTTGCTCGATTTGGTGGAGATGAATTCGTCGCTGTTATGATGGATCAAACGGATATTACAAGCAGTTACACGATTCTCGGCAGACTCCTGGATGCTGCTTGCGAACCGATCTATATCGATGATCGCAAGTTACAAGTATCGGCAAGCATCGGAGTCACTTTTTATCCACAATCAGGCGATGTGGATGCGGATCAGCTGTTACGTCAAGCTGATCAGGCTATGTATCAAGCCAAGCTTTCCGGAAAAAATCAATATCATGTTTTTGATGCCGAACTGGATCGGACTATACGTGGGCATCACGAAAGTATTAAGCATATTGGGCAAGCGCTTGAAAACAATGAATTTGTCCTTTATTACCAGCCAAAGGTCAATATGCGAACGGGAAAAGTTGTTGGGGTAGAAGCACTGATTCGTTGGCAACATCCTCAAAAAGGGATTTTACCTCCGATACAGTTTCTCCCGATCATCGAAAACCATGCCATAGAGATCGTGGTGGGAGAATGGGTCATTAATACGGCACTTACCCAAATCGGACTTTGGCATACATCCGGAGTCGATATCAAAGTAAGTGTGAACATCAGTGCTAACCAATTACAGGAAGAAAATTTTGTCAAACGACTTCATCAAATCGTTTTAGAACATCCTGATGTCGATCCTTCCAGTTTAGAGATAGAACTATTGGAGACCAGTGCGCTTGAAGACGTTGCACGAACCGCCAAGATCATTGAAGCATGCAAAGATATCGGTGTGAGTTTTGCTTTGGATGATTTTGGTACCGGGTATTCATCATTGACCTATCTGAAGCAGCTTCCGATTACTCTGATAAAGATCGATCAGAGTTTTGTTCGTGATATGCTGATCGACTCTAATGATCTGAATATTTTAGAAGGGGTTATTGGCTTAGCCAAAGCATTTCATCGACAGGTGATTGCTGAGGGGGTCGAAACAGTGGAACACGGCACATTACTGTTAGAGCTTGGATGCGAATTGGCACAGGGGTACGTTATCGCACGTCCTATGCCGGCGCATGAACTTGGAAATTGGCTAAGTTCTTGGCAAACGTTTCCTGAATGGAAATGAAAAAAAATCAAGATAAAAAGATCAAATCAATGACCAAAACTGAGTATAAAACCGCTGTAGAACAACTCAAAAAATATTCCTACCACTACTATGTCCTTGATGACCCTATTACAACAGACGAAGAGTATGACCGTCTCTATCACAAAGTGGTCGCCTATGAGCATGCTAATCCTAGTGATATTATCCCCGATTCCCCGACACAGCGTGTAGGTGATGAGCCTCAGGATAAGTTTGATAAAGCACAGCATCTCAGCCGTATGTGGAGCTTGGAAGATCTTTTTAATAAAGAAGAACTCGATAAGTGGGTTGAGCGTATCACCAAAGTGTATGGAGATGTGAAGTTTTACAGCGAGCCGAAGTTTGACGGGGCGAGTTTAAATCTCATATATAATGGCGGCAGATTGGTTCAGGCGATTACACGCGGTGATGGGACACTGGGTGAAGACGTTACCCAAAATGCCAAGACGATACAAAGTATTCCTCTAACGATCGATTACCAAGAGCGCATCGAAATACGGGGCGAAGTGGTGATCTTCAAAGAGGATTTTGAGAAGATCAACGAAGAACGGCTAAGAAGCGGAGAAAATCTGTTTGCCAATCCGCGTAATGCGGCAGCAGGAAGTTTACGGCAGCTGGATACCCGTATCACGGCATCACGGCGTTTGGTGTTTATGCCCTACGGTATCGGGGCAAATACATTAGAGATTCCCAATCTGAGTGAGCGGATGGAATGGGTGTATGCGTTGGGATTCCGTAATCCTCACATGACCCATTTGTGCAAAAGTTCGGACGAGATAGAGACGTTTTATCATGAGATGCGAGTCGAGAGGGATAATTTTGCGATGCTGTTGGACGGGATGGTGATCAAAGTCGATTCGATTTCCGTACAAGACGAGCTGGGGTATACGGTCAAAAATCCGCGTTGGGCAGCAGCGTACAAATTTCCGGCAATTGAGAAACTCACGACGCTCAAAGAGGTGATTTATCAAGTAGGACGTAGCGGTGTCGTGACTCCCGTTGCGATTGTCGAACCTGTTGACATCGAGGGGGTGACGGTAGAACGTTCAACTCTGCACAACTTTGACGAAATTGCCCGCAAGGATATCCGTATCGGGGACAAAGTGATCATTTTGCGCAGCGGTGATGTGATTCCCAAAATCGTGAAGGTCATCACGGCAGATCGAAATGGAAGCGAAATAGCAATTGAGCGACCTAAGCATTGTCCCGTCTGTAACAGCGAGTTGCTCGATGAGGGTGCATTGATCAAATGCCAAAATCTGGGTTGTGAAGCGCGGGTGGTCAATTCAATCGTCTATTTTGCCTCCAAACCGTGCCTGAACATTGACGGATTGGGGGAAAAAATCGTTTTGGCACTGCATGAAGCGGGATTGATAAAAGAACTGATCGATCTTTTTGGTCTGACGCTGGAACAGCTTTTGAGTTTGGAAGGATTCAAGGAGAAAAAGAGCCAAAATCTCCTCGATGCGATACAAGCGGCAAAGGGGTGCGATTGCTGGCGCTTCATCAATGCCTTGGGGATTGAACACATCGGCGAAGTGGCGTCCAAAACGTTATGCTCCGCTTTCGGGACTGCCTTTGATAAGGCGAATCGGGAAGATATTTTGGCTTTGGAAGGCTTTGGTGTAGAGATGGTCGAATCGGTGTTGGAGTTTGTCCGGGTCAACGGGACGAAGATCGATGCCCTGCGAGAAGCACTTTCTCCCGTTGAACCGGTCAAAAGAGTCGCTGTTGAGAATCCGTTCAAAGACAAAACGGTCGTGGTGACGGGTGCGATGAGTGTTCCCCGTGACAGTATCAAAGCGATCCTTGAAGAATTAGGGGCAAAAGTCGCTTCATCGGTCTCAAAAAAGAGCGATTTTGTCATTTACGGCGAAGATGCAGGAAGTAAATATGATAAAGCGGTAGAATTAGGGATTGCATTACTCACCGAGAGTGAGTTTAGAGAGAAAATTTCTGCCTCATAGAGGCAAGCTTTAGTGCCATAGCGGTTAGCGTAGCCAAAGGGATGAATTCCTTTGGCGTTTAAAAGGGATATAAATGAGATTAGACAGTTATTTGGTAGAAATAGGGCTGACAGAGAGCCGAAATAAAGCACAACAGTTGATAAAAGACCACGCAGTCAGTGTGGATGGCAAGATCATTGATAAAGTATCGTTTGAAGCGGATGAGACGATGAGCGTAACGATGGCGGATAATGCGCAGTATGTCAGTCGTGCCGCGATCAAGCTCAAAGGAATTCTACCGTTTACGCAGTGGGATCTTACTGGGCTGAATGCTCTTGATATCGGTTCAAGCACGGGCGGATTTACGCAAGTTCTGTTGGAAGAGGGAGTCGCGCACGTGACGTGTGTGGATGTGGGAAGTGATCAGCTCCATCCTAGTCTACGCAGTGACAGTCGAGTAAGTGTTTTTGAAAATACCGATATTCGTAATTTTGCTCCTGAAAAGACCTATGAGATGGTGACGTGTGATGTTGCTTTTATCCCTTTAGAGTTGGTGCTTGAATCGATTGACCGATTGAGTTCTCGCAATATCATTATCTTGTTCAAGCCGCAGTTTCAAGTGGGACGTGAGGTAAAGCGGGACAAAAACGGCGTGGTCAAAGATGATAAGGCGATTGGAAAAGCGATGATCCGCTTTGAAGACACCTGCGCACTTTTGGGATGGAAACTCATTGCCAAAGAGACTGCGCACATCGCGGGTAAAGAGGGTAATCAGGAAACGTGTTATGGCTTTGTCAAAAATTGATTCCATCGCCATTGGCGGATTTGACGGGATGCACATTGGGCATCAGCAACTCTTTAATGAACTGGGTGAGCATGGGGCGATTGTAGTTATCGAGACAGGGTATGCGAATATGACTCCGGGTCGTGAGCGTGAAAAACATACCCATTATCCGATTGTTTATTATCCGCTGGATGATATCCGTCATTTGGAAGGCGAGGAATTTGTTCATCACTTGCTGGCGCAATTTCCGCACTTAAAAAAGATGGTAGTGGGGTATGATTTTCATTTTGGAAAAGACCGCCGCTATTCCCATGAGGACCTAAATAGATTTTTTGCGGGTGTTGTGTGTGTCATCGAACAAGTAACGATTGACAATGACTCTGTCCATTCCCATAAGATCAGGGCGAAACTGCAAATCGGGGACATACACGGTGCGAACCGATTTTTGGGGCACAACTATTGTATCAGCGGAACCGTTGTTTCAGGGCAGGGGCTGGGAAAAAAAGAGCTCGCTCCTACACTGAACTTGGAGTGCCAAGGATTTTTGGTTCCCCAAGAGGGCGTATACGCTACTCTAACTCGACTTGATGATGAAGAACATTATCATCCATCGGTTGCCTTTATGGGACATCGGGTCTGTACCGACGGTTCGTATGCGATAGAGAGTCATATTTTGGACATGGATGTACAGAAGGTTCGCAAGGCAACCATCTGTTTTGTCCGTTTTTTACGCAAAAATCAAAAGTTTGAGACCTTAGAGTTGTTAAAAGAGGCCATTGCAGCTGATATTTTAACCGCAAAAAAAGAACTTTGTCATTTGAGTTTATAGGAGTTTAAACTCAATTCTATTATAATCATGCCAATATTACCCGCAAAGGAACGCTAACTCATGGGCGAATTGTTTACTTTCTTTGGTCTTTACAGCGAAGATCATGCTTTTATCTTTCTAACACACATGTTGCTTGCAGCAGCAATCGTAATCATTCTTGCACGTATGGCAACGGCTAATCTTCGTTTGGTTCCAACAGGAACACAGAACGTTATGGAAGCATACCTTAACGGTGTTTTGGCAATGGGTGCGGATGTTATGGGTAAAACGGAAGCGCGTCGCTACCTTCCGTTGGTTGCAACTATCGGTTTATTTGTAGGTATCGCAAACGTAATTGGGGTTATTCCTGGTTTTGAAGCACCGAGTGCCTTTTTGGATTTCACCCTAGCATTAGCCTTGGTTGTTTTCACGTATTACAACTTTGAGGGTATTCGTCGTAATGGTTTGATTACGTATTTCAAACACTTCATGGGTCCAGTATGGTGGTTGGCATGGTTGATGTTCCCAATCGAGATCGTTTCTCATATCTCTCGTGTTATCTCTTTGAGTTTCCGATTATTCGGTAACGTCAAAGGGGACGATATGTTCTTGATGGTTATTTTGATGTTAGCTCCATGGTTGTTGCCAATGATCCCTTTTGCACTTTTGACTTTTATGGCATTTTTGCAAGCGTTTATCTTTATGATGCTTACTTATGTTTATCTTGGCGGTGCAGTACTTCTTAGCGACGATCACTAAGAAAACCTCCATGAAAAGCCGCAATACACATGATACACTTCTAAGCTTCCTTGGAGGGGCTTCGTGGGGATTCGCGATTGTCGGCACTTGGGTAACGTTTCAATCTTTTATCTTCTTGGGCGTTGTTACCGCGTTATTATTTGCTTTCCTTTTCCTCTTTATCGCATTGTTTTCGATTGTCATTTTGGAAAACCTTTCAATGTCGAGAGATCGTCATAATGAGTTATCGAAGCAAACGGCAATTTTAAGCGAAATACGTGATGCCCTTAACTCTAATTCGTCTCCAGCGCAAGAGTGAAGTCCTATTTAATTACCGATCCTCTTTTTTACGGTCACTCTATTGAAACATTGACTGACCGTTTAAAGAGTGTATTTGATCACCATACTCCTGATTATGCCCTTTTCCGTGACAAAGAAACCCCTTTTTACCCTGAACTTGCACGTGTATTTATTGATACTTGCCGAGAAAATAATGTGGCTAATGTCTTAGTACATGGGGATCCTCTTATCGCGTATCAAATTGGAGCAGACGGTGTCCATCTGACCTCTCATCAATTTTATGAGATAGGGCATGCTAAATCACGAGGATTGTATGTGGTTGTCAGTACTCATACCCAGATGGAAGCATTGATGGCGCAAGGATTGGGTGCAGATTCTGTGACCTACAGCCCTATTTTTGCTTCTCCAAACAAAGGCGAACCCAAGGGTTTAGAGGATTTAAAACAAATAGTGGATAAAATAAGTATACCTATTTTTGCGTTGGGGGGCATACTCTCTCAAGAGCAGATAAATGAAGTCGAAGCAGCCGGCGCTTACGGATTTGCATCGATACGTTATTTTATACGCTGAAGGAACAAAGTCCCTCCAGCTACGCTAGCCGCTGAGGCACTAAAGCTTGCCTCTTAAGAGGCAGAATTTATTTTTGCAAGGAACTATCAGTATGTTTGAAACAGTCATCGGACTAGAAGTACACGTCCAGCTCAACACCGAATCTAAACTTTTTTGTTCATGTCCTACGAGCTTCAACCACGAACAAAACACTAACACCTGTCCGACATGTTTGGCTCTTCCGGGTGCATTGCCAGTATTAAACAAAGAAGCGTTGAGAAAAGCGGGAATGTTTGGCACTGCTGTAGATGCGACGATCAATCGCACGAGCTTTTTCGATCGTAAGAGTTACTTTTATCCCGACAGTCCTACGGCATATCAAATTACACAGCTTTATACTCCTATTGTTGAACATGGGAAACTAACGGTTGATTTTGAAGATGGTACTCAAAAAGCCATCCGTATCAATCGTGCCCATATCGAATCCGATGCGGGAAAAAATATCCATGAAGGTCCTATCTCAAAAGTCGATTTGAATCGTGCGGGTACACCATTGGTCGAGATCGTTTCTGAGCCCGATATGCGCAGTGCGGAAGAAGCAATCTTGTATCTTAAAAAACTGCACTCGATTGTCCGTTATTTGGATATTAGTGATGCAAACATGCAAGAGGGATCATTTCGTGTTGACGTGAATGTCTCGATTCGTCCAAAGGGCGACGAAAAGCTCTACACCCGTGTAGAGATCAAAAACATCAATAGTTTTCGTTTTATCCAAAAAGCGATCGAGCTAGAAGTAGCGCGTCAGCGCGAGGCATGGGAAGACGGATTGTATGATCAGGAGATCGTCCAAGAGACCCGTTTATTTGATCAAAGTAAACAAGAGACCCGGTCAATGCGTGGTAAAGAGGGTGCGGCGGACTATCGCTATTTCCCTGAGCCTGATTTGCTCAAAGTAGTGGTGGATGATGCGATGTACACCACGATGCGTAATATCCCGGAACTTCCGGATGCTAAGAAGGAGCGCTTTGTGAGCGAGTTTGGTGTGCGTCCTTATGATGCGGCAGTGGTTACGGCGACCTTGGAAAGTGCACATTATTTTGAGGCGATGTTGGCATGCGGTATTACAGCGCGTAATGCGATTACGTGGCTAACGGTTGAGTTGCAAGGACGTCTCAGTGGCGGAATGAGTGCGGTTGACTCTGTCGTGGATGCTGTGACGCTTGGAACACTTGTAAAGCGCATTGAAGAGAACATTATCAGCGGTAAAGCCGCCAAAGAGGTGTTGGACTACTTATTGGCCAATAACAGCGGAGATGTGGATGCGATCATTGACACATTAGGGCTTAAACAAGTAAGCGATACCGGTGCGCTTGAAGCGTTGATCGATGAGATATTAACGGCGAATGCGGATAAAGTAGCTGAATACAAATCGGGTAAAGACAAGTTGTTCGGATTTTTTGTCGGTCAAGCGATGAAAGCATCCAAAGGTTCTGCGAATCCAAATGCCCTCAATGATATTTTGATTGCTAAATTAGCACAATAGGAACCGTATGTTGGGTCGATGGATTGTCGCTTTTGCATTTTTTATCCATTCGTCTCCCCTATATCGTAATGTTAAAAATACAACCTACAACTTCTTAGAAAACAGCAACTACCCGTACAAAAAATATTTTGACTTGACGATGATAGCACTGATAATGCTCAGTGTCTATATTCTGATTCGTCAAGTCAAATATGAAATGTCATTAAGTTGGCTTTTTTTCAATAATTACATTATTTCACTGATTTTTTTGGTTGAGTATTTACTGCGTTTATGGGTTTACAGTGACAGTACCAAGGTTATTATCGATCAGTACGAGCACGATCTTTTCTTGCATCGGCCATTTTCGCTTAGAAAGTCGATGAAAGCGATTTTCAAGCATAAATTGGAGTTTATTTTTTCTCCTGCGGCAATCATTGATTTATTGGCCATTATGCCGTTTTTCCATGAGTTTAGACTCTTGCGGGTGTTTATACTCTTTCGTGTTTTAAAACTGTTTCGATACGCTAAAAGCTTACGCCGTCTTATCTCTATTCTTGCTTCCAAAAAGTTTGAACTTTTAACGCTTGCCTTGTTTGCCATGATTATTATCACGGTTTCTTCGGTCTTGATTTACGTTATGGAAGCACACAATCCTGCATCGAAAATTACCACCTTGTTTGACGCGGTTTATTGGTCAGTGGTGACGATATTTACCGTAGGTTATGGTGATTTTGTTCCGGTAACGCATGAAGGTCGTGTCGTTGCAATGGTCATCATTGTTTCGGGTATCGCGGTTATCTCCTTTGCTACTTCTATTATCGTGAGTGCTTTTACGGAAAAGCTCGATGAAATCAAAGAAGAAAAAGTTATTGATGACGTCAGTAAATTAGAGAATTTTTATTTGATTTGCGGCTATTCGTCGTTGAGCCATGAAGTGATTCATCGCTTGAAAAAAATCTTTAAACATATCGTTATCTTGGAAAAAGATCCGCTAAAGGCAAAAGAGGCACAAAGTGAGGGGTTTATTGTCATCAATGCCGATCCTTCATCCTTGCATACGTATCATACAACCAATATCCAGTTTGAAGAACAGGTCATTGCGGTCATATTGCTAGAAGACAGTGATGTCGCTAATGTTTACACGGCATTGACGATACGGGAAATCAATAAAAAAGTTCCTCTTTACTCAATTTTACATCATCATGAAAATCGTAAAAAGCTTTCATTGGCAGGAATTGATGAGATGGTGAATCCGCACCAATTAGTGGGGTTGATGAGCCAGCGTATCAGTCATCAGCCCATCGCCTATGATGTCATTCATGCATTGCGCTTGGGGCATGGGGGAACCGTTATCGAAGAGATTATTTTAGACAGCGGAATGTCAAAGCGGTTTTTTGAATTACTCCTGCATCCTTTGTTTCATCAGCGTCTGAGCATGTTGGGCATTTATCAAAACAGCACGCAGACTTTTGCATTCAATCCTCAGCCTAGCTATGAGATTCAGGCAGGAGATGTCGCGATCGTTGTGGCTAATAAAGCGTTGAGCTATGAGTTTCGTGATCTGTTGCACCGAAAGAAGATGAAATGATTGCACGTTGCGCAGCTGTTTTTGGCTTTAATGAGTACTCGCAGCAAATTGCTCGCCATGTTCGTCATGTCTATCAGGATTTTACTCTTTTTGTGATGACAAAAGAGGAGGAAAGAGCAGCGTGTGAAGCTGGTTTCTTGGTGGAATTGGTCGATCTTGGCGATGATTGGAGCCGTATTGAGGAGCATTTTGATGTCAAATCACTGATTGTTTTTTGTGCGTTGGCAAATGATTCTGAAAATGTGTTCTTAACGATTTCTTTGCGTGCCCAATTTGAAAAATTGAACATCATTGCTTTGGCGCAAGACAATGAAAGCGCGAGTAAGATGAAAAGTGCAGGGGCGAATAAAGTCTTGCCAAGTCTGCAAATCGCGGCCAATGTCATTTCCGATATGCTTGAAAAACCGATTGTAACGAAAGTCTTGCATGATGTACTCTATCAAGATGGATTGTTGAATATTGTCGAGATTGAAGTACCGAGGCATTCAGTTTTTGTGGGTAAGCATTTGCATGACATCCATTTTAAAAGCGAATATGATGTTATATTGCTCGCGATTGTGGACCATGAAATGGGAACTACGTTTAGTTTTGCTTCAAAGGGTCACAACCATCATATTGATCCTCATGATGTGTTTGTGGTTATCGGATATCAAGATAAACTAGATGCATTGAAACAAGCTGTAAAGAGAAAACATGACTAAAGTTGGCGTAATCGGTGCGGGCAAATGGGGCGAGGCCCTTGCATTTGCCCTGAGTGAAAAAAATGAGGTGATTATCACTTCACGAACGAAGCGTGATTGGGAGAATTTTCGCACTCTTGAAGAGGTGTTGGCGTGTGAGTATCTTATTATAACGGTACCTGCACAGCAAATAGCGCAATGGCTCAAAGAAAATTTTAGATTTTCAGGACAAAAGATTTTGGTTGCGGCCAAAGGGATTGAAGCATCCAGCGGAAAATTTTTGAATGAGATCTATGCGCAGTATGTACCAGAAGAGTATTTAGCCTTTTTATCGGGCCCATCGTTTGCCTCGGAAGTGTTGCAATCACTTCCTACGGCACTGGTAGTAAATTCGGTCAGTGAACAAACAGCACAGGATCTAGCGGCATTGTTTCCAAAATTCATCCGTACCTACGTGAGCGATGATGTTATCGGGGCAGAGATTACGGGTGCGTATAAAAATGTCATCGCTATCGCCGCAGGTATTTGCGAGGGGCTTGGGCTTGGTAAAAATGCGGCGGCTTCCCTCATCTCCAGAGGTTTGGTTGAGATGCAGCGTTTTGGACAAGTATACGGAGCGCAAGATGATACCTTTTTAGGCCTCAGCGGTGCGGGTGATTTGTTTTTGACAGCGAGTTCTTCCATGTCACGCAATTACCGCGTAGGTCTGGGATTGGCAAGCGGGAAAACCAAAGAAACGGTATGTGAAGAGATAGGTGAAGTCAGCGAGGGGATCGGGACGGCGTACGCACTGCATGAGATCGCTGCACAAAAATCGATCTATCTTCCCATTGCGCATGAAGTGTATGCCATTTTTGAGGGGAAATCCCCACAACAAAGTTTAAAAGATTTATTACAACGCTAAAGGAAATAGTATGTTAGTACACATCGTTATGTTCGCATTCAAAGAAGAAAATAAAGAGGCAAATTTAGTGCAGGTCAAAGCTATGCTCGAAGGACTCCCAAGTAAGATCGAGAGCTTGAAACGTATGGAAGTAGGGATTGATATCAGTAAGTCTGAGCGTTCATTTGATTTGGTACTCACCTCTACGTTTGAAGATCAAGCAGGCTTAAGTGCGTACGCTATTCATCCAGCACACTTAGAGATAGTTAATGTCATCAAAGAAGTGACCACTATGGCCAAAGTAGTAGATTACCTCGTTTAAGGGTTCTTGAGCGCTTCGATTGCTTCTTCTTTTTCTTGTATGGTGAGGAGTTCTTCTACTTTTTCTTCGTAAAGGGATTTTGTTTGTTCCAGCTCCTGCGCTAAAACGCTGATCCCAATTTTTTCATACTTTTTTGGATCAGCTAGAGAAGCATTGAGCTCATCGATTTTTGCCTCAAGCGCATCAATCTCCAGCGGAAGCGTTGAGAGTGCTTTTTGTTCGTTGAAACTGAGCTTGAGCACTTTTGTCTTTTGCGTTTGGACGGCAACGGGGGTTGCTATTTTGGTAAACTCTGCTTGCATCGCGTCCATCTCGGCAAATTCTTTTTCATCTTCGAGGTATTCGCTGTAGGGTTTGTAGCTCTCTTCGATCGTTCCGTCCCCTTTGAAAATAAAGAGCTTTTTGGCGATCTTGTCGACAAAATAACGGTCGTGGCTCACCAAGATAACGGCACCAGAAAAGTTTTGGAGTTTTTCTTCGAGGATATTGATGGTCGGAATATCGAGATCGTTGGTCGGTTCATCGAGAATGAGGCAGTCTACTTTTTTCGTAAACAGCAGTGCCAATGCAACACGGTTTTTCTCGCCGCCGCTGAGGGTACCTACTTTTTTATCCAAAAACTCTCGTGGAAAGAGGAAGTTTTTGAGATAGCCGTAGACGTGATAGTCGGTTCCCTGCGCATCGACACGGTCACCTCCATGGGGACAGAAGGTCTCTATGAGATTGAGATTGTCATCGAGCATTTCACGGTGCTGATCGAAATAGCCGATGGTGATTTCTCCCATCTTGATGATGCCTGAGGTCGGTTTTAGACGTCCTAAGAGGGCTTTGAGGAGGGTTGATTTTCCGCTTCCGTTGGGTCCTACGACTGCTATGACGTCTTTTTGTAAAATACGGGTGGAAAAGTCTTTTATGAGAACTTTATCACCCAGTGTCAGCCCCAGTTTTTCCACTTCAAACAGCATCTTTTGGCGGTTTATCCCCTCTCCACGGTTGAAATGTTTGGCTTCACGTTCGAGCTCCAGACGCATTTTATGGATTTTACTAGGATTATTTTTGGCATCTTCACGCAGTGCTAATACACGTTGTTTTCGTCCTTCGTTACGTTTGAGACGCGCTTTTACCCCACGTCGGAGCCATTCGTTTTCGGTTTTGAGTAACTTGAGCATGTTGTCATGCTGTTGTGCCATGGTGCGCAAGAGCTCTTGCTTTTGTTCCAGATAGTTGGTGTAACCGCCAGTGAATTCCCGTAGGGAGCAATCTTCGACCTCGATGGTCTTGGTAGCAATTTGATCGATGAAATAACGGTCGTGGGAGATAAAGAGGAGGGTAAAGCGCTCTTTGAGGATAAGTTCCTCAAGAAACTCGACCATGTAGACATCGAGATGGTTGGTAGGCTCATCGAGTAGGAGTATGTCGGGTTTGAGCAGTAGCAAAGAGGCGAGGGCTACTCTGCGCTGTTCGCCACCGCTTAGGAGATCGACCTTTTTGGACTCATACTCGGTAAGCATAAAGTGGTGCATGATACGCTCTATCTTATCATCGAGGTTCCATGCATTGTGGTGATCGAGAAAGCTTGTGATACGCGCTTGCTCGTCTAATAGGGCAGTATTGTCATATTGTGTGGCTAAGAGTACGGAAATCTCGTCAAAACGGATTTTGGAGGTACGAAGTTCACCAAGTCCAGCTTCAACAGCTTCGCGTACGGTATGAGACGGATCAAACTTTGGCACTTGGGAGAGCATCTTGATCTCGATGCCCTGACGGGTCATTCGTTCCCCCTCATCGGCATCGAGTGTTCCGTTGACGATTTTCATCAGGGTCGATTTCCCGCTGCCGTTTTTGCCGACAATAACGACACGCTCCCCCTCATCAATGTGAAAATTGATATTTTCTAAAATTTTCTGCGCTTCGTAGTGTTTGCTGACGTTGAGGAGATCGACGAGTGCCATGGGTTATTCCGTTGCTGGTGGGATGGTGAAGCAGGCGTTGCGAGATAAATACCATGTTGCGATAGCATAATCCGTATATTCGTATTCACGTTGAGAAACAGGGATAGAGTCATTGCGCAGTTTCGAACGCAATATCCCAAAAAGGATAAATCCAAGTAATAAGGCGCCAATAGCGATAAACCAATCACTCATCCACCATACCAGCATTGCAACGGCATAGTTTCCAAAACTAAGACACCATCCGAGTGTACGTGCGAAGAAACGGCATTTTCGTGTTGGAAGGGTAGGGGTTGGATCGATGTGAAAGGTAAAGGGTTCGCTGTTCATGGCGGCAATTATAGCCTAAGAGAGCTTTAACCCTATTTTTAGAGGCTGAGCCATTTTGAGAGGACGTTTTGCAATACGACTTTATCGATCGGTTTGGCGACAAAGTCGTTCATTCCGGCTTCTTGTGCCAGTGCCAGATCATCTTGCAATACTGCGGCACTGAGTGCGATGATGGGCAGGTTGGCAAAGCCTTCGAGTTTACGGATTTCTCTGGTTGCTGTGAGTCCATCCATAACGGGCATTTGCATGTCCATCAAAATGGCATCAAAGGTTTCTCGCTGTACCATCTCCACTGCCTCTAGGCCGTTATTGGCGATGGAACAGGTGAGTCCCATTTTTTTGAGGCGCTCTGAGGCTACGAGTTGGTTGAGATCGTTGTCTTCTACGAGTAATATGTGCCATTGTTTGTGATTTGGAAGGGGAGTAATGTCGTTTTGGGTTGTTTTTTGGCTTAATTCATCACTGGCGGTATGCTTAAAGATCGCGGTAAACGTAAAAGTACTTCCCTCTCCCGGGGCACTCTCTACTGTGATCTCACCCTCCATGAGGTCTACGAGCTCTTTGGTAATCATCAGCCCCAACCCTGAACCGCCGTATTTACGTGTAAATGATGTATCGACTTGGGAGAACGGCTGAAAGAGGGTAGCTTGGTCCTGTTTGCTCATTCCAATACCGCTGTCACTGATACTAAAGGTCAATTTATCGCGATTTTCTTGGATTGTGGTGCTAATTGAGATACGCACGAAGCCTTTTTCGGTAAATTTGAGTGCATTCACGGTGAGATTGGCCAAAATCTGCTGTAAACGCAACGGGTCCCCGATGAGCGTGCGGGGAACGTTATCGTCGATGTGCATTTCGAGAGAAAGATGTTTTTGTTCGGCTTTATAAGAGAGCATGGAGATAAGATTGTCTATAAGATCATCTAAATTGAATGCGGTAGATTCGAGTTCCAGTTTGTGCGCTTCGATTTTGGAGTAGTCTAAGACATTGTTGAGAACGTTTAACAGCGCGCGTGAAGCCGCTTCGGATTTGGTGAGATATTCACGCTGTAGCGGCTCTAAATCGGTTTGTAGCAGCAGTTCGGTCAAACCGATGACTCCATTGAGCGGTGTACGGATCTCGTGGGACATATTGGCTAAGAAGTCACTTTTTATTTTGTTAGCCTGTTCAGCAGCTTCTTTGGAGAGGGTGAGGCTTTGGGTGAGATTTTTCTCCATCGTGATGTCGCGGTTGATGCCGATCATGTATTTAGGAATATGGTTCTCATCGTATTTGACAATAGCGGTTGCCTGCAGGTATTTTTCAGCCCCAGTTAAATCATGGATGCGAAATGAAGTATCCAGTGGGATATTATTGTCAATGGCAGCTTGCAAAGCCGTTTCCATTCTCTCCAGATCATCCTCATGGCAGCATGTTTGCCAAAACTCATAGGGAAGCATCATCTCACTTTGCCACTCTGGAATATCATAGAGCTTGTACATTTGGGCATCCCATACCAGAGTGTTATCGGTGATGTTCCATACCCATATACCGATTCCAGCGGCATGGGTTGCGAGTTCTAAACGTGCGGAAGCTTCCAGCAGTGCATCATTTTTTAATTTTAAATCTTGCTGGAGGAGAATTTCCTGTGTGACATCATAAACCGTACCCCGAGATCCTTGAGGTGTACCGTCCTGGGCGTAAAAATTTTCCCCTTGTTCACGGACGTATTTGATACGGCCATCACGCATCAAAAGCCGATGAATGTAGTTGTAGGTTGTATGATCATCGAGGCTGCGCTGGTATGCTTCGTTAACGAGTTCCCGATCATCGGGATGAATAGCATTTAAAAATCCTTCGTACGTGGGTTTGTGCATTTTGGGATCGAGTTCAAAGAGTTCATAAATCTCATTAGACCACTCCAGCTCTCCTGTGAGCAGATTCAGATGCCAGCTTCCGAGTTTGGCGATTTTTTGCGCTTCATTGAGGTGCTGGGTTATCGTAGCGATTTTTTGAGTGTATATGTCGTTATCGCTGATGTCTCGTACGAATGCGATGTTGTACTCTGTATCTCCATAGGTGACGGCCCGAACGCTGGCTTCAACAGGAAATTCACTCCCGTCTTTGCGTTTTACCACGGCGTAGTCTGTGAGGCTTCCTGCTTCTTTGAGCTCTTCGAGGTGTTCCATGAAAGGCTCGTCTTTTTTGAGCGGACGGCGGAATCCTTCCATCCCTATAGCTTGTATTTCATCCAGAGTGTAGCCCAGTGTTTTTACAGTGGTTTGGTTGACGTAGTGGATATGAGCATCTTTTAGCCGGATGACAAAAATCATCTGGTTGGAATCATCGATGAGCGAGTTGAGCATTTCGAGTTCAGTCTGTCTTGCTGTCATTATTTGCTGGTTGCGGATAAAGTTTAGGAATACGATGAAGACAATGAGATTTAAAATAAATCCGATTGTTCCAATAAAATAAGCTTCAAAAGGGTGATCTTTGTAAAAATGGTAGGTAATAAAAGCAATGAAAGCAGTAGAAGTTATGAAAAAAAGATAAGCACTCTCTTTTGAATGGACTAAACGACACTCACTGTGATGCTTTGGTTTGTCATTAAATGCCATGTAAATTCTTTTCCTGTAATATTATTGGTTAAGGGTTAAAAAAACTCAAATCCATCATCGTCGTCCAAGCTGACATCTTCGGCTGGGGAGAGAAATGACTGTACCATCTGGATGTTTGAGATGATCGAGGCATCCATGTAGTTGACCGATGGCGCACCCTCGTAAAAGACACTTTTAAACCATATTATCAGATCATTGTTGAAACTTTTGCATAGCGGAGACATTTGAGACGCCATGCTGATGAATACTTTTTCATCTCTTTGGATAATGGAGGTTAAATCGTAGATCGCTACTCCCAATGTTTGGGTTTCATGATACATCATCAGGATACTGGACGTTCGTTCAAACGCACTGACGATATGATCGACGTCGTCACCGTTTAGCTCATTGCTACCCATCCACATAAACTGGGTTGCAAGTTCATTGAGTTTGAGCTCCAGCGAGGTAAGGTCCTCGGATTCCATAAAATCAAATCTTTGGAGTGATTCAGTCTCTTTTTTGTACGTAACGACGACGGGTTTTTGGGGTGCTTCTTGCACGAGTGAAATCGTCTGTTGGCTTGGACTTGTGATGGTGTTTACAACCTCTTTGTTGACTTGAAAGGACAAAAGATTTAATTCGTGTTTGTAGATGGCATTTTCTAAAGTGTTTTCGATTAATTTGATGATTTTAACTGTTGGGATGATGTTGGTATTAGGAATAGAGAAAAAATAAGCATTTTCATTCTCTTCCATGATAATTTGAGGTTGTACTCTTTTGGAGAGCATCGCATGTCCCAACTGGTACATAAATCGGATAAGATCACTCAAAAAGTTGGTTCGAACATTGTCTTTGATAGTGCCCAGTAACGATTCCCACAGTTGTGCTAAGTCTTCTTCATTTTCAATGAGGTAGGTCGTTTTAAAACAAAAAACCATGCTCGTAAAAGGGTTAATACTTCGTTTTGTACTCCCAGGATCACGGGTGCTGCTCATGATGTTGAGATAAAGGTCCAAACGGTGTTTGAATACATCAGGCTGAATGGGTTTGATAAAATAGTCTTTTGCTCCATTTCTGAGTGCTTGGATTTGGTTTTCCTCATCCCCTTGAGTGGATACAATGACGATGATCGTATCGGGCTGTATTTGGCTGATATTTTTGGTAGCTTCAATGCCGTTCATGTGCGGCATCAAAATATCCATAAAAATCAAATCAAATTTTTCATCCTGACATAAAACGAGGGCCTCAATACCGTTGTTGGCGGTTTTGATCTGCATCGTTTCGTTATGCTGCTCGCAATATTGGTTGATGTACGCTTCTAAAATAGTTTGATTGAGGCTTTGATCATCTACGATGAGTATTTTTTTCATTATTGGTTAATCCTGATATTGGTTATGTATGGCATGAATCTCATGCAGGTCAGCGGTAAAAAGGTCGATTAAGATAGGATCAAAATGGATACCTGCATTTTGTTTCAAAAAAGCGATGGCTTCGTCAAATGACCATGCTTTTTTGTAGGGGCGCATAGAGGTGAGGGCATCGAAAACATCGGCTATGGCGACAATACGTCCATACAGAGGGATGGCTTCACCTGCAAGCCCTTGCGGATAGCCGCTTCCGTCGTATTTTTCATGATGGCTTGCGGCGATGATGTGTCCTGCTTGCAGATACGGGCTCGTGGAGTTTTGGAGGATGTCTGCACCGATGGCGGCGTGCTGACGCATGATCTTCATCTCATCATCATTGAGTTTTCCGGGTTTGAGGAGGATATGGTCAGGTGTTCCGACTTTTCCCAAATCGTGCAAAGGGGCTGCAAATTTTAAAATATTTTGCTGGGCTTCATCGAGATTCAGACGTTTTGCCATGAGTACGGCATAGCCTGATACGCGTTTAACATGATTTGAGGTTTCTTCGTCTTTGTATTCAGCGGTTCGTGATAAGACACGCAGTGTTTCATGCTCTTTATGTTCCAAAGTTACATAAGAATCTTTTAGCTCATTAATGGTTTTATGGAGATTCGCCGTGGCTTTATCCACTTGAACCTTGAGGTATTTTTCTTGGTCGTTTAAGCGCACGATGGCTCTGCGCAGTTTGATGAAGTTGCGGACACGGTTAAGGAGGATCGCTTTGTTGATTGGTTTTTTGATGAAGTCATTGACCCCGGCCATGAGTGCCTGGATTTGAATAGAGTCTTCAGCCTCACTGGCAGTGAGCATGATGATCGGGGCATCGGAATCTATTCGTTTGGCAGCAGTGGTGACTTCTATGCCGTTCATCTGCGGCATCTCATAATCAACGAGAAGCATATCAAAAGGGTTCTTTTGCATATACTCAACCGCAGCAAGGGGATCCGTAAAGTTAACAAACGTTGCATCGATCTCCTGTAAATAGGTTTCGATCAAGAGCAGATTCATATCGTTGTCATCAATGTTAACAATGATGAAGGGATTATTGCAGTTCATCATTTTACCAGCTCACTTTCCATCTGTGTAATGATTTTTCGAGTCTCTTCGCTCAAGGCCGCAAGGCGATTTATTTTTTCCTCAGAATCGAGGTTTGGCAGAGCTTTTTCGAGTGTTTCACAGTTATTTCCCAACGCTTCCAAATAGAGATTTCGTGAGATCCCTTTGAGGGAATGTACTGCCATTTTCAATGCTGCGGCATCTTCATGCTCCTCTTTGAATTGAGTCAAAATAGTTTCAGAATTGGTGATGAATTTTTTAAATAAATTGACCACGATTTCCTCGGGCAATTCTATTTTAGAAGCCACAGAAGCAATCAGGCTGCGAGTATCGTGGACAACAGGCGCGGGACTCTTGGCTGAAGCCGTTTTGGTAATGGCATAAGAGGGGCAATAGTCATTGAGCAATTGGGTGAGTTCCGATTTTCGCAACGGCTTGATCAGATACCCGTCCAAACCTTGGGAGAGGTAAAGGGTAATGTTTTTGGCAACGGCATCGGCGCTTAGACCGATAATAGGGGTGTGTTTGGCTCCTGTTTCTTTCTCATACTGAAGTATTTGCCCGGTTGCGGTGATCCCGTCCATGTTTGGCATGTTGATGTCCATGAGTACGAGATCGTAGCTGCCTGTCATGAATTTTTTCACCGCTTGATAGCCATCATGGGCGAGATCATGTTTTATGTTTAGGCGGTTGAGAAGTTCTTCGATGTAGAGCTGATTGACCTCATTGTCTTCTGCGATAAGGATGTAAAGATTATCAAAGGTAACATTCAGCGGTTCTTCGACGTGTACCTCAATGTGCTGATCGTCGATCTCGAGTCGATGGGCGATGGTAGACCAGCTGATCTCTTCATCTAAAAAGATTACATTTTCGCCCGAAAACTCTGCCGTGTATGTGCTCATATGGGAGGGGATGATAAATATTTTAGCGTGCGTAAAGCGTTTGATCATGTCGTGTATCTCTTGGACGCTCATCATGTCCATGAAGGCAATAATGTGACTTTTGGCCTCATCAACGAGCGTATCGAGGGTACTGTCTCTAAAAATATGAGAGTCACAGCAGGCAAATCGGTGGAGATAGCGTTCTACGAGTAAAAAACGTTCAGTCGGTTTTTCCTGCGGCAAATACAAATGGGTTGTGTGCACTTGGCACTGGTAACTTGGGGTATCGGCATTGTAGGAAAATTCAAAGAGGACGTTGAAAACGCTGCCCCGTCCAAATGTACTTTTAAACGATATTTTACCATTCATCGCGGCAATAATACGCGTGACGATATTCAGACCTAATCCTGTACCGCCAAATTCACGGGAGATGGAGTTGTCTGCTTGAACAAACGGTTTGAAGATATTCTCTTTTTGTTCAGGGCGTACTCCGATCCCCTCGTCGGCAACGGTAAATCCGATTGTGACTTTTCCATCTGCGGTTTTGAGTTTTTTGATACGAACGTAGACTTTTTTACCGCTTGGGGTAAATTTGATCGCGTTGCTGAGTAAATTAATGAGCACTTGTTTGAGGCGCAAGAAATCCACATCCACGCTTGTTGGAAGTTTCGGATCGATGAATACGAGCAGATCAACCTCTTTTTTGTGGGCAATGGAATAAAAAGGATAAATGATCGATTCTAGTTCACCGATGATGTTAATGGGTTCGAGATGCAGCTCCAGTTCCTCGCGGTCAAATTTCATAACGTCCAAAATATCGTTGATGATTTGACGCAGGGTCTCTCCGCTGTATTCAATCGTTTTGAGGTATTTTTTCTGCTGTTCGTTCAGCGGTGTTTCCGAGAGCAGTTCGGCAAATCCTAAAATACCGTTGAGCGGTGTGCGTATCTCATGACTCATGGTGGCTAAAAATCGGCTTTCGGCTTCTGAGGAGGCTTTCGCCTCACGAAGCGCACGGTTAAGCTCGGTAATGTCCTCAAAAGAAACGAGGTAGCAGATACCTTTGGTGAAATGATTGTCCTGTACTTTTTCGACATGAATGGCAAATACATGATGGTTGAAAAAACGGTCTTTCATTGCCACTTTGATGAACTGACCGCGCATATCGTACAAACGGTCCAAACAGACCAGTCGCTCATTGTTATCGATGTGAAAAAGATCGTCGGCGTCCAGAAAGAGATCACTGAGGTTGACAAATCCGCACTCTTTTGGGTCCAGGCTTTTGATCCCTAAAAACTCCATAAATCCGCGATTAGACTGAACAACCCCTCTGGATTTGTCTACCATACATATAAGACTCGTTTGGGCATCGAGGACGTTTTGGATACGGCTGCGCTGTTCTTCTATCTCATGCTGTTTTTCAATGAGCGAAGTGATGTCATGACGGATACTGATGTACTCTATAATGGTGTCATTGTCATCCAGTATTGCCGAAATGGTAGAATCAACATAGTAACTGCTTCCGTCTTTTCGTCTGTTTTTGATGATCCCGCGAAACATTTTTTTGTTTTTGAGGGTTTCCCACATCTGTTCAAAAAACAGAGGATAGTTTTCAGGATGGCGTACAATACTGTGCGGTACTCCGATGAGTTCTTCTCGGGTGTATCCGGTTATCTCACAAAAGGCATCGTTGACATAGGTAATAATTCCTCTAGGATCAGCTTTTGAGACGATGGAACTTACATCGATCATTGCACGCAGCTGGTTTGAGATACTTTGTTCGTGATGGAGCCATTTTTTGCTGATTTGATAGTCCAAATGATGAGTGATTTTAGAGAGGAGCTTTTCATAGGGGTAGGGGCGCACTAAAATACTGTTGACCCCCATGCGGTAAAATTTTGAGCTGTAGTCTACTTCGGTTTCGTTCAGAAGTAAAACGATGGGGATCTCGGAAAGTTTTATGATACGTACAAAATGGATCAGAGAGAGTGCTTCTTCCAGGTGTTTGGGACTTGTAAAATCAAGGATCAGCAAATCAGGAAGTTCATGGGCAGAGTCGTTCCATTTGTCCATAAGGGCAGAGCATGTGTCTAAAAAGCACAACTGATAGTCCCGGTGCATAACAAGCTGTTTGAATTTTTGCTGTGAAAACTCACTGCCGCCGATCATGCTGACATGATAGGCACCATTGTGTTTGATCGTTTTAAACAGGCGTATAAACTCGTTTGCCACATCCTCCAGAGGCTCTTCTTTGGAAAAAAATTCCAAGATTCCGGATTCAAACAGATATTCGCGCCGTTGTTGATTGGTATCTGCGGCAAAGATAACGACACCCGCCGCCTGAGGGTTCCTGAGATACTCGCGCAGTTTGAATTCGTCGCAGGCATCGAAAATCGGATCGAGGATGATAAAATCAGGATTCTGGACTAGGACGCCCGCTATTTCATCAGAAGTAAATGCCTGGAGTACCGAAGCACCGACAGCGCAAAGCTTTTGGGCTATATGGTTGTTGAGATTATAGTCTGAATCGATGAGCGCGATGGTAAAATCGCATTTTGACGCATCGGGATGAGGAAAAGTGTTAATAATATTCATGAATATATATTAGCATGATTATTAGAATATGTAAACTAATATCAATGATTAAGAAAGAAGTTTTATTCATTGGATAATTAACCTTTTTCTTTGAGGAGTTGTTTGATGTATTCTTCGGTGGCTTTACGCTCTTCAATGTCTTCGATAACGGCGATGTAGTGCGTGTGTACCCCATTAGAATCCATAATCGGAGAGATGGTCTCATGACACCAGTAGAGGGTACCGTTTTTTTTGCGATTTTTGAACTCCCCTTTCCATGTTTTTCCCTCGATGATAGTTTCCCACATATCCCTATACAAACTAGGTGTATTGAGATGGGATTTGATGATTGCCGGTTTATGTCCCAGTACTTCATCGAGTTTGAATTTATGTAGAGTCAGGAAGGCTTTGTTGACATATTGGATATTTCCAGTCAAATCAGTGACCATGATCGCACTGCCGCTTTGTTCCAGCGCTTGGGTACGTAAACTGAGTTCTTGGCTATTGGCTTTAATTTCTTTTTCACTTTGAATGAGCTTGCGCCCTAGAAAATAGATACTTACCATACCGATAAACCACAGCAGCGCATGGGTGACGAGAAGTTTTCGAGTGTTTTCTTTTTCTATCTTTTCGTAATTTTCCAGAGGTATGGAGACGTCGGTTGCTCCACCCAGTTCGCCTACTTTGAGTCCTGTCCATGCGTGGCACTTCATACACCCTTTTTCCATGTACAAAGGCTGCATCACACGCAGGTAGTTTTTCCCTTTGACGGTGGTTACTTCACGGTACTCTTTTTCACCCTTGATGAGATGCTCCAGCGCTTTTGATTCCCATTCATCGGGAGCATTTTCAGGATTTAAGTAGATTTTTGCGGTGATGCGGGCTTTGACGCCATAGAGCTTGGAATAGTCGTTCATGATGTCGCGCAGCATGGTGGCGGGATTGTAGAGGGTGAGAGTTTTACCAGAGGGGGAAACAATATCACGCTCTTTAACAATCGACATGTAAGGGTTGGGCTGTGTCTCTTCGTTTACAATTAAGTAGGCACCCCCATGACGTGTCGCCCAGAGACGAAATGCCATATCTTTGTCAAGATTTGTTTTGGCTTCCAGGTGAGCCAGCTCTTCGAGGTGCATTTTCATGTCGTTTAGATTCCACCACAGCGAGGTAGAAATCATCACTGTAAAAACAGCCATAATGACTTTAAAATAATCGGATAATCCAAAAGAGTAATTGGATGAGTTCATCGGGTACATCCTCAATAAAAATCTGTATCTCGCATCTGTATTTAATGTAACTTTATGAATTTTAGTGTAATCTAGTGAAATGATAACTTAAAGATTTTTGCTCAATGTGGAAGGAGTTTTATGATTAGTAACGGGGCTAACAGTAAATCCAGGTGTTATGTGTGGGGTATCGGGGTTGTGTTTGTGTTGTTTGCAACGGTGTTTGGACTCTATGCATATTGCGAAAAAGCAATTGATATTGCCAATGATGAACGGGTAAAATCATATGAACTGTCCAAGGAACTGGAGGAGTCGTCCGATAACCTCACCCGCATGGTTCGCTCTTATGTGAGCACGGGAGATGTAAAGTACAAAATAAAATATAATGAAATACTGAATATTCGCAATGGCGTGGCGCTCAGACCTGCTTGGGGAGACAATCTTTACGTAGAACTCTCAACGCTTAAGGCGCAACAAAAAATTCGCTACTCAAAAGCACAGCCGCTAATGGAGTTGATCAAAAAAAGCGGTTTTACACCCCAAGAGGTGGCAAAAATGGAAGAAGCCAAATACTATTCTGACGTATTAACAACCACAGAACGCAAAGCAATGGAACTGGCTGAGCATTCTAAACAAGAAAAAGCCCTTGCTCTCATATATGGGATGAAATACGATGAAGCAAAGGCGCGTATCATGCTCCCAATTTTAGAAGTGAATGATACGATGATAAAACGTACCAAAGAGAAAGTGGATGATGCAATGGTGATAGCAAAGGCAATGCTTTTGTTATTTGTCTTTATCGGTATGGTGCTGTTTTTTCTCTTGTTTCGCGCGTATACACTTTGGACAAAACTTTATCACGAGCTCAATGAAGAAAAACACAATGCAGAAGCTGCCAAAGAAGCAAAGGGGAGTTTTATGGCGAATATGAGTCATGAAATACGTACCCCGCTTAACGGTATCGTCGGATTTGTGAACCTCCTGTCCAAAAGCCCTCTGAACTCGGAGCAGGCACGATACATCGGGATTGTTCAAAATTCGATTGACTCGCTTATGGTGATTGTTAACGATATCTTGGACTTTTCAAAAATAGCGGAAGGGAAAAAAGAGGTGGAACTTTTGGAGATCAATCCAAAAGTAGAGTTTGAAAAAGCGTTTATGTTGTTTGAACCCATAGCCAAAGACAAACAGATTGTGTACGAAATGCTGTTAGACTCTGCTCTCTCGCCATGTGTTAAGATGGATTTGTTTATGATCAAGCAAGTGATGCTCAATCTTATCAACAACGCGATCAAATTCACCCCGGAAAAAGGCAATATCACGATCAGTGTCGCGGTGTCTGAGGATCAATATACACAGCAAAGAGTGTTGTTTGATGTAGAGGATACGGGTCCGGGGATGTCCGAAGCCGCCCAAGTGAGTATTTTTGAAAGATTTACTCAAGCCGATATTTCAACTACCCGTACGCATGGGGGGACAGGGCTTGGACTCTCGATTGCTTACTCACTCGTGGAGATGATGGGGGGAAAACTGCGTGTGCGCAGTGAGGAAGGAAAAGGGTCATCGTTTTCATTTGAACTTAAGATCGATAAATGTACCCAAAAAGTTAAAATTGCAAATTCATTGGCAGAAAAAATAGCAATCAACGATGTGTTTACAGCGCCTGATATGCGTGTTTTGGTAGCAGAAGATCAAGATACTAATCAGATGATCATCGAGGAGTACCTTAAGCGGTACAAAATTCATCCAGATTTTGCTTTTAACGGAGAAGAAGCGGTTGCATTGGCACACAAAAACGTCTATGATCTCATCTTGATGGACATTAATATGCCGATCATGGACGGTATGGAAGCTACGGGACTGATCAAAAAAACCTATCCTGATCTGCTCATCGTAGCACTAACTGCTAATGCACTGGAAGGGGACTATGAGAAGTTTATGAAAGCGGGCATGAACGAGTATCTCACCAAACCGATCAATGTGCCGGCACTCGAAGCGATCCTGCGCCATGTTAGAGGTTTGAAGAACTCGTGACAGCGCTCTTATAAAGATCGGATGTTGCACTTTTTTCGTGTGATAGTTCCCCTTTGATCTGCGGTGATTTCATCACGATCCCCTGCGGTACTTTTTGCGAATGCAGCTGTACCGCTGTTTGTTTATAATTTGGCTCGCCTGATTTTGGGCAAAAGAGGCTTGGGGTGAGGGTGTTGATGAGCTGGGTGTTAAAATGAAACGGGACAAACACATCCCCCTCTCGTACTGTTTGTGTGACGCGTACCACGATGTTATCCACACGTCCCCGTGCTGAACTGATACTGAGGCGATCGCCGCTTTTTACTTCTAGTGCCAATGCGTCTGCGGGATTGATATCGACCCATGCTTCGGGTGCTAAATCGTTGAGTATAGCGATATCGCCTGTTTTGGTGCGGGTGTGCCACTGCTCGACCGTGCGCCCTGTATTGAGGATGATAGGAAATTTCTCCCCTGTCGGTTCTTGCAGTGGTATCCACTCTAATGGCAACAATTTGGCTTTGCCATCGTAGGTACGAAAGGCGATATCGGGAGTGTAGAGTCGAGGGGAGCCTAGTGGGAACTGCGCGTTGCATGGCCACTGTATCCCGCCGTTTTGTTCCATCATCTCGTAGCTCATCCCTGAATAATCACACAGCTGACCTCGGCTGACCCGTTTCCACTCCTCAAACGCATCGGAGGGAGTTTGCCAGTTTGGATATATCAGTTCTCGTATCCCGTCGAAATAGCCGCTTAATTCGAGGAAGATATCAAAATCGCTTTTGGCGATTCCCGGAGGATTGACCGCTTTATTCGCACGGTTGCATCGGCGCTCAGAATTGGTATAGCTCCCCTCTTTTTCTCCCCATGTCCCTGCTGCAAAAATCACGTCGGCGAGCTGTGCCGTATCGGACATAAAGGCGTCTTGGACGACGAGTATTTCGAGTTTGCCGAGGGCTTTGCGCAATCTCGTCTGATCGACAAAACTGACCAACGGATTGGTCGCAACCACCCAGAGTGCTTTTATCTCGCCACGTTCGATGGCTTCGATGATCTCACCGTATTTGTAGCCGCGAGATGTGGGGATAATCTCTAGTGGAACGTTGATGATGTTAGCATAGTCTTGTGCCGCTTTTTCATCGCCGTAGTTTCGATATCCCGGTAGAGAGGATGTGAAACCTGTCTCACGTGTTCCCATCGCATTACACTGTCCCGTGATGGAAAATGGTGCGGCACCAGGACGGCCGATCTGTCCCGTAAGCAGGTGCAGATTCACGATAGCACTGACGGTATCGGTTCCCATATACGATTGATTGACTCCCATCGTCCATGCGCTGAGCACGGCGTCCGATGATGCATAACTGCGTGCGATCTCATAGAGGGTTTTGACATCGATTCCTGTGATGTTGGCAACCTCTTGAGGAGGATAGTTTTGCAGATGCTTGCGTAGATCGCCCAATCCTGTGACGTTGTTTTTTAGATACTCACTGTTTTCCCACCCTTGTTCAAGGATAATGTACGCCAGACCATTGAACAGAGCTAAATCGGTACGCGGTTTGAGGGGGATAAACATGTCCGCCATTTGAGCTGTTTTGGATTTACGCGGATCGATAACGATGATCTTGGGTTTGTTAGGATTTTTCTCGATGTGCAGTTTGAGAATGGGGTGATTGTCAGAGATGTTGGCACCTACCAAGACAATGACGTTTGCATGCATAAAATCTTCATAGGAGCCCGTAGGACCATCGGAACCAAGTGATTGTTTGTACCCCATAACGGCAGATGCCATACATAAGGTGGTATTACCATCATAGTTGTTAGTACGTAGACCTAGTTGGACGAGTTTACCCAGGGTATAAAACTCTTCGGTGAGCAGTTGTCCTGTAGAGATAACACCGATCGCTTTTGCGCCGTGTCTTATTGTAATGTCTTTAAATTTTTCGGAAACTTGGGTAAATGCATCTTCCCAAGTAGTGTTTTGAAGTTTGCCGTTTTTACGGTTCATCGGAGCTAAGATACGGTTGGACGAGGTGAGCATCTCGTGTTCGCTCAATCCCTTGGGACACAGGGTTCCCATGTTAACGCTATGACGCGAGTTGCCTTTGGTATAGACGGCATGTCCATCTTTTACACCGATGTACAAACCGCATCCGACACCGCAATATCCGCAGGTGGAAAAGATCCATTTATCCGGTTTTTTGGCATCACTGATACGCCCGAACATCGGATCATCACTCATAGCATACTTAGCGGCTTTGATGTCAAGACCTAAAAAGTTTTTGATGGTGTTAAACATGCATTACTCCTAATGTCTTTGCGCGCCCACGAAAAATCCGCCTGCCATTTGCAGAGGTACCGTGGTAGTGTAAAATAAAAAGCGGTCAAACAGCTCGCTGGCTACAACGAATATGAATCCAAATGACAGAGTTATAATCGCGCCAGTCGTAAGGCCTGATGCGATAAATAATGTAGCCAAAAGAGGTAAAGCCAATGCACCCAGCCCCAGTGTTATCCAGCGTACTGTGTGAACGGTGTTGAAGTGCTCACGGTGCAGACGCAATGTTTTTTCCAACTGCGGGGAGGTGGAAGATTTCAGTTCATTGTAGGCACCCAGTGTGAAAAATCCGTGGATTACCGCGACGATCATCGCACTGCTCAAAAGTACCGTAGCCGAATCAGCAGAACCCAGTACCATCAAAGCCAACGCGAGTAAAAAGAGTCCGCTGTAGGCGGTGGTGAAAAACTTTTGGTTCGTACTGAATCGATCCCATGAGGGGCGTGCTGGGATGCGGTAGATCATTGCCTGCGCATGGATGCCGTAGATGCCGACTATCAGAGTTAAAAGTTCAAAAACCAACCGAAGGGTTGTAGCAATATCAAAGAAATATAAAGCGACGTTGGCACTCATGAGTCCTGCGAATGCACCCAATGCGGCTGCTTCACGGCTGAGCCAACTCGTTTTGAGATTTTTCATGGCACTAAGTGCTTTGAGCGGACGGCCCAAATGCAGTGCAGACAGTGGCAATCCCAAAGCGGCAGGAATGAGGGCGAGAAGTGCTAACATCCAGTTTGGTTTGAAAAATCCGAACAGCGAGAGAATATCACCGATAAAAAGAGCTCCAAATGCTCCCAATGACATCTGTGTGAGTACCGTCATAAATACCAGAGGCAGTTCACCGTGTGCGGGTTTAAGATGGTGTTCATCGGCTTTGAGCATTTCCAGTGGCATATCGTCCGGCAGGGTGAAGCGTGTGGTGGAGTTGGTGAGACGTGCGTCGGCCAGATGAGGCATATTGCCGTTTTCATCTATGTCTTTTGCCAACCATTGCGTAATATTGACTGCTTCGATCTCTATGGCACCGCTGGGACATGCCTGGACACATGCGGGACTTTGATCGGCAGCGAGACGTTCGTGGCACATGTGGCACTTGGTGACGATGTGACGCTCTTCGTGATAGGTCGGGACGCCATAAGGGCAGTTCCAGGTGCAGTATTGGCATCCGATACAGCTGGGGTCATCGTGAAAGACGATGCCGTTGTCAAATTTGATGTAACTGTTGGTAGGGCATCCGATAAGGCAGGCAGGATCGACGCAGTGGTTACAGCTCATGGAGTTAAACAGCAATAGCGTATCGGGAAAACTTCCCCCCTCCATCTCACCGACACGGCGCCATTTGATGTCTGCGGGGTTGTTGTTTTGTTCGTTGCACGCGACTTCACAACAGCGGCATCCGACGCATTTGGTCGCATCGAAGTGAAAACGGTATTGTTCCCCCTCTTTAAGCGGTGGAATATCGATGGAGTAGTTACCGCACTGCATCCCCGTATCGGCTTTGTACCCGATGAAGGATTCCAGAGGAGTAGGCGTGTCATTCATGTTATTGTTCGCTGCTTAGTTTTTTGAGTTCAACGACGATCTCAGTAAAAACGACCGAGCGTTTGAGCGGGCTAGGCTCTACCATTTTTTCGAGTATCGGAGCATAGGCTGAGAGCTCGGAGGCTTTGTGGCGGTAGCTTTTGCGCTCTTCGGCCAGCGGTTCATCGGTATCGTAAGGATTCGTCCCCGTAACACCGCGAACGACTTGTGTACCAAAATCAAAGATCTCGTCTTGCTCACGGTGGGAGCCGCCGTGTTTTTTGAGATTAAAGGAGAGCATTGCATCGATATTGTTTTCCAAACGCATCAAACGATTCCAGCGCATTACAAAACCAATGGCATGATTGGTGTAGCGTACTTGTAAACGGGAAATAAACTTTTCGAGACTCTCTTTACCGATACGATGGTCACGGTATTGGAACATCAGCTCGGCTACATACTCACGTGCCTCTTCGAGGATAATCCCCTTGAGCAGAAGATGACCTTCTGCTCCCTCTGCGCTGAGGCTTCCGCCGATGAAAATGTCCACGCCCAAAACAGTTTTGCCGTTATGAGGAACTTTACAACCTACAAAGCCTAGATCGCCAGCGCCGTGAATCCCGCACCCTTTGATGCACGCCGACCAATACAGACGTATTTTGGCGTCGTTGATTGGAACTACACGTGTTAAATACTCGCCCATCTCTATCGCATCGGGTTTGTTGGGAATAACTCCAAACGGACAGTGCTCGGTTCCCGCACAGGCGATGAGGTTAGCCATGTACGGTGAAGGACGGTTAGGGTATTTTACAAACAACGGTGACTCAAGAGCCGTTTGCTCATCGTGAACGCCCGTGATAATGAGGTTTTGCTCGATGGTAAAACGCAGTGCGCCGTTTTGTGCAGCGGCAACCTCTGCGGCATCGATAAGATCACTGCCACTAAATACACCTGATGGAACGGCGGCATAAAGTGCAAATGATCCGTCTTTGAGGGCAATCTTGCCGTAGTGATCTCCGCCCTCGGCGGTACATAGTGTTTCACCGCTGGTATGCATCGCATGTCCCAGCTGTTTTTCGATGGCATCACGAAACTCATTCATCCCTACGGCATCAATGAGAAATTTGAGACGGTTTTTATTGCGGTTATCACGGAATCCATAAGTCTTAAAGAGGCTGGCAACGGCAACAAAAACTTCTGTTGCTTGTGATGGAGTGACAAACATATCGGCATCCTGTGCTAAGAATCCGACACGACCGCCCAGATAAAGGTTAAAACCATAGACACCGTCTTTTTGCGCAAGTGCGAGGGCGAAATCCTGGCCGAAGATATTACAGCGATTGGAAAGTGAACCGCTGATGCCGATATTGAACTTACGCGGCATGGTGGTAATCCAGTCGTCATTTTTCAAAAAGACGGTCTGGATATCGTTCATGATCTCTACACACGGGATGATGTTATCCATCGCCAAAGAATCAAGCGGATCGATGATGATATTACGGAAGTTATCCACACCCGTTTGGTAGCTTGTTAGTCCCACGCTCTCCAAGAGTGCTAGGGCTTCGGGCATATCTTCGATGGTAATGTAGCGCAGTTCGATCTGCATACGAGTAGTGATATCGATGTAATCTTTTCCAAAACGTTTGGCGACATCGGCAAGTACACGTGCTTGTTGGACGCTGAGTATTCCCCCCGCGACACGGACACGGATCATAAAGCGCCCAGGAGTGGCAGGACGATCAAAGACGCCGAAACTTTTGAGGACAAAATCTTTGTCATCCTCAAGTATGGAGTCGTAGCCTGTTTTGGAGTAACCGATGAGTCTCTCCCATGCTTCATGTGCGCTAAAGGTCTCTTTGATGGTCTCGATTTTATGGCGCTTTGCGCTGCGTGCTTCGTTAGCTTGAGAGAGCGATGTCATGGGTGGTCTCCTTGATCTCATGGATGTATTTTGGTAACTTTGATTCGAGTGCGACAACATCGCCAAAAATCAAAATGGCGGGTTTTGGCGCTTTTTTAGCGGCATGCTCTAGGTCGTCTAGGATTGTAACGATCGTGCTTTGGTTGGCGCTGGTCGCATTGGAAACGATGGCAACGCTTAACGCTGGATCAATCCCCGCACGTAATGCTTCATCACGAATTTGTCCTGCACGGCTGAGTCCCATGAGTACGATCGTAGTATGGCTGGTCATACCCAAAAGCGGTATCCAGCTCAAGTTTACGCGATCCCCTGCTAGATGCGCTGATACAACCGACATCCCTGTTGCATATCCGCGTGCTGTTGGTGCGATTCCTGCTGAAAGCGGACCGCTGAGTGCTGAAGAAATTCCAGGGATCACTTCGGTGTGAATACCGCATTCCATCGCATAGATCGCTTCTTCGGTTCCGCGTCCGAAGATATAGGGATCTCCGCATTTGAGACGTCCTACACGTAAGCCTTGGAGTGCATAGGAGACGATAATCGTATTGATCTCGTCTTGGGTTGAGCTGTGGCACCCTTTTTCTTTTCCAACGAATACTACTTTTGTACGCGTAGGGATCAAATCGATGATCTCTTGAGTGAGGAGGTGGTCGATGAGGGCAACATCGAGATTTTGGATACTCTTGAGGGCTTTAAGGGTGAGTAAATCGGCATCACCCGGTCCGCATCCGATTAAATACAGTGATCCGTTCATCATTTTTCCCTTTAAGACTTTTTTGTACGGAAATAATAGTGTAAAATGGGGGAGCAAATTGCGATAAAGTGATTAATTTTTAAGCATTATTGAGGGTAACCGTCAGATTATTATTTCCTCATTGAAAGGATCAGTCGTGAAAATACTACTATTATTGATAGTTTATCTCTTGCTATGGGGACAGCCAACGAAACAAGAGCTCAAAAGTTTGGAATCAGATGCCATCGTATTTGGGAATGGTACGAACCGTGTGTATGCTTTTCTCGATCCTATGTGCAGTGTTTCTCAGCATTATCTTGAGCTCATAAGCAGCAATGAGACATTTTTAAAAACAAATACTTATTATATTTTTTTGCATCGGCTTGAAAAATTCGATTCAGATGAACTTATTGATTCAATCTATATGGCACATGATCGCAAAAAAGCGCTGATCGATAATATGCTTTTTGGTCAAAAGATTGAGCTGAAATTTGCTTCTGAAGAAGTAGAAGAATTGCGCAATAGAATTCGTATCGTTGCCAATAAAACGCAGATGAAACAGCGCCCTTATATACTAATGTATAAGCTTGAAGATGATATTTGTGACGTAAAGGAAGGAAGTGCCGCATGCATGATTCTCAAATAGTGAAAAACACGAAAAAAGGGTTTTAATGGCACTTTTCCCCATGTTCGTAGATTTAAAAGATCAAAATATTGTAGTCATCGGAGCGGGCGAGGTTGCATTGCGCAAGATCGAGCAGCTCATTAAGTTCTCACCCAAGCTTACGGTCATCGCACCCGCTATTCATGAAGAGATCAGAATTTTGAGTCAGACGCATGCGATAACCCTTGTACAGCGTGAATATGTGATTGAAGATTGTGAAAACCGTTTTTTGGTGATTGGGGCACTGGATGATCTGAGTGAGCAGGAGAAGATATATAAAACCTGCATGAGCGCTAAAACACCGGTCAATTGTGTTGATTCTCCGTTGCTGTGTTCGTTTATCTTTCCGGCGTTGATCGTTGAGGGAGATTTATGTGTGGGGATCAATACATCGGGCAAAGCACCCGCAGTGAGCTCTGCCTTGCGTCAGTTCTTGAGCAAGCATATTCCGCATGGTATTCATGATCTGATAGAACGTGTCCACATAATTCGTCAGAATGAGAAAGTAGGAATAGAGAGACAGGAAAAAATCATCGGCATTTGCCGTGATTTTTTTAAGCTATAGCACTTACTCGGCTATTGACCACATTCCAGTTGATGTTTTTGAAAAAAGCCTCAATATAGCCTTTTGCGTTGGAACCAAAATCCATTTGATAGGAATGTTCGTACATATCCAGCGCCAGGATGATTTTAGAATCCCATAAACTGTGCATATGATCCCATGACCAAACGTTTTCGAGGCGTTTTAGTCGTTCATTGTAAACCAGAAATACCCATCCAGAACCACCGCTTAGTGAGAGGGCTAGTTTTTTAAACTCATTTTCCCATTCGCCTACCGTGCGAAACGAAGATTCGAGCATACTTTTTAGTTTACCATCCATAGCTGCGGCTGCTCCCAGAGCATCAAAATAGTACTCATGCAAGATCATGGAGTTCAATGCAACCATCTGCTCGCGTTTGAGTGCCCCAAATTCAAAGGGATTAGCAGAACTGCTCAAAGCAACAATCTTTTCTTCAATCAACTTGGCACGTTTGACAGCCCCTACGTAGTTATTGTCATGATGGGATACGATCATTTTTTCTGAGAGTCCATCGAGGGTTTTGGGATCAAAGATAAGCGGTTTTTGTGTCAGTGTTTCAGGGTGAGTCGCTCTTGGCGTTGGGACAGATGCCGTTTGGGCAGCTGTTAAACCGCTGGCTAAAGTTGCGGCACCCAGTGCCATAAACTCTCTTCTTTGCATCGTATAATCCTTGGTATAGGGTATAATGTTGGCATGTTTATATCACTGTTAAATAAAACTTTTACTTAAAAAATGAGATTGTATGGATAAAATATTACCAAAAAAGATTATTTTTCAAACTATTTTTCTTTTTATTTTCCCCGCAATTGCAATTGTCGGTTTGGCATTGTATATGCATGTGAGCCAACAAGAGAACCTTCTCATTGAAACTTCTGCGCATGAAAAGGCGCTGACCAGTGCCGGTAAAACAGTGATAGAAGGGTCACTGGAGGGTGTCAAAAACGATGTAGAATTTCTTTCTCATTATCATGAACTGCGCAAATATCTTGATTATCACCAGCATGACGCAAAAATTGATATTTTGAATGATTTTGCTCTTTTGATGAAACATCGAAACAGCTACGATCAAATTCGCTGGATCGATGAGACGGGAATGGAAAAATTCCGAATTGATTATCGTAATGGTCACATCTTCATTAAGCAAGACAGTGAACTGCAAAACAAAAAAGAGCGCTACTATTTTAAAAACAGCGCCGGTTTACCTATAGGTTCCATTTATGTGTCACCGTTTGATCTCAATGTTGATCAGGGGAAGCTGGAGATACCCTATAAACCTATGATTCGCGTTGCAACACCGTTGGTGGACATACATGGACATCGTCGAGGTATCCTTATCATCAACTATTTAGGCAGCTATTTGATTGAGAAGTTCCAACGCAATACGGCAGCATCGTATGGAACGTCTATGATTCTGAATCAGGAGGGGTATTTTCTAAAAGGAGAGACGGCTTCGGATGAATGGGGATTTATGCGCCATCGCAATGATTTGACGCTGGGACATCGCTATCCCGAGGTTTGGGCACGGATTGCTCGTGAAAAGAGCGGGCAGTTTGAAGATGCTCGCGGGTTGTGGACATTTGCAACGGTTTATTCACAGCCTAAAACCTCTTCGCAACTATTGAAGAGGGATGACTACGTTACTCAGTGTCCTCCAGCGCAGGATTGCAGTTGGAAAGTGGTTACCTTCGTTCCTGCTAATGTTTTGTACGAGAAACTTAATAAGCATTTACCAATGATCCTTATTGCTGCTGTCGTTGGACTATTTTTGGCAGGGATTGGAAGTTTCGCATTGGCATATCTTTATCGAAAAAAAGAAAAATCACGAAATGATTTTAGGGAACTTCAGAAAAAAACAGAGGGGATTTTACTCTCCATTCCTGATATCATCATGCAAGTGGATAATGATAAGCGGTACGTATGGGCGAATACACAAGGGTTAATATTTTTTGGAGCCGATGTGATCGGCCATGATGCCGCTGAGTATTTTGATGGGGAACAGGATACCTATGAGACCGTTCATCCTTTGTTGGAAGGGAATATCGATTCGGTCTATGTGGAGAGCTGGCAGCGGCGGCATGATGGTCAAAAACGTCTGTTAGGATGGTGGTGCCGAAATCTAAGAGATGAAGAGGGGAACATAACCGGCGCACTTTCGACGGCACGGGACATTACCCAAGAGCATGAGCGGGAAAGAAAGATGGAAGAACTTTCCAAAGCGGTAGAACAGATTGATGATATTGTGTATATGACCGATAAGTTTGGAAATATTTCATACGTGAACAAGGCATATTGCACTCATACCGGGTATACGCGCGAGGAAGCTATCGGACAAAATTCAAAGATTTCTAAATCAGGAATCCATGACCGCGAATTTTACAAGGAGTTGTGGACAACGATTTTGAGTGGAGAGGTGTATCGTAACACTCTGGTCAACAAAAAGAAAAACGGCGATCTGTATTACGAGAAAAAAACAATCACACCGCTGAAGGATGATAATGATGCTATTATCGGATTTGTTTCTACGGGAAAAGATGTCACAAAAGAGACGATGCTGCATCAGGAGATAGAGCGGATCGCTACGATCGATCAACTCACCGGTATTTACAATCGACATAAATTCGAAGAGCTCTTTGCTCTTGAATCGGAACGTTCACGCCGATTTACACAACCCTTGTCGCTGATTTTGATCGATATTGACCACTTTAAATTGGTCAATGATACGTATGGTCATGATATCGGAGATGCGGTGCTGGTAAAGCTGGCGGCCACAGTACAGGAAAATATCCGTAAAATCGATGTATTTGCCCGCTGGGGCGGAGAAGAGTTTTTGCTCCTTTGTCCTACCACTGATAGAGACAATGTCCTAGAATTTGCAGAAAAACTGCGTGCGGCAGTTGAAAAGACAACTTTCCCGGTAGTAGGGAAGATCACAATCAGTATTGGGGTGAGTGTTTTTGATCCACAGGACAGTTTGAGCGATTTGTTCAAACGTGCCGATCAGGGACTCTATTACGCGAAAGAGAATGGAAGAAACCAGGTGGGTGTATTGGATTAATCTTTCATTTCAGGGGAAGGTTCTCCGTAAAAGTACCCTTGAAAATGGCTTAATGAGAGTTTTTTTAGATAGCTATTAACACGGTCATTGTGGACAAACTCAGCAATCGTTTTGATCCCAAGCTGATCGGCAAAATCGATAATCGTCTTAGTGATGATCTGCGAGGTGGTATCAGTGTCGATATTACAGATGATGGAACCGTCAATTTTTATGTAATCAATGTCGAGTTTGGTGATATAGACAAAGTTAGAATATCCTGCACCAAAATCATCAATAGCGATTTCAACACCGTATTGTTTTACTTGAGCAATAAAATCACTGATGATCTCATAGTTTTCAATCCCCTCAGACTCCAAAATCTCAAAAATAATGCGATTGCTGTAGGAACAATTTTTGATCTTATTGATGATGTATGTACTGACGCTAGCGTCATTAATATCTTCGATAGAGAGATTTATGGAACACTTGAGTTGTGGATGATGGGCCATTTCTTCAATCACTTTGTCAAGCATAATGGTAGTTATGTGATGATAGAGTCTGACTTTTTTGGAGATTTCTAGAAACTGTATTGGAGGGACTACTGTACCGTCTTTTTCGATGATACGAACCAATGCTTCGTATTTTTCTACTTTAAGTGTTTTTGCATTGACGATGGGTTGATAAAAGGGAACCACTCTGTTTTCATCAATAGCATCTCTCAGCCGTTTGATCCATGAAAGGTTGTTTTCATAGTCTTCTTTGATATGAAAAGACTCATCATAGTAAAGATGATTCTTACGCTTTTTTTTAGCCAATTTGAGTGCCATATCGGATTGTGCCATGACCTCATTTTTATCTGAATGAGCGTCACTTCTTTTAGTAGAACTTGCAATACCGATAGTGACATTTAAGCCGATCTGATGATTATGTACGGAGTAGGTCTGACTGTTTAGTTCAAGAGAAAGTTTATGAATACAATCATCAATTTCTGCTGTGCTGCATGCTCTTTTAACAAGAATGACATATTCATCTACAGGGAGCTTATAGGCAGTTGCATTGTCCATGTGCTGGACATACTCAGTCAACACAGCAGCCAAAGAGATGAGCAGCTGATCCGCGATTGTATGACCGTAAAAACTGTTGACCTCTTTAAAGCTGTCAATATTGATCAAAATAATGTTGAAAGAAGTATCTATCTCATCTATATCGCTTAATAGCTTGGTTCGATTGGGAAGTTTGGTTAACACATCGTATTTGGACTCTAAAAGCTCTTTGTTGAGTTTATGCAGTGCGGTCATATCGCGAATACTCACAAGAATAGTGTGCATATTTCCTGTATCATCGTATAAAGCTTGAACATTTTTTGAGATGTGAATGATCGAACCGTCTTTGCGTTTGAAAATCGTTTCCTGATCATTACAATGACCACATTCTTGTACTGCTAACATACAACCGCCAAGAATACTTAAATCCCCTAAATGGTCGGTTATGGATGTTCCGTACAATTCACTAGCAGGATAGCCCAAGAGTTTACAAAATGCAGGATTGACGTATTGAATAAGCATATTCATATCAATGGTGAACATACCATCGGGTGAATGTTCCAGGATCTCTTGTAGCTGAGTATCTTTTAGATGAAATTGATGCATATAGACTAGGAACCCCACTTAAGTGCTATTATTGGGGGTATGATAAGCTTTATCTCTTTAAAATAATATTAAATTTTATAATGTAAAGGAATATTTGCGGAAATTTAATGAGATAAATTGCTGAAGTGTCCCCTAAGTTCCAAACGCTAAAATGCGTACATGCAAAAAATCATTATTAATCAAAAATATTATGGCTCAATCGAGCTTGCCAACACTCCCGAAGCCGCTCGTGTTTTTTCAAAAGTCAAGAGCGCATTAGGCGCTGGTAAAACGATGGAAATCAGGCTTCTCTTTCCTCAGTATAAACTTAAAGCATTAGGTAATTATCAAAAAGGCGGTGCACGGCAGGAGTTGGAAGACATTGAGCTGTACCTACAGTTGGGAACACTTCTAAAATTTGATGTCACCGATGCGCTGAAGCTCAAAAACTCCATCGAGCTGACCAATGACATCGCTCACAACCACTACAATATTTCCAAACGTCTGACGTTGATCAATAAACCAAAAGCGACGCAAACGCAAGGACACTATTTGTTTTGGGACATCGAGAATTTCTCGAATATCGGATCGATGTTCAACGATGTGATCGAAAAGTTTGACATTCCCGATAACCGTATTTATGTCGTTGCCAATCCCGACTCTTTGTATCTTTTTAGGGCAGAGTGGGAAGCGGATTTGTACGATTACAAAAAGACTCTCAACTCTTTTAATTTCACCAAATGCGATCACGGGAAAAACGTGGCGGATGATGTGCTGTTGGCAAGTTTCAAGGGGTTGTCGTTACGTAATGCCAATGTCTATCTCATGACGTTTGACCGTGAGCTCAAAGAGCGATTCACGCAAGCTACGCATGCGAGCAATAACCTCTTTATACTGGAAAAATAAACTCGATTTAGGAAAATCATGACCCCTCTTATAACGCTACTGCATGAAAAAACAGGCATTTCCAAATCTAATATCGAGTCGATTTTAAAACTTCTCGATGAGGGATCAACGATCCCTTTTATCGCACGATACCGCAAAGAGATGACGGGAGGGGCTACGGATGAACAGTTGCGGGATTTTGAAACGGTGTATGCCTACTCTAAAAAATTGCTGGAGCGTAAAGAAGAGATTATGCGCCTTATCGCTGAGCGGGGAACATTGACTCCTGAACTCAAGTCACGTATTGAGACAGCACAAACGCTTCAAGTGCTCGAAGACATCTATCGCCCTTTCAAGGAGAAGAAAAACACTCGTGCCGCATCGGCAATCGCGGCGGGATTAGAGCCATTGGCCGATATCTTGCAAAGCGGACGACTGGAAAATACAGAGTTCAAGCATAAAGTGCAGGAGTTTGTCAAAAATTCGCTTAAAAGTGTCGATGAGGCGATCAAAGGGGCTCAGGATATTTTGGCAGAGCGCTACAGTGATGATCCCAAAGAGCGGGAGTATTGGAGAAAACAGCTGGAGGGGTATTCCTCTTTTGAGATCAAAGCAGCCAAAGGGCTCAAAGAAGAGGGACTCTTTGCCAAACTCGCAGGCAAGTCGGAGCGAATCGGCTCCATCCCCTCGCACCGATATCTGGCCATCATGCGCGGTGTGGCAGAAAAAGAACTCACGATTAAGATCACGCACGAGATGGAGCGTGTGGAAAATGCGATCAAACAGTATCGCATACCCAAAAATGCCGCAAGCAGTCGAGAGTTGTTGTTAGAAGGGTATATGGACGGGTTCAAACGGCTGTTATTTCCGTCACTGGAACGGGAGATACACGGCGTTATCAAAGAGCGCTCCGATATTCAGGCCATCCGTACGTTTGGTAAAAATCTCACACAGCTGTTAGGCTCACCTCCCGTGACCAAACGGGTGATATTGGGGGCGGATCCAGCGTACCGTACGGGATGCAAACTCGCGGTCGTGGATGAGAATGGAACCTATCTTACCCATAAAGTGATCTATCCGACACCACCTGTGAGTGATTATGCCGCATCGGCAAAGGTGATCAGAGAACTTGCGCAAAAATACAACATCACGGGTGTCGCTATCGGAAACGGGACGGCTTCACGAGAGACGCAGGAATTTTTTGCACAAGTAAACCGTGATGAGGGGCTAAATCTCTCGTATACGGTGGTTTCAGAAGCAGGTGCCTCGGTCTATTCGGCGTCCAAGATCGCCCAAGAAGAGTACCCCAATCTGGATGTAACGATACGCGGTGCTATCTCCATTGCGCAGCGTCTACGTGATCCGATGGCGGCTTTGGTCAAAATCGATCCAAAATCGCTGGGAATAGGGCAGTATCAGCACGATGTTGACCAGAAACTTTTGGAGAAAAAACTGCATGAAGTGACCGAAGATTTGGTTAACCGTATCGGAGTTGATCCTAACAGCGCATCCGTATCCCTATTGGCGTATGTTGCAGGAGTAGGGGCAAAAATTGCACGTGCTATTGTAGAACATCGTGAAAACAACGGCGTATTCAAAAGCAAAAGCGAACTTCTCAAAGTAAAAGGGTTAGGGGCAAAAGCGTATGAACAGTGCGCTGGGTTCTTTCGTATACGTGAGGGGAAAAGTATTCTGGATAACACAGGTGTTCATCCGGAGAGCTACGGTGCGGCGCAAACCCTTCTCCAAGAGTATGATCTCTCTTCCATCGCCAAACCTCAGATGCATGAGATCGCTCAAAAACTGGGAATAGGGGAAGCGACGCTCAATGACATCATAGTAGAACTTCGAAAACCGGGATTTGATCCTAGAGAGACACTGCCTCCGATTATGTTTCGTTCAGATTTGACCGACATCAAAGAACTCAAAGAGGGTTCGATCGTCTCAGGGGTTGTCCGTAATATTGCCGATTTTGGCGCATTTGTTGATATTGGTTTAAAAAATGACGGCTTGATCCATATCTCTCAGATGTCTGCAAAGCGTATTGCCCATCCGCTGGAAGTGTTGAGTGTCAATCAGCAACTCTCTCATATTCGTGTCCTCGAAGTTGATGTGCAAAAAGGAAAAGTAGCACTTAGCTTACGTGATATTTAGAGGCTCTATGAGGACTTTAAATAGGAAAAAAGTAATGTTTTTAACATCGTTTTTGTTATCGGTTTAGGAATAAAATCATCCATTCCTGCGGCTAAAAAGCGTTCTCTGTCGCCGAGCATGTTATTGGCTGTAAGAGCTATAATAGGTAAATTTCCTCTCGGCAGTTTACGAATCTCCTTCATTGCTTCGATTCCAGACATATTAGGCATATTCTCATCCATTAAAATCAAATCGAAATGCTCCTTTGAAAACGAGTTTACCGCTTCTTGTCCATCGTTTGCCGTTGTGTAACTTAGCCCAAATACATCTAGAAAAGAGGTTATAACCATTCGATTAAGCTCCTGATCTTCTACAATAAGCACATGCCCATGCAGTTGACGATTATCGTCTACTGTTACTTCTTTTTCGATAATGGGTGAGTTTACAGGAGGGAGCTTAAGAATGATTGTAAACTGTGAACCGTTATTGATACGGCTGTTGACATCGATTATTCCCTCCATTATGTCAAGGAGTTCTTTTGTAATACTCAATCCCAATCCCGTACCGCCATATTGGCGGGTTGTTGAGATATCGGCTTGCACAAAGGGTTGAAAAATCCGTTCAATCGTGGCCGCATCCATCCCGATGCCGGTATCGGTAATTTTGCATTCAAGAATACTGTCTTTATAAATGGCTTTAAAAGTTACTTTACCTTCATTGGGGGTAAATTTGAAAGCATTGGAAAGAAGATTGGTAAGGATTTGTGATATGCGCAGCCAATCTCCTTCAACTTCCTGATCCTGTGATAACTCCAATTCATACGTGAAATCAATCTTTTTAGATTGAGCTACGATGCGCATACGTTCTATTAAGGATACGAATGAAGCATATAGATTAAAGGGATACACTTCTATAGTAACTTTTCCCTCCTTGATTTTTGTCAGGTCCAGTATGTGATTAATGATTTCAAGCAGATGTTGAGCGCTTTGTAGGATGTAGTTTGTATATTTACGTTGAGTGTCATTGGCTGATTGTGCCCCAATGAGCTCTGTAAATCCGATAATTCCATTTAGCGGAGTTCTGAGCTCATGACTCATATTGGATAAAAAGCGATCCTTAAACTGCTCTACGGCAATGGCCTTGTCTCTGGCAGAGACAAGTTCTGTGACATCATGCTGGACTGCTATGTATTCGGTAATTTCATCGTCTTTGTTTTTCATAGGGATGATTGTGGTATCGATATAATAGGGTTGAGCGTTTTTGGAGATGTTTTTAAGAATAATTTTGAAAATAGAACCGCTTTGAACGGTACTCCACAATTCTTGCAAAACAGTAGATGGCATATCAGGATGATAAAAAAACGAATGCTTTTGTCCTATCAATTCATCACGAGAATACCCGCTGATAGAACAAAAAGAATCATTTACATAGGTAATAAGCCCGCTCGTATTGATCTTAAAAACGATATTACTGACATTGAGTGCATTGACAAATTGATTGAGATCATTGGCAAGATTTTGCGCATGTTTTGAACTGATTCTCTCACGCCAGTATAAAATAAGGGCAGAGAATAAGCTGAGCATAATTCCTATGATAAAGATCCATTGCATGGTAGAATGAAAATTTTCGCTTTTTTGTAGCCGCATGTTTAAGTGGTTGATCAGATTGTCTATCAGACCATCTGTACGAGTTCCGGACAGCCGAACTTGCAAGTGATTGGTTTTGATATTGTTTGCATACAAAACACGCATATGCTCTCGAATGATCATATCCCCAAACGGGACAAATACAGGCATGATTTCATCTAAATTGACCGTGTAATATCCATCCATGATTCGATGAAACATCCATGCTTCTTCTGCAGAGATATGTCCCAGAGACTCTTGTGTTTTGAGCCATATAAACGAGTTATTGATGATGGCACGGCTGCTTTTAAAATCTTCAATGGTATTTGAACGGACTAGATGCGCTTCAACGATGGCTTGAGTGATATTTTTTAAATAATCGTCCGACTGATTGGGAGGATCAATGACTTTGTATAGCCATTGTGTATCATTTAACAGTTTGTTGAGCGATACATTTATCTGATCCGTATCAATTTCTGAGAGTGAAACATTGAGTTGGAGTTGCAAATTGGCATCATCCATTTGAAGCATGTGAGCTGCATCTAATTGGGTACGAAGCCGGACAGTTTCATTTTGTGCATTGATCCAGACAATGGAAGCACCTATAATTGCAAGGATAAGAACGGTGATGAAGCCATAAGGTAAATAAGGTTTTTTCATCGGGAATTTTCTAAAAGGATTTTGGGAGTCTCACCGGTCAATGTCATCAAAAATGCTTCTAAGGCATCGATTTCGTTATCAGTGAATGTGGTCCCAAGTTGATGTACTCCCATCAACATGATAGCCTGCTTGAGAGTGGATGCTTTGCCGTCATGCATGTAGGGTGCGGTCAAGGCAACGTTACGAAGAGAGGGGACTTTAAAAACATAACGGTCACTTTCCCTATGGGTGATGGAATAACGGCCAAGCTGATTTTTATCGGATTTATAGGGGATGTATACACCGATTTTCTGGTACATATTTCCACCGATGGTGATTCCGTTGTGACATGCAATGCATCCGTAATCAAAGAAAAGATTTTTACCTTGCATCTCTTTGGAGGTTAAAGAAGAGATTTCTCGATTAAGATAGCGGTCAT
>JAUYUB010000002.1 GCA_030692765.1 Sulfuricurvum sp.
AAGACGAGTTGGCTTTCGCCGCTGCTTATTTCTTTGCACGATTTGTTTGCGAGGTGTTCTATCTCCAAAAGTCTCAAAACCTTCTCGATCTCCTCATGCGCAGTTCCATTTAACAGACTCAGCTCCAAGAACTCGCGTACATCAATATACTCATCAAAGACTTCGAGTTTTGAGGGGATGAAATTCAAAAGTCTGGCTCTAAGCTCACCGCTCATCTCACAGACTTTTTGCGTGTTGCAGAAAATACGGTCGTTTTCTTTCAAATTGACAATTGCTTTGGCCAGTGTGGTCTTGCCCGCACCGTTTGAGCCTAAAATGACCATATTTTCGTTGTTGAGTTCAAATGAAACATTATTTAAATAGTCGGTATGAAGATGATCAATGTTTAGATTCACGTAAAATCTTTGTGAAGTCATCGATAAAAAGGACGATCCTGTCGCTTGGAATCCCTGCGTAATCCCCCTCCTGAATAAAGACAGAGTGCGTTTTTGCCGCATTGATAGGAAGATCGCGCCACGGGGAGAGGATCATTTCGCGCGTAAGATGCCGCTCCTTCATCAGCGGCGCGAGAACGATGACGATGTCGGGATTGGTTTTAAGTATTTTTTCGAGATTGAGGACGGGTTGCCCTTTTCGACTGCTTTGCAGTGCATTGACATTCCCGCTGGCTTGGATAATATCATCGAAATAAAGATTTTGTCCTGCTACATAAATCTCTTTGGAGAGATCGGTCGGGGAACCGATGACAATGAGAATCTTTTTATTTTGGACAATCCCTCTCAATCCTAGGAGTGATTTGTCTATTCTTTTGGTTATGGCAACAGCTTTAGCCTCAGCATGTAACGGCTTGGCTATGGTGAAAAATGCTTTTTTGATGGAGTCGATAGTATCTATTTTAATAACAATCGTTTTTATCCCAAGTTGGGCTAACTTCTGGGTAAGAGGGAGATTATTGTCTTGCATTATGACAAGGTCAGGAGAGAGAGTCACTATTTTTTCCAGTGACGGGGAGAAATATCCTCCCACTTTCGTAACGCTTTTTGCTTCTTTTGGAGTATTACAATAAGAGGTATTCCCAACGACTTTTTCCCCCTCACCAAGGGCAAAAATCATCTCATTGACAGCAGGGCTTAGAGCGATGATACGTTCGACTGCCGAGAGTTGAACAGCCGTGATACAGATGAAAACTAATCTTAATAACATGCTTCTACCTTGTAAACCCACATCATACTTTTTTCATTCTTTAGAACATAATTTTCTGCCATCTTTTTGACAGAATTTCCATCCATAAGATAGAACCAGCCGAATTTTCCAACTTTCGATTGTACCCCGTCAATAGAGCGGACAAAAGTAAATCTCCCCTTTTTGGCAACGACAACGTCGCTGACTTGCTTGAGCAGATCCAGCGCCGTTGTTGTCCCCTCGTTGTAGGTTGTGGTAACTACTTTGTCGGGCGTATCATTAGCATAAACAATGGTTACTTCAATATCGTTTGCCAAGATACCGGCACATAAAAGTAAGAGTACACTAATAATTTTCATCAGAATGATGCCTGTAAACCCACATAATATGCACGAGATGACGTTGCGTATCCGTCTACAGTTTGATAGTATTTATCGGCGATATTGTCGATTTTGATATATGTTTGGAATGTTTTGTTTATAGTGTAATTTGCTACAGTATTCCAAACGGTATAGTAGCCTGTTTGGGCACCAGATTCATTGTCCTTGTCGTATCTACTGCCAATATAGGAACCGTTTAGGTTAAGATGAAAGTTTTCAATTCCGTAATAATCTATTCCAAATCCTATTTGTTCTTTTGGTCGACGTGCCAAGCTCTGATTGAGACTGTTTTTTGCACTTAATTGAGTGTAGTTTACATTTAAAGATGTATCTTTTATTATTTTTGTTTGGTAGGAAAGTTCATATCCATTGAATTTTGACTCACCTTTTTCATTAAAATAATGAAAGCTTGGAATGAAGCTATAGTTTATCATGTCAGTAATTTTATTCTCAAAATAAGTAGCTTTAAGTCCTTGATATTCTATGGTAGCATCAAATGATTGTGTACTTTCAGGTCTTAATGTTGCTGTATAGCTTAAGTTGCTCAAAGTAGGAGCATTGTAAGCAGTACCGTAGTTAGAGGATAGACTAAGGTCTTTGGTAAAATTGTATTTAGCACCTAGTTTTCCTGTTGCTTTTTGATCAAATTTAGAGTTATCATCATATCGAAATGTTTCAGAAAAAAGCCAATCTTTAAATCTATTGGTATTGGCAATAAAGATACCTTTAGTTTGGTACTTTAGTGCATTGTTGATGTATTCAAAGTTTTGCTGATTTAGTCCAATAATCAGTTCACTGTTCTCGCTATAATTAATATTTGTTTGGAGGCCAAACTCATTTACCATGCTTTTTGCATTAAAAGTACCTTGTGTTCTATCAAATTTTGATTGTTGAGCATATGCTTTGATTTTATAAGAATCGGAGGTATGCGTGTAGTTTGTGGACATAAAGGTGTGATTTAAATACGATTTATTGGTTAAATTGTCACCAGTTGAACTATCATAATCGTATTGTGCATCGATTTTTTTATAAGAAAAACTCAATTCATCATTATTTGAGAGATTTATTCCGCCTTGGATATTGTAGGTATTGTTGGTAGAACCATCCTTTTCCAATCCTAGCTCGTTGCCTCTTTTTCCATAATTTGGAGAAGATTTTTTTGCCTCAAACGCGCTAAACCCATCTGTGTCAAATCTATTGGCATTGATCTTGATATAGCCTTGATCTGTTTTATTCGAGAGTGTAGCTGTGTAGCTTTGAGTATTAAAGCTTCCGTATTTAACGCCGGCTTTAGCTGTAAGACCTTTTTGTGCTGTTTTGGTGATTATATTGACAACTCCACCGCTGGCATCTGCTCCCCAGATGCCTGATTGAGCCCCTTTTATAACTTCTATTCGCTCTATGTCATTCACAGATAACTGTGCTAATGGTGCACCGCTTAAACCTGCAGGTTCATTGTATCTAATACCGTCTATGACTATGAGGATTCTTTTTGAGTCAATTCCTCTGATAAAAAGAGAGTCTAGTTGACCAACACCACCATTAGAGGTGGTGCTGATGCCGGGTAGAGTATTAAGTGCTTCTGCTATGGTCGAAAAATGCCGCTCTTGGATTTGTTCTGAGGTGATTATTTCAACATTGGAAGTAACATTTTGAAGGGATTGTTCGGTTTTGGTTGCCGTAACGACGATAGGATCTACTGTGAGAGTTTCAGCCCCTAATGAGGCAACTAGTGTTGCAGACGCAACGAGTGATAGGGTGTGTTTAAACATGAGTGTCCTTGAATAAGTGTAATAATAGTTGAGAGAAGGACACTCGTGGGTGGTGAGATAGTAGAGTAAGTGTGGATGGGATGCGTCGGACAGATCCACTCGATACGAGTGAAGTTTTGGAGCATACGCACAGCAGAAGCATACGCTTGAATAGCGGCAAGAGAAAAGTATGTTTTACCAAACCCTTTGGGTGCTTGCATCTTTGTCCTTTTTAACGATAAAGGAATTAAATCCCTTTATCTTCGCTAGCCGCTATGGCACTGAAGCTTTGCCTCTTTAGAGGCAGAACTATTTAGCGGATTATAGCAGGAATTTTTACGATTTAAACTGTCCAAGCTGTGTGTTAAGGTTTGTTGCGGCGAGGTACAGCTCATTAGCAATAGCGGCAACTTGTTTGATCTCATTTTGATTATGCTCTGATAGATTGGACATTTCAGAGACTTTAGCGATGATTTCATTGATTTTGACAGCCATTATTTCAGAGGTTTCAACACTTTTTTGACTTGTAATTACATTCATATTGAGTGCACTGGTGGTTGAATCTATTTTGGTATCAATTTCTTGAGAGCGTTCTCCAAGTCTTTCGATATTTCCACTGTTAGCATTCATCATGTCGGAGGAATCTGAGATCGATTGGATAACCACAGAGATGATAGAATTGATTTCCGTCAAACTTTTTTGTGTTCGCTCTGCCAGCTTACGTACTTCATCCGCAACAACAGCGAATCCGCGACCATGCTCACCTGCCCGAGCGGCTTCGATGGCGGCATTGAGTGCGAGTAGGTTGGTTTGATCCGCAATATCAGAAATAATGCTAAGCACACCGCTAACACTTGATGCTTCGCTGGAGAGCTGTGCAAAACGCTCACCCAAATCGTTACTCATTTGCGTTGCATTATGAATTTCATTGGTGATGATATGGGCGATATCACGGACGCTTTCAAGCTCCTTGGCACTGTTGCGGGTATTTTCCAGTGTGTCACGGGCCATATCTACACTTTTCGTGAGAGAATTACCGATTTCAGAAGCGGTTTGATTGGCATTGTGTGCAAGTGTATTTGCTTTTTCAGAATGTTGGGCTAAATTTGAAGCGGCTGTGTTGAGCGAAGTTGTTGATTTTACGGCTGCGTTGGTGATCTCTTTGGTATCATTGATGGTGGACTGAATTTTTTCGATGAAGGTATTGACATAGCCGCTGGCAGTACCGATCTCATCTTTGGTGTTTAAGATAGGAAGGCGCTTGGTCAGGTCCCCGTTTCCATGGGCAAGATCAGCAGAAACATGATCAAGCTCTTCAATAGGTCTTAAGATACTTCTTCCTGAAACGTAGTTGATTGAAATGAGCAAAGCGGCTAAAAGACTCCCTAAGATAAGGAACCATTTGAAAAAGCTGGACTTAAGTGCGTCAAAATAATCAGCTTTATTGATCCCGGGGATAACCCACATGTCCCATGCAGGTATATAGCGGTACGCAGCGATTTTATCTTGTCCCGTAGTTGCTGAAACGTACTCGTAGATTCCACCCGCTTTATCGGCACGGATGTGATCAATGTAATCATGTCCCGCTTTGTTTTGCCCTTCATCTTTGGGGTGGATAGTCATTACGCCATCGGCATTGATAAAATAGACGTATCCGCTGGCTCCGATTTTGATACTCTTGATTCCTTCTTTAAAAGCTGTTTCTTCATAGGCTTTGGGCTCAATTTTTGAGATGTAATTGACATTTTTTTCTAATGAGTCAGCAACGGTAATCAAGTCGTTGGTCATAATGTCTTTTATCGAGCTCGTGGCAAGGAAGTATGCTACAATGACACTTACTAAAACAGCGCCTACGGCTGCTGCTAGATTGAAAATGAATTTTGATTTGATGGTATTGAATACAGCCATGAGGAACAGATCCGCCTTTTTGGATAAGATTATCGTCTATAAAGACAATTTTATTTGTGCCTCATTGTAGTACCCCTTTAATAAATTACTTCTGAAGCTAGGATAACATTTTACAACAATGAAATTTTCACATTTAGAACAAATCGTTCATTATTTACAGCGTTTTAAGCAAATTAACACGGCATATCGGCTGAGCGACACGCAAATCCGCTTGGTGTTTGACAACAATGACGTGATTACCTTTGAGATGCGGCGAGATAATCCGAGTATTTTTCTTTCCCCTACGGCCGAGCGGGGGAAAATGTATCAAGCTCCGTTTGATGTGCTTCTCTCTAAGCGTTTGGCGCGCTCAACAATTCAATCCATCACCCTTCACAACAATGACAAGCTTATCCGTATTGTTGTGAGCCAAAGCGGTTCCTATAAAAGCGAAGTCACAATGCTGCAGCTTGAGTTTACGGGCAAACATACCAATGCGATCCTTTTGGACAGAGACGAAAAGGTTTTAGAAGCACTTCGTCATGTCGATGCTGAGATATCGGTGCGTACTGTACGCGTTGGGCAGGTACTTATCGATCCGCCACGACCATCGTTTACTCCCAAACCGTATCCGCTGGAAGATGTAGAAAGCTTTTTGAAGGATGCGTATTCTCAATACGCTGATGGAATTCTGGAACGATTGAAGCGTGAAAAATCGCTGTTCATTGCCAAACGTTTGGATCAATATAAAACACATCTGTCACAGCTTGAGGATGAGGATATTTTGGCTAAAGAGGCTTTGGAGTGTCAGGATATCGGGCATCTCATATTGGCAAATTTACACACGATCAAAGGGTACGAAACGCATATAAAATTGAATAATTTTGACGGGACACCCATCGAGTTCGATGTTCCTTCAGGATGTCGAGATGCGGCGATGATGGCACAGTCATTTTTTAAACGTTCAAAAAAAGCGAAACAAAAAAGGTTGGGACTGCACATAGAACGTGACAATTTGGAGGAAAAGATTCGCCATTTTGAATTGTTTATACAGACGATTCAAGAAGCAAATACACCTGAAGAAATTGCGTTGTTATTTCCACCAAAATCTGTTGGAACAAAAGCGAAGCCAACCGCAAAACCTTCCGACAGTATTGCTGAATTTTGGATTGAAGGGTGTAAAGTATCCTTGGGTAAAAGTGAAAAAGGGAACATTCAACTCTTGCAAAATTCACGGGCTAAAGACATATGGCTACACCTAAAAGACCGTCCATCTGCACACGTGATCATTACTACGGACAAGCAGCAGTTAAGCGAAAAGATACTGCAAGCAGCGGCTAAATTATGTGTTGATTTCTCTGTATTTGAAAAAGGGCGCTATTTGGTCGATTATACTCCAAGACGCGAAGTAAAAGTTCAGAACAAAGCCAATGTCCTATATACAGACGCCAAAACGATCATGGTGGACAAGGGCTAGAACGAATAGTAATGAGGTGAGTGCAATGGCAATCGGTCCTGTTGGAAACACAATTTATGTTAATCAGCAAATGGCGAGTGTGGCAAGCGATAAAAATGTTCAGTTGAACCGTTTTGAACTTCAAGCATTGGCAGCACAAGTGATTATGCAAGATCAAGAAAAAGAGGTTCTGGAAGTTCGCCCTACTGAAGAAAATCACGCAGTTGATCCTGATCGCGAACATACCAAAGAACAAGCCGAACAAGAAGAGAAACGTGCAGAAGATCAGGAGAATGCTTTGTCCAAGGAAGAAGAGCAAAAACCACTGCATATCTTAGATATTAAAGTGTGATTACGCTATACTCGCGATAATATAGTTATGCCCATAATATAGGATACACACGATGCAAGCAACGAACAGCGGATTACAAACCAGGATTATAACTGCCGTTTTCTTGGGGCTTGGAGTTGTCGTCATTGGGTTGATCAATAACTTTTGGTTGATTTGGTTTGCGCTTGGGGTTGTGTATCTTTTGGCGTTTCATGAAGCCAATCGCCTTTTTGGGATCAATAACAATTCTTTATATGCTTATGCGGCGATTCTTTGGATTACGGCAGCTTTGTATCCTTATGGCGAGGACCTTATTTTGATAGCCGGAATTATTTTTGCCGGTGCTGTTGCCTATACGCAGAACATTCCGCATAAAAACTTTTTGCCTTTTCTTTACCCGACGGCAGGAATGCTGTTTACCCTCAGTTTGTACGAAGAGTATGGGATAGGGGCTCTCTTGTGGCTTCTTGTGGTGGTGGCTTCTGCAGATATCGGAGCTTATTTTGTTGGTAAAAGCATCGGCAAAACCCCTTTTAGCGCTTCTTCTCCGAATAAAACACGTGAAGGTGTTTACGGTGGAATTGTTACGGCAACCATCGCCGGATTTTTTATCGGTATTACCATCGTTGAGGACATTCCTCAAGCCATTATTATTTCGTTGATGGCGGCTGTCGGATCGGTATTCGGAGATCTCTTTGAGAGTTATTTAAAGCGGCAAGCGGGTGTTAAGGACAGCGGCTCTATTTTGCCGGGCCATGGCGGCGTTCTTGACCGTATAGACGGTTATTTGTTCTCATCGATTATTATGCTGGTATTGCTACGAGGTCTCGCTTGATCCTTTTAGGATCGACGGGCTCTATTGGTGTCAATGCTCTTTTAATCGCAGAGCAATTTGCCCTCAATATAGACACATTGGTTGCGGGACGTAACCTCTCTTTGCTCAATGAGCAAATTAAAAAATATTCTCCAAAATGTGTTGTCGTATTGAATCATGAGGATATTTCTGCGGTTAATCACCCTCACGTCCTTTGGGGGGAAGAGGGGATTTTACATGCCATTGAGTCATCTGAATCAAATCTTGTCATTAATGCGCTCGTGGGCTTTGCGGGATTACGGCCTACGCTCAAAGCAATTGAATGCGGTAAGCGTATAGCACTGGCAAACAAAGAGTCTCTGGTTGCAGCGGGTGCGTTTATGGACATCTCAAAAATCCAGCCCATCGACAGTGAACATTTTGGTCTTTGGTATTTAAACAATAGCGCCCGCCCCATAGAGCGTATGCTTATTACCGCAAGCGGAGGCGCTTTTAGAGACTGGCCTATAGAAAAAATCCAAGAAGCAACGCTCAAAGACGCACTCAATCATCCCAATTGGTCCATGGGTCAGAAGATCACGATAGACAGTGCTTCTATGATGAACAAGATGTTTGAACTTCTCGAAGCCCGATGGCTTTTTGGTGAGGGAGAATACGATGCGGTTATTGAGACAAAATCCATTATTCATGCACTGATCGATTACCGTGATGGTTCAACAACGGCTCATTTGGCACGCGCTGACATGCAGTTGCCCATTGCCTATGCTCTGATGGGGCAGATGGATCAAAAAATTCTTCCTTCGGTTAATTTGTTGGAAGTGGGTTCATTGGAATTTCGTGAGATCGCCGCAGAACGCTATCCTATTTGGGAGATACGACAAGAATTATTGCGCAATCCAAAGCGTGGGGTTGTGGTTAATGCTGCCAATGAAGCTGCTATTGAGCTTTTTATAGCGGGTAAAATCTCTTTTGTAGATATTGCCAAACAGGTGATACACGCGTTTGAACATTTTACCCAAGAGCCCAACAATATAGACGATGTTTTTGCAATGGACTGGGATGTTCGTAATCATATAAAGAGTCGTGTATGAGACAGAAAACTTTATTGCTGCACGGATGGGGTGGAAGTGATGCACCTCATTGGCAAGCGTGGCTTGCAGGTGAAATCGCTAAAGATTACGGAATTGTTGCCTTCCCTCTTTTAGACAATCCCCATTTCCCAACCAAGAACCGATGGATGAATCAGGTAAAAACACTTCTTGAAGAATTTAAACCTGAGGTGGTTATCTGCCATTCTCTGGGGTGTATTTTATGGTTTCATCTGTGTTTAGAAGAGGATATAGACCCTGTTAAACGCCTGCTTTTGGTGGCTCCTCCACGTTTGGATTTGGAACTTGATACGATAAAAAGTTTTTTTCCGGTTGTTGCCCCTGATTTTTTATTTGCTGATGAGGCGCTGTTGGTGACATCCGATAATGATCCGTATATGAATCCTCTTGAAGCATTAGTGCTTCAAGAGGCATTGGATGTTGAGATGAAAGTACTGGAAAACGCAGGCCACATCAATACCGACAGCGGTTTTGGTGAATGGTCATGGGTCAAAGAATGGGTCATGGGATGATTTTAAGTATTGAGAGCAGTTGCGATGACAGTTCAATCTCTATTACAGAAATTGAAACTAAAAAGCTTATTTACCACAAAAAAATTTCCCAAGAATTAGAGCATTCCAAGTATGGCGGGGTTGTTCCGGAGCTGGCCAGCCGTTTGCATGCTATCGCTCTTCCGGCAATCTTGGAAGAGTGCAAGCCATGGTTTGATCAGCTCAAAGCAATTGCAGTGACCAATGAACCGGGATTGGCGGTAACGCTCATTGAGGGTGTCACGATGGCAAAAGCATTAAGCATAGCACTCAATATCCCCGTTTTGCCTATCAATCATCTCAAAGGGCATATTTATTCCCTTTTTATAGAAAAAGAAGCAGTGTTTCCTCTAACGATTCTTTTGGTATCAGGAGGGCATACGCAAGTTATCGAAGTAACCTCTCATAAGGATATGACTACCGTTGCAACCACAATGGATGACAGCTATGGAGAGAGCTTTGATAAAGTTGCCAAAATGATGGGCCTTGGTTACCCTGGAGGTCCACTTATAGAGAAGCTTGCCCATGCTGGAGATGCCAGCCATTTTATTTTTACAGTACCGTTATGGCAATCTCCCCTGATAGCCTTCAGCTATTCTGGATTAAAAAATCAAGTGCGTTTGGCGGTTGAAGCAAATAATCCAATTGATTATCCTGATATCGCATATGCATTTCAAAAAACGGCGACCGATCATTTGATACAAAAACTCAAAAAATATTTTAAATCACGAAAACCACACCGTTTTGCCATCGTGGGTGGTGCGAGTGCAAATCTCTATTTACGTGGGGAGATCGAGAAGTTGCTGAGCACATATAATACAGCGTTGTTGTTGGCGCCATTGGAGTTTTGTGCCGATAACGCTGCTATGATAGGCCGATGCGCTGTGGAAGAATTTATACGTGGAAATCATCTTGCTTATAATGATATTACAGTTAATCCACGCTGCAAGCTGTAAGTATTCTTAGGTACACAAATCTCTTTTTGAATTCAGAGATTAATAATTCGATTTATGTACAATACCGTCATAAAATTAAACACAGGAGCCAAAGATGGCAACGACTAAATTCAAAGGTACAGACGTAGAATTATTGGGAAATACAGTAAATGTTGGTGATAAAGCACCTGCAATTACAGTTGTTAACTCTGCAGGACTTGGTGACGTTACTGTAGGTGGTGCAACAGGTAAAAAACAACTAATCATCGTTGTTCCATCTTTGGACACAGGTGTATGTGCTACTGAAACTCGTAACTTCAATGCAAAAGTTGCTGGTCTTTCTGATGTTACTGTAACATTGGTATCTCTTGACCTTCCATTTGCAGCTGGTCGTTTTTGCCAAGCTGAAGGTATCGATAACTTGACAGTATGTTCTGATTTCCGTAATAAAGACTTTGCAAACGCTTATGGCGTTTTGCTTGGCGGTTCAGTTCTTGCAGGTGTTACATGTCGCGCAATCTTTGCTGTTAATGCAGAAGGTATCGTTACGTACAAAGAGATCGTTCCTGAAATCACTGAAGAGCCTAACTACGATGCTGCATTGGCTTCTGTCGCGTAATCATCTTTCAAAGGTCAAAGAAGCTTTTTCTTTGACCTTCTCTCTTTGAGAATTTTTCCTCACTCTTCATCGACCTAGTAGGTCTTATTTACAAAGTACATTTGCCCCTTGAGCTATTTTTGAAACACTGCAGGTATATCGTCCATCCAGCGTAATAACAGCACGTGCAAACTTCCCATGATAGGTTACTTTTACGGTTGAATACGGAGAAGCGGCCAAATTCTTTTCATAGGTATTGAAAGTAGTTGAATGGACAAAATCGATGATTATACTGCTGGGATCTCCAAGACTAAAAGAACGTAATATAGGGTCTTTCGTAAGAAGTGAAATTTTATTGCCTGCATGAACAAATTGTATAAACCCATTATCAGCGTGGGAGGATCTATTGGCAGCAGTAGATGGGGTTGTTTGATTGGCATATTGTGACAGCACGAGAGGATGACGCCAATCTATGCTTTGATCAATTTGTAGCTTGCGTGTTTCAAAGCTTCCATCCACATTTTGAAAGGTAAAGGTCGCTTCTTTCAGGACACGTGCTTGATCGGGGAAACTGTAGGTCATAGAGCTCAACGGTGGTTTGTGGACAACGGCATTGGATGAAATGGGTATGGATGAACTTTCATCGGTTGAGAAAAATGGATTCTCTCTTGCAAAAGTTGCACAAGCTAGTATTAGGGTAACACAAAGTGATTTATTCATGGGTTAGCTCCATTTTGAATCGGGACTGGATCTGACTCGAGCTCTTTAAGCTCAAAGTACTGTTTTTGTAAAGCGGCATTTTTAGTCTTCAGATTTTCAATATCGTCAGAGAGAAAGGACTGATATTCTTCTAGCTGAAACAATACCGATAATGAATTATTCCCAAAAATCAAAACACCTAAATAAAATATGAGGGCAAAAACGAATCCGCAAGCAGCTATAAATTTTGAGGTAGAGAGGCCAAAACGGCGCTCACTGAAACTTTGGTAGTGCTGCTCATCATACAGTATTTGCTCATGCTCTTCTGGAGTCATTATTTAAACAATGCACTCCCGAGGTATTCACCATACATTACTTCATTTTCAATCTCTAAAAGGCGATTGTATTTCGCAGTACGTTCTCCACGTGCGGTTGAACCGGTTTTTATTTCACCACAATTGAGGGCAACAGCGAAATCAGCGATAAAGGCATCTTCACTTTCTCCTGAACGGTGTGACATAACACACTTGTATCCATTGCGTTGCGCTAGTCTAACGGTTAGCATAGTTTCTGAGACAGAACCGATCTGATTAGGCTTGATAAGGATTGAGTTAGCAATCCCTTTACTAATCCCTTCCGCCAATATATTCGCATTGGTTACAAAAAGATCATCACCGACAAGTTGGATTTTTGATCCTAATTTTTCTGTTAAAATCTTCCATCCAGCCCAGTCGTCTTCGCTCAAACCGTCTTCAATGGAAACAATTGGATATTTGGAACAAAGATCAGCATAATAATCAACGAGCCCAGCAGAAGTAACGGTACGATTTTCAGAATCAAGTCTGTATCCGCCCTCACATACCAACTCAGACGCAGCGACATCCAAAGCAATAGCGATTTGCTCTCCCGCTTTATAACCCGCTTTTGCAATGGCTTCCATGATTACTTGAATCGGCTCTTCATTACTGCTAAGATCAGGTGCGAATCCACCCTCGTCACCTAACGCAGTATTGGCACCGCGGTCTTTTAGGATCTTCTTGAGAGTGTGATACACTTCAGCAGATGCGCGCAGTCCTTCGTTAAAGTCTGAAAATCCAAGAGGCATAATCATGTACTCTTGAAAATCAACACTGTTGTCTGCATGGCTTCCGCCATTGATGATATTGAGCATTGGTACGGGGATAACCATTGCATTGGCACCGCCTAAGTAGCGGTAAAGTGGGATATTGAGACTTTTTGCTGCAGCGCGTGCAACTGCCATTGAAACGCCAAGAACGGCATTAGCACCCAATTTTCCATAATTTTCAGTTCCATCTAGCTCTTTCATTACGGAATCAACCATTGCTTGATTAAACGGGCTTAAGCCTATGATCGCATCATTGATTTCATTATTCACATGTCCAACTGCTTTGAGTACCCCTTTGCCCATGTAACGACTGTCGCCATCTCGTAACTCTAGTGCTTCACGCTTTCCAGTACTGGCACCGCTAGGTACGATTGCACTTTCACGTGTTCCATCACTCAATTGAACGGTTGCTTTAACGGTAGGATTCCCTCTGGAATCCATTACTTCGATTGCACTTACTTCATCAATATATATCATTCATCCACCTCATTCATTTCAGATTCACCCATGATCATGATGTTATTTACACCCATGGCTGCTTTAATTTTTTCTTCAATCGTTCTTGCAAGCTCTGGCTCATCTTTGAACTTTTGCTTGACGTTTTCACGTCCTTGACCCAGTTTGACATCCTCAAAACTGAACCATGCACCGCTTTTGTCAATTATATCAAGTTTTACGCCGTAATCAACGAGCTCACCTTCTTTGGAGATTCCTTCTCCAAACATGATGTCAAATTCTGCCTGACGGAAAGGGGGCGCTACTTTGTTTTTGATGACTTTAGCTTTAACACGATTCCCGATTTGACTTTCACCTTGCTTGAGGGTTGCTATTTTACGTATATCGATACGAACCGATGCATAGAATTTTAGCGCATTTCCACCCGTTGTTGTCTCAGGTGAACCATATCCCATCGTACCGATTTTCATACGAATCTGGTTAATAAAGATAATAGTACAGTTCATTTTATGTAAAACACCGGTTAGTTTACGCAATGCTTTAGACATAAGACGTGCTTGTGTCCCCACTTGCATATCGCCCATTTCACCTTCGATCTCTACTTTTGGGGTCAGTGCGGCAACGGAGTCGATAACGATCAAATCAACTGCACCGCTGCGTGCGATGGTTTCAACAATGTCAAGGGCTTGCTCACCGTAGTCAGGCTGTGAAATCAGAAGGTTTTCGACATCTACCCCTAAATTCTTGGCATACCCGACATCCAATGCATGTTCCGCGTCGATAAAGGCGCATATACCGCCATTTTTCTGACATTCTGCAATTATATGAAGTGTTAAGGTTGTCTTTCCAGAACTTTCAGGCCCATAAATCTCAACCACACGCCCCTCAGGTACTCCGCCGATACCGAGTGCTAAATCGAGGCCGAGTGAACCGGTGCTGATAGATTTAATGGGCTCTATGACTTTGTCACCCAATCGCATCAATGTCCCTTTGCCAAAGGTTTTGTCGATTTGCTTCATCGCGAGGTCTAGCGATTTTAATTTGTTTGCATCCATCATGTCTATTCTCTCCTGAAAGGGTTTGTTTCTAAATTTTAGCAATAATATGACATATTGAAATATATTTTATAAATATGACAAATTGCAATATTAAGAATATACATATAATAGAGATATTTTAGCGTTATTTGGTTAAAATCTAATTGATTTGACAAGTTAAGAGGGATTTTTAGTGAAAAAAATGGTGATTGCCCATTCTCCGGATGCCGATGATATTTTTATGTATTATGCTATCAAGTTTGGCTGGGTCGGGAAAAAGAATACCATTTTTGAAAATCTTCCCTTAGACATTGAGACTCTTAATGTAAAAGCGCTTAAAGGTACGTATGACATCAGTGCTATAAGTTTTGGATTATACCCTCATATACGAAATGATTACGCTTTATTACGTACCGCTGTCAGCTTTGGCGAAGGGTATGGCCCCAAGCTGATTCGCAAAAAAGAGACGGTACTTAAAAAGAAGTTCACCGTTGCTTTAAGCGGGAAATATACGACGAATGCATTGCTGTTCCGTGTTGCTTATCCAAATGCCAAGGTGACGTACATGAACTTTTTGGAGATAGAACAAGCGGTTTTGGACGGAATTGTCGATGCCGGCGTTTTGATTCATGAAAGCATTTTGGGATACGATGAATCATTGGTCGTAGAGCGTGAGCTATGGGATATATGGTGCGAACTCAGCGGCGGAGAACTTCCTCTTCCCCTTGGCGGGATGGCGATACGACGCTCAATCCCCTTGAACACTGCCATTGAGTATGAAAATATCTTGACAAAAGCGGTGCGTATTGCCAGAGAGCACAAAGAGCGTCTCTCACAAATGTTGATCGAGCGTTCTTTGGTCCGTATTGATGCGGTGACTTTGGATAAATACTTGGAACTGTATGCCAATGATGAGTCAATTAGCTTGAGCGAAGTGCAGTTTGATGCGATCAACAAACTTTTTGAGATTGGATATACGCATGGATTTTTTGAGCAAAAAATGGATGCAAGAGATTATTGTATTCCTTTAGAATATTCATCATTAAGGAATTCATAACATGATGCAAGAAGAGCTGGTCGGACTGGGAATCGAAACCTTTAAAATCGCCCTTGTGCTTTCACTGCCTGCTTTGCTGGTCGGTATGTTTTTGGGGCTTGCGGTGAGTATTTTTCAGGCAACAACACAAATCAATGAGATGACACTCAGTTTCATCCCCAAGATTATCGGAATTGTTGTTGTCATTATTTTGACGATGCCCTGGATGATGAATACGATGCAGGATTTCACGATCAGGATGTTCAATATGATTCCGACGTTTATGCAATAGCCCAATTGTCCTATGAAAACCAAGATTGTTGATTTTTCGCGCTTTAGTTCGATTCGAATAGGCCCTGTTGTAGAAGTAGCATTGATCGAAGATGATATTGTTCCTAAGGCTTACACGATTGTAGGATCGGCTAATAATCTTCTTGTCGGCCCAAATCCACCTCCTATTATGATGCTTTCCAAGCAGTATGATTTTATCCGTATAGAGAACAACCAGTTGCATATTGGAGCGGCTACCCCCGGTGGACGAGTTGTCTCTTTTTGCAAAAAAAACAATATTGCCCATTTTGAATATTTTTCCAAACTTCCCGGAACCATTGGCGGGATGATAAAGATGAATGCAGGGCTCAAGGAATTTGAAATTTTCAACTATCTTATCGCGGTACGTACTCAAAAAGGATGGATTCCAAAAGAGCAAATCCAATACGGTTATCGCAAAACATCGATTAATGAAGTGGTTTTTGAAGCCTCATTTGAGTTGCACGGGGGTTTTTCGACTGAGCGTTTAGAGATGTTTGCCCAGATGCGGTCGAATCAGCCCAATACCCCAAGCGCAGGAAGCTGTTTTAAAAATCCTCCTGGTGATTATGCCGGTCGTTTGATCGAAGCAGTTGGACTTAAAGGATTACGTCGCGGGAATATGGCATTTAGCGAAGTACATGCGAATTTTCTAGTGAACTATGGCGGTGGAACTTATGAGGACGCAATGAGTTTGATTCAAGAGGCTCAGCAAAAAATCATGGATACATTCGCAATTGCTTTACAGTGTGAAGTTGTCGTCCTGTGTGATACGTTTGTGACGAAATAATATAAATAATTATTGACTTAATACGTCACTTTGGGCTATCATGGTACTAGCTAAGTGACAAGGAAGTGCTATAGATGGTGGTCAGCTATATACGTGCGGATAAAAATTTTGAGAATGTGATTGAACAGCTTAAAATCATTGGCGCTTACTGCGATCGGGAACATCTGGTTGTTGACAAAGAGATGATCGATCAAACGTTCCAAAATAAGCGGATTGTAGAGCGTGATGAAGTTGTAAATTTATTTAGATCGCTGCACAATGATACGTTGTTGGTGTACGATACATGGGCACTAAGTATTAATATTGAAGACATCATACAAATGATGAGTTGTTTACTGCGAAATGGGATTGAAATACATTTTGTAAAATCAGGGATAGTAATTGATCGTCAAAGTGATACAATGGTTGTTCTTGGTTTGATTGATCAGCTTCGCCAAACCATTCAAAATGAAAATAAAAAAGAGATTGGACGCCCTAAGGGATCGAAGTCTTCTTCAAAGTTCGATTTTTTCCTTGACCAGATTATCATAGAGTTAAAACAGGGACGTAATGTCAGCGATATCGCACGTCTTTTGAATGTGAGTCGCAGTTCGCTAAAGGATTATGTGGAGTCACGTGCACTTAAAGAGCTGGTACGCGGAATGACTCTGACACGAAACAATGAAGATGCTGAAGCGATGATTATTGGGACGATTAAGTGTCCATCGCTACAAGCAACGATAAAGGAGAGTGTGTAATGGAAGAAAGTGCTTTAAAGGGAAAAGCGTATTTGGCAGGATGGATTCCTTATCGTATTAGACGATATTGGTTTTTTGTACTTGTCACTACATTTACTCTAGTGGTTCCATGGGTACGCATTGAAGGAAATCATCTCTTTTTGTTGAGCTTTGATAAGTTGAAACTGCATCTTATGTTTGTACAGTTTGATATGCAAGAACTCTATTTAATGCCATTTGTATTAATGTTCCTTTTTATTGGTATCTTTGGTATTACGGTTCTTGGGGGTCGTTTCTTTTGCGGATGGATGTGTCCACAGACCATTTTTCGCGTAGCATATCGGGATTTACTCGAGACAAAAATATTTAAACTGCGAAAACGGATTAAAAACAAGCAAATAGAACCTGATTATTCAACAACGAAAAATAAGATGAAGCGTGTTGCCCTGCTGTTGATCTCTGTGGTTCTGGCACTGCTGGCAGCAACGGATTTAATGTGGTTTTTTGTCCCCCCTGAGGATTTTTTGCAATACATGCGCAATCCTTCGGAGCATACGGTATTAATAGGGACGATCATGGGGATCGCCGCTTTTTTAGTGTATGACATTGTTTTCTTGAAAGAAGATTTTTGTGGCTATGTGTGCCCCTATTCACGAATTCAGTCGGTTTTGTACGATGATGATACGATCATGGCGATTTACAATCCAAACCGTGGCGGTGAGATTTATGATGAGCATCATGTCAAAAATTTTACAACGCAAAAAAGTCTTTTGAGTGTTAATCCAACGGCAGAGTGCACCACATGCGAAAGCTGTGTAACGGTATGTCCGACTCATATTGATATACGAAAAGGGCTACAGTTGGAGTGTATCAACTGTCTTGAATGTGTTGATGCTTGTACTGATGTCATGGGCAAGCTAGGCAAGCCAAGTCTGGTGGAATGGTCAAGTGAGAAAGAGACCCTCTTTAGGAAAGGTAAAACGCATTATCTACGTCCTAAAATCATTGGGTATGCGATAATTTTGCTTATTACAACAGTAATCATGATTATCATGGGAAGTGAAAAAGAGTACATACTCCTCAATATCAACAAAGAAAATCGTCTTTTTGGGATTAAGCATACGGATGATGGAAAAATTAGAGTTGATAATGCGTATACGATTTTATTGCAAAATACGCTCAATGAAGATCATGAGTATTATTTTGACGTAATCGCTCCTGCGGGAATGCAAGGTAAAATAAAAATTGGGGAACCCACTAAACCGTTCAAGGTAAAACCGGGTATTGTCAAGAAAAAAGTAATCGTTCTGTATACCGATGAAATACTCATGAATGATGCAAGCAAAGATACGGTGATACCGATTACGATTCATGCCTATGCGATGGATGACAAAGAAAAAATCGTCACCGATAAAGAGTCAACGTTTACTTTCCCTCGGGCAGATTTATTAAAATAGGCAAAAGAAGATTAATGCTCATGGTCTTCTTCTTCTTTCTTCTCTTTCCCAAAGGTTTTTTCTAATCCGCTGATTAGTTCTTGCTTTTGCGTTTCGCTAAGTTTTGCTTCCGGATGCGTAGGTAGATAAAACCACAGGGGCATTTCTCCCTCACGTACCTCTTTAGCAGCTTCATCACCTTCGTTTTTTTTCTGAGCACCCCACGCTGAGACATTAAAATGTTCGCGTCCCTCTTCTACATCACGTGCAAGCAGCCATGAAACGGGGGCGATATTGCTGTACCATGGGTATTTTGTTTGATGAGAATGGCAGTCGGAACAGGCGTTGTCAAAAAGCTCTTTTGTTCGAGGTGAGTCCCATGTCGGTTCACTGATGATGGGTGGATTCGTATGGTCTTTCCCGTAAGGGATGAGCTGAATCGCAACAGCGGTAATAGTAAGGGCAATGAATATTTTTGTTTTCATCTTTAGCTCCTTTTAGAGGTAATTTGAAAAATTATACATCAAAAGGAAAGATAAGAGAAGGGTGCCTTGATGGACAAGGCGAGAAGGGTTATACGAGAACGGCTTCGCGCTTTCCTGCTTCGAGGTGCCCGATAACATAGCCATCGGTATTGGCCAAGACGTGATCCACATTCTCAGGTCGGACAACGAGGATCATACCAACCCCCATATTGAAGGCACGGTACATCTCAGAACGTTCTACGTGCTGGCCGATGAGTTCGAAAATCGGTAATACACGAATAGAAGATTCGGCGATAACGGCACGAACACCTTCTGGTAAGACACGTGGCAGATTCTCAACAATTCCGCCGCCAGTGATATGACCCAAAGCTTGGATTTTATCTTTGAGTGCTTTAAATGTTTTGACGTAAATACGTGTAGGAGTCAAAAGGGTCTCGATCAAAGGCTTCCCGTTAAAATCATCTTCAAACTTCATACCCATTTTTTCCAGCAATACTTTACGCGCGAGAGAGAAACCGTTTGAGTGCAATCCTGAACTAGGAAGGGCAATAAGAATATCGCCTGCGTTGACTTGGCTTGTTCGATCCAGTTCACTCTTTTCGGCCACACCTACCGCAAAACCAGCAAGGTCATAATCGCCACCGTGATACATTCCCGGCATTTCAGCTGTCTCGCCGCCGATGAGGGCACATTCGGCTTCACGGCATCCTTGGGCAATACCGCTTACCACAGCGGTTGCCGCATTAACATCGAGTTTTGCAGTTGCGTAATAGTCGAGGAAAAAAGAAGGGGTTCCAAAATTACAGATGAGGTCATTGACACACATGGCAACCAAATCGATCCCTACCGTATTGTGAATACCTGAATCGATAGCAAGCTTTAGTTTGGTACCAACACCATCCGTAGCTGCGAGCATAACAGGTTCTTTGTAACCAGTAGGAAGTTCAAATGCTCCCGCAAATGAGCCAATACCACCAAGAACACCTGGTATTGCTGTTGATTTGACAAGCGGTTTGATATTTTCGACAAAACTGTTGCCTGCGTCGATATCGACACCGGCATCTTTGTAGCTGATTTGACTCATGGAGTTCCTCGTCCGTTTTAGTAAAGGAATTATAACAAAGAGTGTGTTAGGGTAAGTTTATTTTTGAGCACAACTACCGAAGAGTTTGCTAAAAACCCATAACGACGGACAAAAATCTTTAATCGCCCAAACGATTACCATCAGAATAATAAAGCTTTGAAGGATCATTCCGTATTGTGTATAGCCATAAGCCGTAAGAGCCATTGAAAGTGTAAGAACGATTGCCATGAGGAAACGTTGAATTTTTTCAGCGCACATTATTTATTCCTTATATGTAATAATATTTATTCTTTGAAATTATAGTAATAATAATTTAGTGCAGTCTTAAGCCATTGATACTTCTTGGCATATTTCAATGGGATTTAATCTGTGCGTGATACAATCGCTAACAAATTACACATAGAAGAGATTTTTGCCCATGAAAACGTTTATTTACCCTGAAATGATGGTCCATGTGTCCATGTGTACGCATAAATTGCCAACATCGGTATTGCTTGCAAGTGATAAGAGTGATCTATTGATGAATGAGCTTGCACGCTATAAAGAGTCAGCTGTAACTACTGTAGGAAGCAATGATTTGCTTGAATCGTTTCGTAATGCAGAAGAAAAAAGTGCAGACGTCATTATGATAGACGCATTGACTACCGACAGTGTTGTTATTGCACACATCAGCCGTATTCTCAAGGATGACGGTTTGGTGGTAATGAAGCATCCAGCACTGGATGATCTCAGTGCGAATACAGCATTGATGGAAGCTTTGGGTAATTATTTCAAAATTATTATGCCATATCGCCTTGAAGACGGTTCAACCTTATTGTTGAGTTCAAAAGAGTATCACCCTACTGCGGATGTTATTTTACAGCGTACGGATTTACTGGAAGGTCATCAGTATTATAACTGCGATGTACATCCCGCAGCTTTTGCTATGCCACAGTACATCCGAGAAAATTACCGCGGACTTGCTCGCAACTAATGGCGTATAAGTATGCCATCGCACTAACGGGTGGAATCGCAACGGGGAAAAGCACTGTTGCATCCCTTATGGGACTCAATGGACTGCGCATTATTGATGCAGATGCGATTTCGCACCGTATTTTAGATGAGAACTCGGTATGGGTAGCAGAACATTTCGGTACCCAGTTTGTTAGCGGCGGAAAAGTTATTCGTCCAGAATTGGGAAAAGTCATTTTTGCCAATCCGGAAGCGAAGAAAGAGCTGGAAAGTTTTTTGCATCCAAAAATTCGCGAAGCGATTGAAGACGAGAGCGAAAAACAAGATCGTTTTGAATATCCGTACCTTATTGATATTCCTTTGTTTTTTGAATCAGGCTCGTATCCGATTGGACGCTCAGTTGTCGTGTATACGCCAAAAGAGGTTCAGCTGGAACGTTTTATGAAGCGGAATGGTTTTTCACAGGAAGAATCGCTTCGTCGTATAGAAAGTCAAATGGACATCAACGAAAAACGCTCCCGTGCTACATGGATAATTGATAACTCTTCAAACCTAAAGCATCTGCAGCAAGAGTGTGAAAACTTCGTGGATACCATTAAAGCACTCTATCCCACTCCTAAGCTATAATATCATCAATTAATTTCTCAATATAAGGATTTTGGCATGCTCCAAATCGCCAAATACTGCGCAAGCGGTAATGATTTTGTACTTTTTCACACCCTTAACGGCGCAGATCGATCTGGACTTGCAAGAGCTCTTTGTGATCGTCAAAACGGGATTGGCGCAGATGGGTTGATCGTATTGTTGCCTCACGAAGATCATGATTTCGAATGGGAGTTTTACAATGCGGATGGTTCTACCGCATCCATGTGTGGAAATGGTAGCCGTGCCTGTGCCCATTATGCATACCGTTTTGGTTTGGCACCTGCTGATATGGAGTTTTTGACAGGCGCAGGAGTGATTAAAGCAAGCGTAGAGGGTGATGTGGTTCAAAGCGATTTGACTCCCCCTTATGTTGTCAATGATGAAATCATTGAAAATGAGATGCGATGGTGGCTTATTGATACCGGTGTTCCGCATTTGGTGACGTTTGATGCCGATATGGAAAATTTTGACATAGAAATGGCACGCGCTTTACGCCATAAGTACAATGCCAACGTGAATATTGCATCAGTGCAAAGCAATGGGGCGATTAAGGTACGTACGTATGAACGCGGTGTTGAAGATGAAACATTGGCATGCGGTACAGGAATGGCTGCGTGTTTTTATCGTGCTACGATCGAAAATTCGGTTGCGGACAATGCTCGTGTCTATCCAAAGAGCGGTGAAACACTTTATCTTGGATTGGATGAGGGGACGATAACGTTTAAAGGGGAAGTTAAAGGGGTTTTTGAGACTACTTGGAGAGAGTAGAATCCCGTTCGTGGTGAGCTTGTCGAACCATGCACCCTTCGACAAGCTCAGGGCGAACGGATTACAATCCGCTTTGCTCCATCAGTTTTGACTGCATATCGGCGATTAGTGGCTCGATAATATCATCCATTAATCCCCCTTGCATAATCTCTTCGAGACGATAAAGGGTCAGTGTAATACGGTGATCAGACATTCGGTTTTGAGGATAGTTGTAAGTGCGAATCCGTGCTGAACGATCACCTGAGCCTACTTGTTCTTTACGCTCTGACATCTCCTTGGCTTTCACCTCTTCCATTTGCATATCATAAATACGAGCTTTTAGGATCTTCATCGCTCTTTCTTTATTTTTGTGCTGTGACTTTTGGTCTTGATTGGTCACCACAATCCCAGTAGGGAGATGGGTGATACGCACCGCAGAGTCGGTCGTATTGACACTTTGACCACCGCTTCCGCTTGAGCGCATAACGTCGATTTTGAGGTCATTTTCATTGATGTTAACCTCGACATCATCCACTTCAGGCATAATCGCCACAGTGATGGCGGACGTATGTACGCGTCCTTGGGATTCAGTTGCAGGGACACGCTGTACGCGGTGTACTCCTGACTCGTATTTGAGAGACGAATACGCTCCCTCTCCTTTGATAAGAGCGATGAGCTCTTTGTATCCACCCGCATCCGAGGGGCTAGTACTCATAAGCTCGATTTTCCATCCTTTGAGTTCTGCATAACGGACATAGGCGTTAAATAAATCGCCCACAAAAATAGCCGCTTCATCTCCACCCGTACCGGCGCGTAATTCGATGTAGATGTTACGTTTGTCATTAGGGTCTGTAGGGATGAGAAGCTTTTTGATCTCCTCTTCGAGTTCACCCACTTGTGGTTCAAGCGCTTTTAGTTCCTCTTTGGCAAGCTCACCGAGTTCGGCATCAAAGGCAAGCGCTTTGTTCTCTTCGATATCATCCAATACTTTTTTGTACTGAGTAGCTTTGGTATAGATAGCCAATAGAGAGCCTTGCTCTTTGGACAAATCGGTCATATTCTTGATGTCGTTTCCGATATCTGGAGAACTGAGAAGTTCGGTAATTTCATTGTAGCGGTTAATAAAGGGGGTTAATTTGTCAGATAGCATTATGATAATTCCTGTAAAAAGGCGTTGGGAGAAAAGGGGTCACGCAAAAGGAATGAATTCCTTTTAATGTGAATGTTTTTAGTTAAGCTTGTAGCGCGTTTACTGCAAGGTGGAGACGGCTAACTTTACGTCCAGCAGACTCTTTTTTCAAGACACCTTTGCTAACATACTTGTGAAGATTTGCGTTTGCAATAACAAGTGCTGCTTGTGCTTCTTCTTTGTTACCTGCATCAACTGCGGCACGGACTGCTTTTACGATGTTTTTAATACGTGTGCGATAAAACCGGTTACGCTCTGTGCGTTTTTCAGTTTGACGGATACGTTTCAATGCTGACTTATGGTTTGCCATGGCATTTATCCTTGTCGAATTTTTTTTAGGGTAGAATGTTACCTTAAAGATAATTAAAATTAAGTTAAGCGATATTAATACAGATATTAGGGGCTAATTATGAAACTTTTTGGAACAGATGGAGTTCGTGGAGAGGCAGGCTCTTTTTTAACAGCAGAGCTTGCAATGAAAGTTGCGATGGCTGCCGGTATCTATTTTAGAGATCATGCCCGTACCAAAAAGATTTTAGTAGGCAAAGATACCCGTAAAAGCGGCTACATGATTGAGAATGCCATTGTAAGCGGGTTAACGGCTGTTGGATACGATGTTATCCAAATCGGTCCTATGCCGACGCCAGCAATTGCTTTTTTAACAGAAAATATGCGATGTGACGCTGGGATCATGATTTCAGCCAGTCATAATGCGTATGAAGACAATGGAATTAAATTTTTTGATGCTCATGGTAATAAACTCTCTGGGGAGATAGAAGCTGCGATTGAAGCTATAGTACATGATAGAGAAAAACTCGAACAAGGTTATGTTACAGGCAATAATATCGGTGCGGCTAAAAGAATTGATGATGTAATCGGACGATACATCGTGCAACTAAAGAATTCTTTTGGAAATGTCTTGACACTTCAAGGTCTTCGTATCATTTTGGATACAGCTAATGGAGCCGGATATAAAGTGGGACCAACGGTACTGGAAGAATTGGGAGCAGAAGTTATTGTCCTTCATGATAAACCAAACGGTATCAATATAAATGAAGGATGTGGAGCTCTGCATACCAAAGATTTACGAGAAGCGGTCAAGCAATATCGTGCCGATATCGGATTGGCGCTGGATGGCGATGCTGACAGATTGATTGTTGTAGATGAAAATGGTGATGAAGTTGATGGTGATCAGATTCTAGGAGCACTTGCACTCTTCTTACAACGCAGTGAGCAGCTAAAAGGGAAAGGAATAGTGGCTACCGTCATGAGTAATCAAGCGCTTGAAGATTGTATGAGCGCTAACAAATTGAAGTTGCATCGTTCTAATGTAGGTGACAAATACGTATTAGAAATGATGCGTGAACACGGAATTAATTTCGGCGGAGAGCAAAGCGGTCATATCATCATGCACGATTATGCTAAAACCGGGGATGGATTGGTGAGTGCACTTCAAATTCTCGCACTGCTTCTAACATCTGGGGAAAAGGCAAGTATGGCTTTACGTCCTTTTGAGCTTTATCCTCAGAAATTGGTCAATATTAAAGTAAAGGTTAAAAAACCTCTCACCCAAATAGAGGGAATAGATGCTGAATTGGCCCACACTGAAAAGCTTCATATGCGTCAGCTGATCCGCTATTCGGGTACTGAAAACAAATTACGTATACTATTAGAAGGCAAAGATGCCAAAGTGTTAGAAAAGCAAATGGATCATTTGGTAGCATTTTTTGAGAAGGCGCTGAATGTTTAAATCTCTCGCTATATTATTAGCGGTAATGTCGGCTGTTTTAATTGTAGATCAGGCAATAAAGAATATTTTTTTAGAGGGATGGCGTTATTACACCGATTACATTGATTTGATTCTGGTTTTTAACAAAGGGGTCGCATTTTCGATGTTTTCCTTTTTAGCAGAATCCCTCAAATGGCTGCAGTTGGCATTGCTGGCGGGAGTGGTAGCATATACGCTCTGGCTCAAGGAAAATCGTTATCTTATCCCTACGGGGATAATGGTGGGAGCAGGATTATCAAACGTCGCTGACCGCTTTATGCATGGCGGGGTCGTTGATTACGTTTATTGGCATTATGGATTTAACTTCGCCGTGTTTAATTTTGCCGATGTTATGATTGATATTGCCGTTGTTTGGCTCATCATTCTCAATTACACTGTAAAAAAGGCTTAAGAGATTTTTAACCTCATAACCCGTATAATTCTGCTCTTCATTATTATAATGGTCTCATAGCTCAGTTGGTAGAGCACTACCTCGACAAGGTAGGGGTCACTGGTTCGAGTCCAGTTGGGACCACCATTTCTCTTATATTTTGCCCATTCAACAATTTACCGCTTAAAAAAATTCCTTTTTCTTTCAATTGCATAATTGTTACAAATATTCCTATGATGGTACATATATAGAAAAAAATTATACTTTAAGAATTCTCAAATAAGTTAATAGATATTATTATTGATTATTTCTTAAATATAGGGTTTGGTGTGAGAGATTTTATTTATTCGGTTATGCAAGATTACAGCTTGTTTGTTATTTTTTTTCATGTACTAGGGGCATCTGTCTGGGTTGGAGGGATGATAACTTTATGGTTTCTAACAAGGGAGTCGGGGGCAGGAATTCCTATTGACCGCCGCGCTACAGGTCGAGCTGCATTGTATAAAAAATTCTTTACCTTTTTATCCCCTTTTATTGTTCTTTTATTTATAACCGCTTTGTTTATGGCATTGGGGTATAAGGACAATGCAATTGATGCCAATGGGTTTACGCTTGATGTGAAGAATTTAGAAACCTATAAGCTCATACATACCAAGGGAAGTATCTGGACAATAATGGTTATGAATATGTTCTTCATGATTTGGATTCTTACGAAAGCCAGTTGCAAGCTGTGTAAAACAAAAGTAAGTGCAGACTGCATGTGGCTTGTAGGCAAGTACTTACTGCCATTGAATATTTTATTGGGACTAGTAGGGATATTTATAGGAGTATTTTTAAGAAGCACTTTTTAACATATGGATGAATTGGTAGCCTATCTCTTCAAGCGGCGGATGATCATGATGGGTATTGTCGTTTTTTTAGCGATACTAGCTATTACAGCAAGCTACTTTATTCACCTCTCCCCCTCCACATATTTTGGAGGTAAATACAATCAGATGTTCATTTATGCACTAATTGTATATAAATTGATTGAATTGCCAATTCTTTATTATTTACTTCTTCATCGTCATGTTAAAGCTTTAAGAAAAACATTGGATCATGAAGAGCTTCTTGTAAAGCTTAGAAAACATTCTAAGCTGCTTTTGTTTTTAATTCCACAAGGAAATACTGTTTTTGGGATAATTGCCTATAAATTAAGTGGGAATGTTTTTTATTTTCTTTTTTTCTCTTCAACTGCTCTTATAACACTATATTTAATAAAACCTAATAAATTAAAACTTTACTAAAAGTAACAATTAACACACTTGTGTTAATTTTGTGTTAATTTATAACAACTTCAAGCTTATTTAAAGTTGATTTACTTATAATTTAGGACTTTTCTAAGGGGGGATTTATATTGAGAAAAATTATACTACTTCTTTCTCTTCTAATAACTTTTTTAAATGCCGCTCCACTGGGCATTGAAGAAAAGTTAGGAAAGACCGTTCCTCTTGATTTGACATTTGTTAATGAAAAGTCAGAACGAGTAACATTAAAGAAATTAATGGATGGAAAACCAACCATTATAACGCTAAATTATTTTCGATGTGCAGGCATTTGCAGCCCACAACTTAATGATTTGGCAAAAACTCTCGGAAAGTTGGATCTTGCAGAAAATACTGATTATAAAGTAATTACAGTAAGTTTCGCAGAAAACGAAACACCAGAGTTAGCATCAGCAAAACGCAAAAATCAGATTGAGTCCATTGGACGACAATACGTTGCTGATGCATGGCATTTTGTTATTGGAGAGAATAACAGTTCTGGCAAACTGGCAGACTCTGTTGGTTTCCAATATGAGAAAACGACTTCCATGACGGGAAAAGTGGACTATATTCATTCCGCGTCATTGATAGTTTTGTCACCTGAGGGTAAAGTAACGCGTTATTTGTACGGCATTACACAAGCACCTATTGATTTGAAGATGGCAATCTTTGAAGCAAGTAATGGAACAGTACGCCCAACCATTGCGAAACCGTTACTTTTTTGTTATTCGTATGATGCGGAAGCAAAAAAGTACATTTTTGAATGGGAAAAAATTGCGGGCGTTGTAATGCTTGCATTGGTATTTGGATTCTTTCTTTACCTAGTCAAATTGGGGAGAAAAGAAGACGACCGACACATGACACAAGAAGATAATCACACAAAAGGAGAGAATAATGAGTAAAAGTTATTTCGACGAAACACACTGTGCTTTTGGTCACCCAAAAAGCACTTTTATGCAATGGATGTTAACCATTGACCACAAGCGTATCGGTATTATGTATGCCGTGGTAATGTTCACATTCTTTTTTGTAGCCGTTGCGGCAGCATTGACAATGAGATTTGAGTTGTTTGCTCCAGGCCAGCAGTTCATTGATGCGCACACGTTTAATCAGGCATTTACGCTTCACGGCGTAGTAATGGTATTCCTGTTTATTATTCCAGGAATTCCGGCAGTATTTGGAAACATTGTTATGCCATTGATGATCGGGGCAAAAGATGTCTCTTTTCCACGTCTTAACTGGTTTACATTTTGGCTTTACATCGTAGGATGTTTGGTTGCATTGTCGTCTTTGTTTAATTTCAGTATTGCTGATGGCAGTTTGGTATTTAACTTTGCAGATACAGGTTGGACATTTTATGCTCCATACAGTTTGAATACGGACACAAACGTTGTCACAACATTGGTGGCTGCATTTATTCTTGGTATGGCATCTATTTTGACAGGTCTTAACTTCTTGGTTACGATTCACCGCTTGCGTGCACCTGGTATGGATTTTTTCAAAATGCCATTGTTCGTATGGGGAATTTATGCGACTGCATGGATTCAGCTTCTTGCAACACCGGTTGTTGGTATTACCCTTGTTTTGGCATTGCTAGAGAAGTATTTTGGTATCGGTATTTTTGACCCCGCTAAAGGTGGAGATCCAGTTTTATTCCAGCACTTATTTTGGATCTATTCTCACCCAGCAGTTTATTTGATGATTCTTCCTGCGTTTGGTATCATGTCTGAAATCATTCCGGCATTTTCACGCAGAGAGATCTTCGGTTACCGTACAATCGCGCTTTCATCGGCTGCAATCGCAGGTGTTGGTTATTTGGTATGGGGTCACCACTTGTTTACGTCAGGTATGTCTGACATCGCAAAAGTAATGTTCTCATTTTTAACATTCTTTGTTGCTATTCCAACAGGGATCAAGTTCTATGACTGGATCGCGACGATGTACAAAGGTAAAATTGTTCTTGATACTCCTATGTTATGGGCATTGGGTACGATTATTACGTTTGCAATCGGTGGTCTTTCAGGGGTTACTATTGCGATGGTCGGATCGGATATTCACCTTCAAGATACCTATTACACTATTGCGCACTTTCACTATGCGATGTTAGGCGGGGTTGTATTCTTGTTCTTTGCAGGTATCCACTATTGGTTCCCTCTTGTATTTGGAAAAATGTACTCTGAAGTTCAGGCTAAATTGGCATTTTATGTTCTTTTTATCGGATTTAACTTTTTGTGGTTCCCAATGTTTATCGCAGGTTACCTTGGTATGCCAAGACGTTATTTTGACTACTTGCCGGAGTTTCAAATTTATCACCAAATCTCATTTTGGGGTGCGATCATCTTTGTTACGGGATTGATTTACATGTTTTATGTATTGATCCAAGGTATGCGTAATGGGAAACCAACAACGCCGAATCCATGGAATGCGACAACACTTGAATGGCATTTACCAAGTTCACCGCCACCGTTGGAAAATCATACAAAAGTTCCATACGTTGACTTTAGACCATACGAATATCATCATGGTCAACCGGTTGTTAAGTTTGATGAAAATATGAAAAGGATTGATTGATGGCACACGATTCTCACGATTCTCACGAATATGTCCCAGAAATTGCGGTTGACCGCAATGGGAAAGAACACGTAGTTCAAGGCTGGCAGGGCGACTTTGATGGAGCTAAGTTAGGCTTTTGGTTGTTTATGCTGACTGAAGTATTGATGTTTGGAGCCATGTTTATGACTCTGACGTATTACTTCACATTGCACCATGCTGATTTTATTCATGCATCTTCGGAGCTTGATAGAACATTGGGCGGTATTAATACGGTTGTTCTCTTGTTTTCTGCATTAACAATGGGTCTTGGTTTATTAAAAATGCGTAGTGGCGATGTAAAAGGCGCTAAATTGATGATCTGGGCAACGATCCTTTTGGCATTGGTATTTTTAGGTGTTAAAGCACTTGAATGGACGAATGATTACAATGAAGGTATCTTCTTGGGTCTTGAGACGATGCAAGCTGGCGGTGGAAAATCATTCGGTGAGATCTTATTCTTCGGTATGTATTTCACAATGACCGGTCTTCACGGATTTCACATCATCATTGGTATCGGATTGATGTTGTGGTTACTTAAACGTATTAATAGCAAAAAAGTGTCACCTGAACACCACATTCTACATTTTAACATCGCCCTTTATTGGGATTTAGTACACCTTATTTGGGTATTCGTTTTCCCATATTTTTACATGACAGGTGCAGGAGCAATACATGGCTAATCATACAACAGTAGATTACAAAGCAGAAAAAGGCGGTTATTATAAAGTTCTTGTTGGACTTTTATTGCTTACGGCATTAACATTTATTCAGCCGTCTATGTTTTTAACGGACATAACATTTGGTATACAAATGTTGATCGGAACGGTTAAAGCATGGATTATTTTAATGTATTACATGCATTTAAAAGGTGAGAAACTCATCGGATGGACAGTTGTTTTTGCTGTATTCATTGTTGTGTTTTTCTTTACCATCGTTATCATAGATGTTAGTAATTTCCAATATGCAGATGTTAGTCATATAACATCGCCAGCGAAGTAAGGAGGCGGTATGTCAGTAGAAATGAATACTAGTAATGTATTAGAAGGATTTAGCTCAAGAGCTGCAACCTTCACAGCAGATTTAGATCAGGCGCTATGGATAAATTTGGTACTTTCAATTGTACTATTTATATCAGTTGTAGCACCAATGCTTTATTTTGCATGGAAGTACCGTGCAAGTAATGTTAAAGATGAAAACATAGAAAACATTACGCATCACACAGGTTTAGAAATTACCTGGACAGTTGTTCCTACGTTGATGTTGGCAGTTTTCTTCTGGTATGGATATACAACGATGAAAACACTTCGTACTATGCCTGATGCATCAGATGCAATTACTGTTAAAGTTGAAGGTAGTAAATGGAAATGGAGATATGAGTATCCTGCAAATTCAAATGGGTATGTTCATAAACTTGGCGGAGCTTTTACTAAGCCTGTGCAAGATGAGAATGGAAAAATTATCGAAAAAGGTACAATGGACAAATCGGCACTGTATGTACCAGTTGGTACAAATGTCATCCTAGAGATGACAGCACCGCTGGGTGATGTTCTTCACTCATTCTTTGTTCCAGCATTCCGTATGAAAGAGGATGTGGTTCCAGGTCGTCTTACAAAGCAGTGGTTTAAAGCTGACAAAGTAGGTGAGTTTGATGTTGAGTGTGCTGAGTACTGTGGTACAGATCACTCATATATGTACTCAAGAATTGTTGTACTTCCAAAAGCTGAATATGAAGCTTGGTTCAATAGCAATGCAGATACACCAAAAGGTAACTATGCTAAAGGCGGTGATGCAGTATTACAACGTCATGGATGTAAAAGCTGTCACGCAGTTACAACAGAAAAACTGCTTATTGGTCCTAGTCTAAAAACAAGAACATTGACTAAAGAACAAGTATTGGATGTGATCAATAATGGTCAAAACAAACTTGGTTATGCTATGGGTGCGATGCCAGCTGGTTTGGCTAAAGGTACTGATGCTCAAGAGATTGCAGCTTATGTTGCTGGTGGTCTTAAAGGTACACAACCTGCTTCATTTGCGGCATGTAGTTCATGTCATGGTGAAGATGGTAAGGGTCAGTACGGTACGGCTCCAAGTCTTGTATCATATGATGCTACACTTTTAGGTCATGTATTGAAACACGGTAAAAAGGGTATGATCGGTACAATGCCAGAGTTCCCTTATGTATCAGACGAAGAGGTTTCAGCTATGGCTGAATATCTAAACGGTACAAAATGATCAAAGACTTTATCGTCTTAACTAAATTTGTCCTCTCTTTTGCCGTGAGCCTTTCGGCTCTCTTTGCTTACATTATGGCAAAGGGCGAAGTTGGAGCGGATATGTTTATTGCAACTTTTGCGGTGCTTTTGGTTGCGATGGGTGTTTCGACGCTTAATCAATACCAAGAGTATAAAGAAGACGCGCTAATGGAACGTACAAAACATCGTCCGATTGCCTCTGGCAAATGGTCTCCTCGTACAGCGATCATTATTGCCGCTATTTTGATTGTTGCTTCTCTTGCACTTATTTATGATTTACTTGGATTCATCGGAGTTGATCTATTTTTATTTTCCTTTCTTTGGTATAACTTTTTTTACACACCACTGAAAAAGAAGAGTGCTTTAGCGGTTGTCCCTGGAGCCATTCTGGGTGTTATCCCACCTGCCATTGGATGGCTTGCTGCTGGAGGGTCGCTTGCAGAGCCAGAGTTTTTCGCACTCGGTTTATTTTACTTTATATGGCAGATACCGCACTTTTGGTTATTGGTTATGCTGCATTATGGAGATTATGCCGGAGCAGGATATCCAACTGCAATGCGTTTGTTTGGTAAGATGAGTCTTCAGCGTTTGACTTATTATTGGTTAATGTTGACGATTATGACAGGTTATTTTATGGTAACCGTTTTTCAACCGGCAAGTACGGTCATCATAGGGATACTTATGCTGACGGCATTGCTGGCCTTTATCAGTAGCCTACAGCTTTTGACCAAAGATTTTGATCTTAAGCGGGCTCGTAAGGTATTCTGGCAGATCAACTTGGCCTTTTTAGGTACAGTGATTTTGATCAGTATTGATGAGTTTTTGAAAGTCCATTAATCTACTCTCCTTTGCATGAGGTTCTCCTCTTGCATCCTTCATTTATTTTCGAGGAATTTTTATGTCAATGTATTCTCTAAAAGCCATATTATCGACCTTTTCAAAAGAGGATGGTACTAAGCGGACAATTTTCAATTTAGGAGCGATTGGCGGTATTAGTAGCAAAGCCGTTATATTGTTCTTCTTTGCAATGCCTTTTATAGAATATGCGTTGATTTTTAATCCGTATGTATTCAATGCATTGGGTATAGCACAATGTATTGTTTTGTATATTGTTCTGCTATCAACGGTGATGATTGCCATATTTTTTATTTCATGGAAAATTAAACAAAGTGTTATTAAAAAAATAACCCCTAGTTGGAATAAGTATTTTGAGAATATAGATTTAAAGATGCTTTTATCATCAGGGAGAACACCGTACAGTCAATTTTTTGACTTTTATTCTAAAGGACTTAAAGAAGATAAGAGTGAATCGCAACTGCATAGTTACTTACTTGAGTCATTCAAAATAATGGAAGAAGAAAACAAAGAGTTAATTGAAGCAATGATCAAAGATAATAAGTTTCATTAGCTCGTTAATCTTTACAGAATCAAGTATGACGTATAATTCGCTCTATATTTAACAAAAGGCGTATCTTTATGGATATCATCGCTATTAAACATAACGATCAGATTTTTGATTTACAAACAGCGCAAAGCTTAGGGCTTACAGGAGAAGAGATTGTATTTGACAATTCTCCTGATTCTCTTGAAATTATTCGTCACTCTTGTGCTCATTTATTGGCTGAAGCGATCAAATCACTTTATACAGATGCAAAGTTCTTTGTCGGACCGGTTGTTAAAGAGGGTTTTTACTACGATTTTAAAGTCAATGAGCACTTAAGTGAAGAGGATCTTAAGAGTATAGAAAAAAAGATGCTCGACATAGCTAAGACAAAAGAAAAGATCGAACGCTATGAAATCACCAAAGAGGAAGCTCGTGGTAAATTTGCAGGTGATCACCTCAAACAAGCGGTTATGGACCGAATACCAAGTGATGCGATATCAATCTATAAACAAGGTGAGTTCGAAGACTTGTGCCGTGGGCCGCATTTACCAAATGTTGGCTTGATCCGTTACTTTAAACTTACCAAGATTTCCGGAGCATATTTGGGCGGTGACAGCAAGAACGAGATGCTCACTCGTATCTATGGCATCGCATTCGCAGATAAAGAGTCGTTGAAGCTGCATCTTGAGCAAGTAGCAGAAGCAGAAAAACGCGATCATCGTAAAATCGGTGCAGAGATGAAGCTGTTCACATTTCGTGAAGAAGTAGGGGCTGGTTTTCCTATTTGGCTTCCTGCTGGGGCACGTATGCGTTCACGTTTAGAGCAGCTATTATTTAAAGCACACCGTAAACGCGGTTATGAGCCAGTTCGTGGTCCTGAGATGCTTAGAAGTGATCTGTGGAAAGTAAGCGGTCACTATCAAAATTACGGTGAAAATATGTACTTCACTAATATTGATGAGATAGAGTTCGGCGTAAAACCGATGAACTGTGTCGGACATATCAAAGTGTATGAACATGACTTGCGTTCATACCGTGATTTGCCGCTTAAATACTTTGAGTATGGTATTGTTCATCGTCATGAGATGACGGGAGCATTGCACGGATTATTCCGTGTGCGCGAGTTTACGCAAGATGATGCCCATATTTTTTGTACCGCAGATCAGATTGAAGAGCAGATTATCGAAGTCGTTGATTTTGTTGATAAGATTATGAGCACATTTCAGTTTAACTACAAGATGATGATCTCTACCAAACCTGAAAAAGCGGTTGGTGATGATGCAGTTTGGGAAATCTCTACTAATGCGCTTAAAAATGCGATGGACAAAAACAAACTTGCTTATGAGATAGATGAGGGGGGTGGAGCATTCTACGGTCCTAAGATCGATATTAAGATCACCGATGCAATCGGACGAGAATGGCAGTGTGGAACGATACAACTCGATTTCAATCTTCCTGAGCGTTTTGAGCTGGAATATAATGGAGAAGAGAACAGTAAAATACAGCCGGTTATGATTCACCGAGCCATTTTAGGTTCCTTTGAGCGTTTTATTGGTATATTGACAGAGCATTACGCTGGAGAATTTCCAATGTTTATCGCGCCTACGCAGGTTGCGATTGTCCCGATAGCTGAAACTCACGTTGAATATGCTAAAGAATTGGGAAATAAGCTGATTGACATGGGTGCAGATTATGAGATTTTCGATAAAAACGACAGTCTCAATAAGCGTATCCGAACGGCAGAAAAGGGTCGTGTTCCAATGATCATCGTTTTAGGCGATGAAGAAGTGAACTCTAAATGTGTTGCGGTGCGTGATCGTAGAACGCGCGAACAATACAATCTTAGTGAGAATGAGTTTCTTGCTTTGATCAAAGAAAAAATCAATGAGGTAAATTTTTGATTAAAAAACAAGACCGAGTCCAAATGAATGAAGACATCAGGGTACCAGAGGTACGCTGTGTCGTTGACGGTGGTGAAGCATTAGGCGTTGTATCGATTAAAGAAGCGATGGATAAAGCAAATGAGTTGGGACTTGATCTCGTACTAATATCTCCTGATGCTAAGCCGCCAGTGGCAAAAATCATGGACTATGGTAAGTTTTATTACCAAGAAGAGAAAAAGAAAAAAGAAGCACGTAAGAAGCAAACTAAGATCGAAGTCAAAGAGATCAAGCTTTCAGTCAAGATTGCAGACAACGATATCGGGTATAAAGTAAAACATGCCCGTGAGTTCTTAGAAGAAGGCAAACATGTTCACTTTCGTGTTTTCCTGCGTGGGCGTGAAATGGCACATCCAGAGGCTGCTGCAGCTGTTTTACAGCGTGTTTGGCCTATGGTTGAAGATGTTGGTACAATGTACAAAGCGCCAGCCATGGAAGGACGTTATTGCAATATGATGATCCTTCCAAAGAAAGACGAAAAAAAGTAGTTTTACCCCCTCTCATTTCTTCGTTCCCATTTCTCCCGCATATCTGCGGGAAGCTTTAGGGGATTGCAAAGGACACATGCGTCCTTGCCACTAAAATGGGCTTTGCCCATTTTAGTGCGTAACATCAGTAAATAAAGCTTTTCTATGGTATAATCCGCGTCTCGTTTAGAGAATTTTAGCAAAGGATCAAGTCGATGCCAAAAATGAAATCGGTTAAAGGGGCTGTAAAACGCTTCAAAATTAAGAAAAATGGCACTGTCAAACGTGGTACTGCATTTCGTAGTCACATTTTGACCAAACAAGATGCTGGAACTCGACGTGGACAAAACACTCCTAAAGTGGTTGCTGCTGTCGATGTTAAAAACATCAAAAAGATGATCGTACGCTAATTTAGCATACCGTTAACCCTCCAGACTAGTCTGGGCAAGTCCGCAAAGCGGCACCCACTCATTATATTTGAAATGAAACGGGTAAAGAAAGGAAAAAAAATGCCAAGAGTAAAAACAGGTGTCGTAAGACACAGACGTCATAAGAAAGTCTTGAAGCTAGCACGTGGTTTCTACAGTGGAAGACGTAAACATTTCCGTAAAGCGAAAGAGCAATTAGAGCGTAGTATGCAGTACGCGTTCCGCGATCGTAAACAGAAAAAACGCGAATTTCGTAAATTGTGGATTATCCGTATCAATGCGGCATGCCGTCTAAATGGTATGAACTACTCAAACTTCATGAACGGCCTTAAACGTGCCAACATCGAACTTGATCGTAAAATTCTCGCTGACATGGCTATGAATGATGCTAAAGCATTTACTGCTTTAACCGCTCAATCACAAGCAGCACTCTAAAGAAGAAAGACCCACGGGTCTTTTTCTCTCTTCTTACTTAAGAATCTTATAACCTTTTTTCTCTAGACACTCTTTACACTCAACTGTTATTGTTGCTGTTGATGCTTTATCCGCGTCTTTTAGGTCATAATAACGGCATTCTGAAAAATCAGCCTTTGCACGTGCTTCACTGTGTCCCTCAGGACAAATCATACCATTGATCATTAATTGCTTGTTGGAGCATCCACAGAGCGTTACAATGAGCATTACAGCTGTCATGGCAGCAATAGTGAGTGATTTAGTCATGGGTGGTTTCCTTGAGAGAGTTTTCGAAGAGATAACGGTGATCACTCGGGAGTGCTTCATATACCATATTGGCAAGATCACGTATTTCCCATAATGCAGCTTTGTCACTGCGAAGAGAGATAAAATTTTGCAGACTGCGCGCATTGATGGTCCATGATAGCTCTGTCTTGTAGCTTTCAGGCAAACAATATTTTGCTCGGTCATTGCTGATTCCTGCAACCAATACGGTTCGAAGGTTTTCAAGCGCGCGAATACTCATTTCATCAACAATCTCAACGCCGGTCATTACCAAGTACTTTTCAGCGCGTGATATGTCATCTAGGGCAAATGTTGCTTCGTCTTTCAGTTCTTTGAGAGTATAGCGGGTACTTTTTACAGATAAAGATGCCATACGGTGACGGGCTAGCTCTTGGAGTAATGCACGGCTGATACCTTCGAGATAAAAACTGTATACGAGGTGTTCAAGAGTAGAAGCGTGTTTGAATTTATTGCCAACGCGATCGATCAGTGCGCGATCTTTTTCTCCGCCATTGTCACTATTATCAAAACTTTGCCAACAAGTGCGGATTGCATCTGCACAGACTACGAGAGGGGTATGGTGATGTAATGTTGCTTTCATGAATCTAGTATAGCGTAGGTGGGTTTAAAAAAGGTAACGAAGGAGAGTGTAAAAGACGCTTTATGCGTCTTTTACATCACGAAAACGTGAGGAACGATGAGTGGGTATTTTTTCATTTTACGATAGATGTGCTTGCGAACGACTTGGCGCAAGTCATTTTCAAGCGCTTTTGGATTTTCAATAAGTCCTGGTTTGAGATTCAACAGGAAGTGCTCAAGTACATCTTCCATCTCTGCGGCAAATGCTTTGTCATTACGATCGGCTACTAGACCGAAGCTCGTAACGAGCGGTTTGGAAAGTAGACGTGAATCGGCAGTACTGACTTGCGCCACAAGAACTACCATCCCCTCACTCGCCATTTTCTGACGGTCGATGACGATGTCATCTTCGATCTGGTGATTGTTTTGGTTGTCGATATACGTTTTCCCCGTTTTAACGGTTTTAGACTTACGCATCATTTTACTGCTGACTTCCATACAGTCGCCATCGCTCATCAAGAGGATATTGCGCTCTGGAACACCACACGCAATCGCTGTATCACGGTGCTTCATGATGTGGTTATACTCACCATGAATCGGCAAGAAGAATTTAGGATTTGTGAGGCGAAGCATAAGTTTTTGCTCCTCCATGCTTGCGTGTCCTGATACGTGGATATCACGATCATTGGCAACACGAGCACCAGCACGTTGTAAATAGTTCAACATACCTGAAATAGATCCTTCGTTACCCGGAATAGCACGAGCAGAGAGAACGATCAAATCAGTTGGTTTGATCTTGATATGTCGGTGCTCACCAATCGCCATACGGAAAAGGGCTGAACTTGGTTCGCCCTGACTTCCGGTAGTAATAATCAAGACGTCTTTGTCGTTCATGCGGTTTGCTTCTTCAGCATCCACGAAAATGTTTTTAGGCAGTTTGATGTACTCATACTGCATTGCGATCTCGAGATTACGTTCCATGGATCGTCCGATAACACAAATCTTACGATTGCATTTCATCCCATACTGGATAGCTTGGTAAACACGGTGAATGTTTGAGCTAAAGGTAGACATAATGATACGTCCCTCAGCTTTTGAGAAGATACGGTCAAATCCAGGGGCAACTGCAAGTTCACTTGGAGTCCATTCTTTGTTGTATGAGTTTGTTGAGTCACTCATAAGACACAGAACCCCTTTTTCACCGTAGTGAGCAAGACGGTGAATATCTGCAGTATAACCATCTACTGGCGTGAAATCGATTTTGAAGTCACCTGTATGGATGATAGTTCCTGCTTTGGTTGTGATTGCCAATGAACTCGAATCGATGATCGAGTGGGTCATGTGCATCCACTCGATGTCAAAATCATTACCGATGCGGTAGACTTCTCGTTTTACGATCGGGTTGAAATAGCGACGGAAATCACGCATGTGATGTTCGTCAAATTTGTTACCAATCATGGCAAGTGGAAGTGGTGTCCCGTAAATAGGAAATTGCATCTCTTTGAAAAAATACGGTACGGCACCAATATGGTCCTCGTGAGCGTGCGTGATGATGATGGCGACAATCTTTTTACGAATTTCACGTAGGTAAGTGAAATCAGGTACCAAGATATCTACACCGTGCATCTCTTCATTGGGAAAACTCATTCCAATATCAATAATGATTGCTTCGTTTTCGGTTTCAATAACGGTGATATTTCCGCCGATTTCACCTAATCCGCCCAATGGGGTGATCTTGACTTTTTCATTGTTGTCTAAATTGAGTTTTAGATGCGGGTTAAGACGATTTTTGTGCACTTCTTGATTTTTTAATACAAAGTCACGTAAGTTCGTGTCAATCGGTGCGCTTCCTGAACCACGACGGCCGCCACGGCCGCCACCGCTACGCTGTGGACGTGCATTGTTTTCACTCTCGGTCGATAAGTCGGTTGCGCTGTCGCTAGGAGCTGGGTTGCGAATCAAATGATTCGTACGAGGAGGCTGGTTATCGTTACGCGGTGGACGATTGTCTTGGCGCGGTGGACGATTGTCTTGTCTTGGTGGACGATTGTCCTGTCTTGGAGGACGGTTGTCTTGCCCTTCTCTTGGCGCGCCTTCTTCGCTGCTTCCTTCTGGACGATTGTTGTTTCTTGGTCTAAAAGGTCTTCGGTTATCATTACGTGGAGGGCGGTTCTCGCCTTGAGGACGAGTGTCTGCTTGTGATTGAGATTCGTTGTTTTCGTCTGCCATGGTAATCCTTTATTAAATTATTGGTTATGTATATAAGTGTATAAAATTTACGATCGATACTAGCCGTTTATCAGTCAAAAAATGACTATTGTAATAGGGCGTAGAGTCGGTGAAAGTCAGAGGTGCTAAGCTGATGAGGTCGGATGGTGCGTTCGAGTTCAAGCGTTTCAAAGGCCTGAGTCACAGCGGTTCCATCATAGCGTGCAGTGAGATTTTTGTAAAGAGTTTTGCGAGGTTGTGTAAACGCTATTCGTAGCATTTCCTCAAATTCTTCACCAGTACGATTCGCCGTTTTTCGAATAAGCAGTACGGCAGAATCGACTTTTGGAGCAGGTTCAAACGCAGTAGGCGGAACATGGAGGACGATTTCAACGTCTGCCACGCTCTGTGCTATTACGCTAAGGGCTCCAAAAGCTCTCTCGTTGGGTGTAGCGGAGAATTTTTCCGCTACTTCACGCTGAATCATGACAAGCATATTTTTACACGCCGGATCGGCGAGGGCTTTTAGTATGATGTTCGTAGCGATGTAATAAGGCAAGTTTGCCACTAAATCGTACGGTTCATCCAAAAGCTCACTCTTCCAGGTTTCCAACACATCTCCGCATCGGAGTGTGAGTTTACTGGTAGCGATTGCATCGGCAAATTGGTGCTGTAAATGCTTGCACAAGTCGGTATCGACCTCAAAAGCGGTAACACTTTTGACATCAACTAAATACTTAGTTAAATCACCTAATCCAGGCCCGATCTCCGCAACGCGGTGAGGGGTAAGGGGCATCGATTGGATGATTTGGGCTACAACGCTCTCGTCACGTAAAAAATTCTGACCAAATCTTTTCTTGGCTATCGTGGCACGGTTCTGCATTCTTTGGAGTATATCTAATAAAGTCTAAATATAAAAGTAAATAAATAAATTAGTGAAGAGGCGATATACTATTAGAATTACAGTAGAAGATTGGAAGAGTATGGAATATTTCGCTAAACGGATTATCCCCTGTTTGGACGTTAAAGACGGACGAGTGGTTAAGGGAGTTAATTTTGTCGGGCTAAAAGATGCAGGCGACCCTGTAGAAGTAGCAAAACGCTACAATGAGGAAGGGGCGGATGAGCTCACTTTTTTAGATATTACTGCTTCTCATGAGGAGCGTGACACCATTGTGCACATTGTCGAACAAGTGGCACGTGAAGTTTTTATCCCTCTCACGGTTGGAGGCGGGATACGGGAACTCAATGATATCTACCGTCTTTTAAATGTGGGGTGTGACAAAGTAAGTATTAACTCCGCAGCGATAAAACGTCCTGGATTTATTGACGAAGGGGCGAAACGATTTGGCGCACAATGCATTGTCGTGGCCATTGATGTGAAACGCACGGGGGATCAGTGGAATGTTTATCTTAATGGCGGCCGTGTCGATACGGGGATAAATGCACTTGAATGGGCAAAAGAGGTGGTTGACCGCGGTGCGGGAGAGATATTGCTGACCTCGATGGATGCTGATGGGACCAAAGCCGGTTTTGATCTCTCGATAACGGAACAGATAAGTCATGCCGTGAATGTTCCCGTGATCGCCAGTGGAGGCGCAGGGACGATGGAGCATATCAAAGAGGCGTTTGAACATGGTGCGGATGCGGCATTGGCTGCCAGCATTTTTCATTACAAAGAGATTGATATAATGGATTTGAAACGTTATTTACGTGATAACGGGATTGCGGTGCGATTATGATTTTATGCGCAGGCAATAACGAGACGTTTGATTTTGCGACCCCGATAGGGGTGGGTTTGGTGGACAGTGCGATGAGTTTAACGCGTATTTGTCTAACAGACAAACCCGACTTTATTCTTTTCGTCGGCAGTGCCGGCAGTTACGGTGACCATAACATCCATGACATCGTGGAGTCTAAAACAGCGGCTAACATTGAGTTAGGTTTCTTAGATAAAAGTGCTTATACACCGATTGACAACGTCATATCTGCACAAACGGAAAATATCAAAGATGTTATGGTGAACTCTTCTAACTATATCACGACGAGCAAGGGTGCGATGGAACAAATGAGAGCACTTGGGCTGGGGATTGAAAACATGGAGTTTTTCGCGGTTATGCGTGTTGCGCAAGTGTTTGGGATTCCTGCGGGCGGTGTTTTTTGCATAACGAACTATTGTGATGCTAACGCGCATCGGGATTTTATCGCTAATCATGGATTTGCGAAAGTATTGCTAAAAGCCCATTTGGAAGAGAAAGGGATACTTCGTGGGTAAGTTGTGTTTGCTGGACTATACCAAAGCAGAACTCTCCTCCATGGTGAAACCTTCGTTTCGCTCCAAGCAGATTTGGAATTGGATCTACCATCAATACGCCACAAGTTTTGATCAGATGCAAAACCTTCCAAAGGCGATGCGTGAAGAATTGACCAATACCTATGAGATCATGCCGCTGAAAATCGCCCGAAAAGAGTGCTCGAGTGATGGGACGATCAAATATCTGTTTGAACTGCGTGATGGAAAGACCATTGAGACGGTCTGGCTTAAGATGAAAGATGAGAGCATTGACGATGAAGGCAATATTGAGCATGAAGCCCGTTTTACCGTGTGTGTTTCGACGCAAGTGGGATGCAAAGTAGGCTGCTCGTTTTGTCTGACTGCCAAGGGGGGATTTACCCGTGATTTGAGTGCCGGTGAAATCGTAGCACAGGTTTTGGCGGTTAAAATAGACAATAACCTCGCGGCGCATCGACGGCTTAATATCGTCTACATGGGGATGGGAGAACCGTTGGACAATCTGGATAATTTGGCCAAAGCGATCACCATCTTCAAAGACGAGGATGGTTTGAGCATTTCAGGAAAACGGCAAACGGTATCTACGAGCGGATTGAGTACAAAGATTGACAAACTCGGAGAGATGGACTTGGGTGTTCACATCGCTATTTCACTGCATGCAGTTGACGATGAGTTGCGCAGTGAGCTCATTCCGATGAACAAAGCGTATAATATCGCCTCCATTATCGATGCCGTCAAACGATTTCCGATTGATACACGCAAACGGGTGATGTTTGAATATTTGGTGATCAAAAATAAAAATGACGATCTGGTTTCGGCTAAAAAATTGGTGAAACTTTTGCACGGGATAAAAGCCAAAGTGAATCTTATCTTTTTTAATCCTTATCCAGGAAGCGATTATGAGCGTCCCACACGTGCCGATATGGTTAAATTTAAAGAGTACTTGGAGACACACGGTGTGTTGTGTACGATACGTGATTCCAAGGGGCTGGATATCAGTGCCGCATGCGGTCAGTTAAAAGAAAAAGAGTTAAGTGAGGTTATGCAATGACACCCGTTGATTGGTTCCAAGTTGGGTTTATAGCCGTTATTGTGATCGGATTTGCCTGGGTGGCGCTGAAAAGAGAGTAGCATCAAAAGATGTACTTGATCATCGCCTGAAAAACATCATTGTCTTGATGGTAGGTATTTTCATGATAGTAGTGCCACTCAGTACCTGCTTCTAATTTCCCCGTTGTTACCCCCACGGATGGAGAGAGATCGAATAAGAGCTGATTTTGGGTTATAAAGTCGATGGTCGTCCAGTCGCTGAAGCCTTCAAAATGCCATCGTTGCGACAGCGGGACGTAATAGTTTGCTGAAAGCTGATAGGTGTCTTCGCCGATGTTGTGTACTTTTCGATAAAGGTTTAGTCCAAATACGCTAAATCCTGGAATATTGAGATCGGTTCCAATCCCATACAGCCACGCGTGGTAAGTATCTGAACGATTGTATTGAGCGGCTGCATACCACTCTTTGACGATTCCATCGGATGTTGAAACACCAGTTAGTTTATTAAGACTAAGACGGGGAGATATTTCGCCGTATAGATCATTCTTTAGATTGGTAAACTGCAGTCCTTTTTTGGCATAGGCGTAATCGGCAAACATAAAAAGATCACCATAATCCCATGTGCGGTAGTGTTGTGCGGTCACGGTTTGTTTATGCCCATCCAGGGTATCTAAAAAGGTAGGTCCTTGGAAGTTACCCTCAAGCAATTGAATCTCACTGGTTGAAAATGCCAAGAGGTGTGAGGCGAGAAATGCCGACGTGAGTAAAAGTCGTTTCATTGGTTTCCTTTTTTGTTAGTTATTTTTGGCGAGCGTGATGCGATTTCGCCCGTTCGCCTTGCTCTCGTAAAGGGCGTCATCGGCTTTTTTGATTAGCTCGTCTTGGGTCTCCAGGAAAGTGATGCACGATGCAATCCCTCCTGAGATTGTGATCGTAATCTCTTTATTATTGTACTTTGTGACGATGTTTTCAATATTTTTACGGCACTCTTCCATTCGCTCAAATGCTTGATCTGCCGGCATCCCAGGCATAACGATAATGAACTCTTCACCACCGAAGCGGCAGACGAAATCGTTTTGACGGATGGAGCTTGTAATGCACGTTGCGATATTTTTGAGTACCTGGTCCCCTGCACTATGACCATAGGTATCGTTGATGACTTTAAAGTGATCTAAATCGAGCATGACAATGGATAGGTCACTTAAGTCACGAGACGCCCGTGAGATCTCTCTTGGGAGTGTCTCGTCCATGTAGCGGCGATTGTAAATCCCTGTCAGAGAATCGCGTATTGCTTGTTCTTTGATGATAAGATTAAGTCGGTAAATATACCCAGCAACGGCAGCTATGGCAGCAAGAAGAAGCAATGTAATGCCAAGCAGATAATAGAGCCATTTGTTATCCACAGATACCGTTGGATCGTATAAAAATCCTTCTGGAATATCTGCCGATGTGCCAAATCCTAATTGTTGATACGTCTTGGCGATGCGTTCCCAGCGTGTAGGATTCATGTGACCTATTTCGATGAGGTCCGGTTCCATGAGATGACGGATGGCCTGGGCTTCAAAGCGGAGATGGTCACGCGTTTTGGCTTTCGTATAATCGTGTAAAATAACATCTATGGTCTCTTCCGGGTGTGCGAGTGCATAGGCCCAGCCGCGTAAACTCGCATCTCGGAATGCTTTAACCCGTTGGGGATGACTTTTGAGTTCCTCATCGCTGGTAAACAGACAGTCACTGTAAAAATCAATACCGTATTTACGCGGATCAATGATAACGTATTCGATACCTTGTTGTTTTAGGTAATAGGGCTCATTGGTCGAGTAACCGTTGAAAGCATCGACTTTTCTTTGAATCAAATCATTAATATCAAAGCTGCTTTCTATAATATTGAGTTTGTTGATATCAACGCCTTCATTTTTAAAGAGGGCCATGAGTTCCGTATTTTCAATATTTTTGGTCATCATCAGCCGTTTATCAAGCAAATCTCTTACAGTCGAAAGGCCCGAATCTTTTCGCAGAATCCAAACATTCGGGGAACTTTGAAACAGTGCGGCCAATGCCACGACGGGTTTGCCATTTTGACGCTCATTGATAAGTCCGGAGTTGCCAACACCGTACTGTGCACGCCCAGAGACAACTTCATCTACGGGATGAGGATTCGTATCACCGACTTCTAAAATACGAACTTTGAGTCCTGCATCACGATAGTAGCCTTTGTGGGCTGCCATATAATAACCGGCGAATTGAAACTGATGAAGCCAGCGTAACTGAAGCGTTACCTCTTCTAGTGGCTTAGAAAAAAGAGAAGAAGGGAACAGTAAAATTCCCAAAAGTAGGAGAAAAATATGTCTTTTGATCATGATAGCGACCTACTATATGCATATTCATTATAATTTAATTCATCAAGTATACCTAAAAATTATTAGAAATAAATCATAATTCTATCTATCTATCTATCTATCTATCTATCTATCTATCTATCTATGCTTTTTTCATTATTCTGTGCCACTCTCAACGGCTGTGCGAAGAGGGTTTCGATTTGTGCCATAAACTCAATCGGATCGGTCTGAATCCCCTGTACCATGAAGCCAAAATGCAAGTGGGGACCGGTAATCCTGCCCGTTGCTCCGCTAAGGGCAATATTTTGTCCCTGAATGACGGGGTCCCCTACTTTGACATTAAATTCACTCAAGTGGAAATAACAGCTGTAAACTCCTTCTCCATGATCAATGATAACCGTACCGCCTGAGTAATAGCGCTCTTTGACTAACACGACAACTCCGTCATTGCTGGCCAAAACAGGGAGAGGAATTTTGGCTCGGAAATCGACCCCTCCATGATAACTTTTTAAAACACCGTTATAAGTACGGGCACTGCCGTATTCGCTCGTTGTGATGGAATCGATAGGACGAACAAACGGTTTGTTCCAATAACGTTCTGGAGTGATATGGTTATAAATGGCTTCAGCTTCTGCTTTTTCTAGGGCTATTCGTTGCAGCACTTCAGGCGGCGGGCACACTTTGGAGTTATCGACACTCAAGACTTCGGTGGGATAAGAACTGTTGATAACATTGATTTCTATGTTTTTGCGCTCATCAGCTTTAAGCCACTGTGTGTCTATACGCTGCGGTTGTTTGTAATAATCGATCGGAATAATCGCAAATCCTTCCTTAGGATAAACAGGATGTGGTAAAACCGTAATATTTCGATCAGGGAGCTGTAAAATTCCCTGGGGACTCTCCAGCATAATGATTACACTTTTGCCATTTCCTACGTCAAAAGCAAATACTTGAAGTAAAGACAATAATATTAAGACAAAGATTTTCATGCTCAAAGCTTCTTTTTGTTTAAATTATAATATATTTATGCTTGAAATAATTGTAGGAATGGGCCCTATGTATAGGGTACTATTTTTATGAGCCAAGCGAGATGTTTTAGGCTTAAAATCGATAAATTAAATTATTTTTAAAAATCAGCAACATTTTTCAAAAGTATAAGTTTTTCTTCAGATAGTTACCGCTATGCTACCCCTTATTAAGGTTTTAATTGAAGGGGTTAACAATGGCAAGAACGGATGATGCACCCAATACAGAAGGGCTTACATTTTTAGATGATGGCGAAATGCTCTATGATGATTTATATTTATTATCTGAAACGGATGAAAAAGGGATCATTACCTATGTGAGCGATTCCTTCGCAAAAGTTGCTGGATGGAAAGGGGAAGACCTTGTGGGTCAGCCTCATAACTGCGTTCGCCATCCTGATATGCCGCGTGCGGCATTTCGTTCATTATGGGACGATGTTCAGGCAAAAGGTTTTTGGACCGGATACGTTAAAAATGCTCGTAAAGGCGGGGGACATTACTGGGTATACGCAACTGTTTTGCGTTCAACCGATAAAAACGGAAATATTAAATATGTTTCTATTCGTATCAAACCATCACGTGAAGATATTAAAAAAGCAGAAGCGCTCTACGCGACACTGGATTAAGGAGTAATTATGGCACTAGTAAGACGAACAGAGCATGCACCCGCAGCAGTAGGAAGCGTTAGCCCAGACAAGAGACGTCAGCGTACATTGGCAAAACAGCAACAAATATCAGAAAGTATCGCCGGAGTAGCTACGACTATTTTGGGAAATGCACAAGAGAGCGTTAGTGCGATTGAGCAACTCAAAAGCTCGATGGAACAAATCGCGACAGCAGCAGAAGAGAACAGCGGTGCGAGCGAACAAGCGCTTAAAAATGTACGCTCTATACACTCGAATATCGGGCGTATGACAACGAGCATTGATACGGTTATCTCTTCGACACTGGTAACGGGCGATAATATCATGGCTGCTGTTGGAACGATCAACACTTCGGTTGCGCGTATGTCGCAGGCGGTTAATGTTGCTAAGACGTCTTCTACCAAATCAGAAGAGCTCAAAATTTCTTCTGAAAATATCGGAGAAGCGGTTGGATTCATCGCAAAAATTGCCGATCAGACCAATCTTTTGGCACTGAATGCCGCGATCGAAGCCAGCCGTGCAAAAGAGCATGGAAAAGGGTTCGCGGTTGTCGCAGATGAAACCCGTGCACTTGCCGGTGAATCAGAAAAAAATGCCGATTTTATTTCCAACTTGGTCAATAAAATTCAAGAAAGCATTGATAATATTATCAAAAGTATTCTGAGTACAACGGGTATCATTGAGCAGACCGGTGGACGCGGGTCTGCATTGAGCTTCAAAATGGAAGAGCTTACAAAGATCGCTGTTTACTCTGTAGAAGCAGCGCGAAATATGAGCAGCTATACGCAAAGTCTCGGTCAATCTGTTGTGCAGATCAGTGATGGTTCCAAAGAGATTGCAGACGCTTCAAGTGAAATCGCCAAATCCGTTGAACGTACCCTCAACAGCATCGAAATGCAGTCCAATTCATTGGTTCAAACCGAAGAAGACATCAAAGAGCTCAACAATCTCTCTGAAGAGTTGAAATTTTCAACGGATACGATGAAATCGGCGGAAGAGATTGCGGCTTCTGCCGATGCGATCAGCTCAAGCATGGACGACATTCAAAACTCACTCAAAGAAGTAACGAGCGGTTTGAATCAAATCGAAGCTTCTTCTCAGGCAACCAACCAAAGCGCACTTTTGAATAAAGAGCTTTTTGAAAGCGGGCTTTCTGCATCAAAAGACATCAGTAAGCTTATCGAGATCGCTCGTCGTAACTTTGATTTGCTTAAAACATCTTTTGGGGATGTAAAAGGTCAGATGAACGGTATTAGCAATGATTTTACTAATTCAATTACAGAGGGAAGCAGTGCAAGCGGTGAGCTTGATGTGATTGTCAAAGAGACACGCAATGTCGATAAAACGGTTGGTAGCATCTCTAACAGTATTATTCAGCTTAACATGTTGGCGATCAGCGGTTCCATTGAAGCTGCACGTGCGGGTGATTTTGGTAAAGGATTTGCGGTTGTTAGTGCGGATATCCGTAACTTGGCAAAAGATTCCGAGTCTAACACTGAGAAGATCAATGATACCATCGAGTCTATGAATGCAGAGATCGATACGGTTCGTACAGATTGGATTAAACTGTTGATCAATCAAGAAGGTGAAAAAGAGCAAATCGGAACATTGATCCATGAGATCGATAAAATCACAACGATGTTGATTGATTTGCTTGATCGCTTTACAGGGCTTAAAACGATTAATGACCAAAATATTGAGGGGCTTAATCAAGGCCTTATCGGCATCAGTGAGATTCAAAAAGCGGTCGAGCTTTCAGCACGCAATGCACAAGAGTCTCGCAAAGCAAGTGAATTGATTATTGAGACGGTTAGCCATATCGGCGAGGGTGTCGAAGAACTCGCTGTGATGGCTGACGAACTTCAACAGGGGTAATTCTATGCGTATCGAAGAGATTTTGATTATTCGCCATAATGAGGTTTCATTTGGTATTTCTACTGCGTTGATCGGTCAAATTCTTCGTGTTCCGGATATTACCAGTTTGGCATTGAGCCCTTATGAAGTGCGCGGCTTATGCGCCGTTGGCGGAGGGATTGTTACCTTGTTGGATTTCAACCTTTTGCTGGGGCTGGACCCTTGCAGCGGGTTGGATCAGGGGAATCGAGTTATCACGTTGAATAATGAGATGAGCGCATTGGCACTGCTTGTGGATGAAGTGACCGTTTCATTAACAATCGAGCAGGACAAGATTGAGTATTTAGATGTTACAGATGATGCGATCATCGCGATTGTTCATCATGAAGATACGCTGATCCAAGTGGTTAGCCTTGAGTACGTTATCGGGGCAATCCGTTCTGTGAAGGTATCCGCTCAAGCGGTTGTTGAAAAAAGCAGCTACGAGGCTGAATCATCCGTAAAAGCGGAAGATAAAAGCCGCTACCTTGTTTTTAAGATGGGGTCAGAAGAATATGCCCTCCCTATTGATGAGTTAAGAGAGATTTTAAATGCGGATGTCACGATTACCGCCATGGCGGGTTCAAATGATGAGATTATCGGCATGATGTCTTTACGCGAAGAATTGGTCGTCATTGCTGATTTACGTCTTTTTTATGGTTTTGAGCCCAAATCGGGAGAAAAAAATCGTATTATGATCATCCAGATGGGCAACAAGACGTTGGGATTGATGATCGATGAGATTGTAGACATTCATGAATTTTCCAAAGGAGATTTGGATTCACTGGGCACCAGTAATGATGATAAACGTATTGGCGGAGTTATCCATAATGGAGAGAAGCTCATCTCGCTTATCTCAAACAGTGCGATTGCATCTTTACTTGAGCGAAACAGTGACATCATCGTCTCTAATGATGTAACTGTGGTGGGTGAAGATACGGCAGAGTTGGTAGAAGTGGTGATTTTTAAACTTGGGAATGAAGAGTATGCGTTTAGTATCGAAGAGGTTGCGGAGATCATTGATATGACTCCTGTCACTCCTGTGGCCAATGCTTCTGAGATGGTGGATGGAATCATCAACATACGAGGACAAATTGTGACCATCGGTTCTTTGCACAAACGCTTGGGAATAAAAATCCCTACGGATGTGGATCAGAAAATTATTATATGTCATGCGCCAAAAGGACGGATTGGATTTTTTGTGAATACCGTGAGTGATGTTCTTTCCATTGATCCTGCACAGATGAGAGATGAAGAGAGCGCTGATGGGCTTTTTTCGAATGTCATCCATTTAGATGAAGGTAAACGGCTAGTTTTACTGTTTAATCGTAATATTTCACAACTATTGGAAAGCGCTGCATGAAAAGAATCTTGATAGCAGATGATTCGGCATTGGTTAGAAAACAAATAACAGAGATCGTAGGCGATCTTGGATTTGAAATTGACACGGCACGTAACGGCGCTGAAGCGGTAGAAAAAGCAACTGCGACTCAATACGATGTTATAACGATGGACATCAATATGCCGATCATGGATGGTCTTACGGCGGTACGTAAAATTATGGAAATACGCCCGACACCGATTTTGATGATTAGTTCTTTGACTACTGAAAGTGCTAAAATCACCATGGAAGCGCTTGATGCAGGTGCTGTTGACTATATCTCAAAACCCGGAACAATGAATGTGGGGCGTAATGAAAATACAGAAGACATTGTCCAAAAAGTGACGTCTCTGAGTCGTATCCCGCCGCGTCGTTTGAAAACAATGACCCGCCGCAGTGTTGTACGTGAACGTCCTGTAAGTGTTCGGGAAGCAACACGGATAGAAAATAAATCGACGGCTGATGTGACTAAAATATTATTGATCGGCGCATCAACGGGCGGACCAGGGCTTCTTGAACAGATTTGTACAGCATTGCCCGCAACATTTGGTTATGCTGTCTGCATTGTTCAGCACATGCCTGAGCAGTTCACCGCAGCATTTGCGGCGCGATTAGACAAAAACAGTGCATTGCCTGTTATAGAAGCAAAGGATCACATGGAGGTTTACCCTGGTAATATTTATCTCGCACGTGGCGGAGTTCACATGCATTTTGCTAAGAAAGTGACGGGAAGAATCGTTATCCGTGAGGAGAAAAACAAAGGAAATCGTTTTTTCCAGCCCAGCGTTGATGAGATGTTTCACAGTGCACTTAAAGTATTTTCGGGCGATCAGATTGTAGGCGTTTTATTGACAGGAATCGGTGATGACGGTGCAAACGGCATGGTTGCGATTAAGCAAGCGGGCGGTTTTACCATTGGAGAAAGTGAAGAGACGGCAACCGTTTACGGAATGCCAAAAGAAGCGTACGATAGAGGGGGAGTGTCGCAGCAGCTCCCTTTCCCTAAGATTGTACGGGCACTACAGACATTACGCTAAGGATTAAGGGATGGCACTAGTAAAAAAACATATAGCGCAAGATGTGGAAGAGCTCCCACAATTTTCAAGGCTTGAAGATGTATTGGAATATTTTCATGAGAATGCGGATAAGTTTGATGAGCAAGGTTATGCAATCGAACAAATAGAAATGTTTGACGGCGGCGGGGAAGCGCTTGTGCATATTTTGGTTGACAGCCCTTACGTCCATAAAGACATAGCTTCCAAGATTGCGGCTACTCTTGCTAAAATGGACGGGAGTCGCGCTCCTATCGAGTCCATTATGGGGTTGCTTAAGGTGCGTAATGCGTACATCCGAAACCTTGGAATCACAACACTTCAAAGCTATGGCGACGCGATTAAATATTACATCGTTAAATTTTTGATTGGGGATGACCGCGATCTGCGTATTTTTGCGATTAATGTTTTAGGTGATGTTAATTTTGCTCAATCCCGTGATATGCTTATCGAACTTCTTGAAAAAGAGAGTGACATCAATGTCGCAATGACAGCTGTAGATTATATGGCTGAGATTGGTGAAGTGGAGGATATCCCCTTGCTCGAAACACTCAAGAGCAGATTTCAGGATTCGTACGTTACTTTTGCCATTGATAACGCCATCCGCAGTATTCGGGGGTAGATAATGGAGCCACTTTTGTCAGAGGAAAACTTTCATAAGATGACCGAATATATCTATCGTAAGAGTGGGATATACTTGGAGGTTGACAAGCATTTTGACAAACTTTCCAAGTACATTGATGCACGCTGTAAGATTATCGGAGCTGATTCTTTCCGCAAGTATTTTTATACTTTGCGTTTTGATGATAAAGACGGTACAGAGTTTCAAGCACTTATGAATGGGATGACGGTCAATGAGACCTATTTTTACCGTGAAAAAGAGCAATTTGAGGTGCTGGTCGATCGAATCTTGCCGGAATTACACGCAGTAAAGCCAAAAGGGCAGGCTTTACGGATTTTATCTGCGCCAAGTTCTACAGGAGAAGAGCCGTATTCGATGATTTTGCACATTCTTGAAGAAGGGCGTATTGTTGAGGAACGTGATATTGAAATCGTCGGAATCGATATTGACAGTACGGTAATCGAAAAAGCCAAACTTGGCAAATACTCTGACCGTTCTGTGCACGCTATACCAGCCGGAGTACTCGCAAAGTATTTCAAAAAGAAACCTTTAGGCCATGATCTGATTGATGATCTTATAGGCACTGTTGATTTTAAAGTATCCAATGTCTTCGATAGAGGGGATATGCGAAGATTGGGAAAATTTGATGTTATTTTTTCACGCAACATGCTTATATATTTTGACGATGCCAGCCGAAAAGAAGTTGCGATGACCTTTTACGATATGCTTAATCCAGGTGGTTATGTCTTATTGGGGCATGCTGAATACATGAGCCGTATCACTTCGGTGTTCAAGGCAAAAAAAATTGATTCCACATTAATTTATCAAAAATAAACACATTATAGGAGAACAAAATGCCATTAGTAATATTTGTAGACGACAGTGAGACAGCGTTAGCATCCACTCGGATGGTTACGGATTCAATGCCAATTACGGTTAAGCAATATTTATCCGCCGTTGATGCACTCAATGAGATTAAAGGGGGGATGGTTCCTGATTTGATTATTACGGATATGAATATGCCCGTTATGAATGGATTTGAGTTTTTACAGGGGCTTCGTCAGGTGCCAGGCACGGCACGCACCCCGGTGTTGATGCTTACAACTGAGACACGCGATGAACTTAAAGCGCAGGGAAAAGCACTTGGACTGACGGGTTGGGTAGTAAAGCCGTTTAATCCGGCACAGCTGAAGCAAGCAATTTCTAGAGTATTGCGTCTCGCATAAGTCAAGTACGATGCAATTCCTAAATACTCTTAATGGATTACTGGAACATGTTAAAAGCGTGGAGCGCGAGACCATTGGATTAACTCAAGAAGCGCAGTTGCGTTTTGTGCGCTTTCTCGATAAAAATAAGTTATGCGCAGATGATGAAACGCTCGAAGCGATGCAGTATCAAGATATCATCGCGCAGCAGTTAAGTGCGACGATAGAAGCTATTGAGAGTGCGCAGGAGCATATGCAATATTTTATGCATGCATTTAGCGAAGACGATGCCATTGCGGCACAAAGCATTGAAAAAATGCATGGTAAATTGGCGAATGCGCTTGAGAAAGCAAAAGATAAGCACAGTGCATTTAGTGGAAAAGTGAATCGTGAAGACGATGATGACGGAATAGAGTTTTTTTAGGAGCATGAGATGGCAACAGTAATGGTAGTAGACGATTCAAAAACAGTGCGGAGTTATCATGGCTCTATTCTAAAAGATTTAGGGGTAGAGGTGCTTGAAGCAGAAAATGGGATGGAAGCACTTGAAAAGTCGTTGGACAATAATGTGGATTTGTATCTCGTGGACGTGAACATGCCGGTTATGGACGGTTATTCATTTGTAAGTGAATTACGTCAGCAGCCACTAAAGCGTTTTACTCCTGTGATTATGATCACAACACAAGTGGAAGCGACCGACAAGCTTGAAGCATTTAAAGTAGGTGCCAATCTTTTCGAAACAAAACCTATTAAGCCCGATGCTCTCAAAGGGTATCTTCAGCTCTTGTTAAAAGTTTAAATCAAGGACAACATATGAATCCGCTACTCGAACAATTTTTATTGGAAGCCAGAGAGAATTTGGCGTTTATTGATCAAAACATTGAAAATATCGGAGGAGATGATCCTGAGTTATTAAACTCTGTTTTTCGTGCTGCCCATACGCTCAAAGGGGGCTCCGGAATCGTAGGGTTTGAAGCGGTCAAGCGTATTACCCATCATGCCGAAGATCTATTGGACATGCTGCGTGCAGGAAAGCTTGAGTTTAAACCGGTTATGATCGAATCCTTGTTTAATGCGTTTGATGAGGTAGTTAACCTCATTGAAGCTGCCGAAGAATGCGGTGACGTTGTGGAAGCGGATGAGTCACGTATTGATCAGATTGCAGAAGAACTTAGCGCACTGATGGGGAAAACGACTGAAGTGCAAGCATGGACGTGCCCGTTTCGGCTGGAAAGCAATGTTGAGCGTATTGTCAATATCCCGATGCCGTTTTTACGACAGTTCAGCCAAAAAATTCCCTTTAAAGTCGGCGAAATTGATGAGGAGTTTTGCGCTAAAGAACAACTGTATGCCATTGTCTTTGATTTGGATGAATCGTGTATGGTGTATGGAAATGATCCTCTCTATACCCTCTCCCTTATCGGAGATAAAGTTTTAGGAATTCATTCATGCATGGGTGAAAATGCGACAAAATCAGTTTTGTCCGGCTTTGATGATCCTGATGGATTACTGCTGCGTTTGAGCATGACGGCATTTGTCTATGCGACGTATGAAGAGATCAGCGATGCGTTGTTTAATTTCGTCGACGAGCTTAGCTTTGCTCCCCTTGATATTGTGACGTTGCTGCAAATTAGCGAGGGTGAAGCCGGGCATACATTGGATGTTCTTAAAGAGCTCTCAGCGGAGTGCAGCGGGGCGATTGATGCATTCAACCGTTTGGCAATCAGTGAGAAGATTAATAATACCTTGCCATTGATTGGACGAGACACTCTTCAAAGTATGCAGTTACGCCGTATTGACGAGTTATTAAATACGGTTAAAGATGCAGATATGGGCTTATTGAAATCGTTTTTCGCACAGTTGCCGCAGGGGAATGTGTATGTACACAATGCCTTGCTTGACGATGTTGTGAGTACGGAGGCAGTCGCTGTGCCTGAGTTAGGCTCCAAAACGACAGAAATAAATGAGCTGGAGCGCATACAGCTCAAGGCGATATTAACGCAACAACTTCAAACTTTGGAAATGCTGGATGATGACGCGGCTCATGAGCGGGTATTGTCTATTTTAGAAAATAACCTTAAGTCGTATATTTGCGATATACCAAGCAGCTTTGGCTCAAAAGAAGCCTTGATAAACTGGTTGCGCAGTGAGATAAGCGGTGAATCTAGCATAGCGGTTGAAGAACCGGCAACAGCAGCAAAGACCCCTGTTGTTGAAGCAGTGCCTGTAATGGCGGCGGAACCTGCTGCGGTCAAGTCCTACAACGAACCTGTTGCGAAAGCTTCTGAGGTGATTCCTGCAGTCTCAAGTGTGGTAGAACGTGTTGATTCTGACAATCAATTAAGCAGCAGCAAGAAGGGTGTCATTGGTAAAACGGTCAAAGTCGATCAGGAATCGATTGATCATTTGATGAACGTTGTCGGAGAACTTTTGGTGGCTAAAAACTCCTCCCGTATTTGGCGGATGGCGTTCATAAGATGACAGGGGAAGTGATCAAGCGTGCGATTATGGAAAAATACACGTTTATCAACCGCCTGGCTGAACAATTGCAAGATTTGATCATGTCGATGCGTATGTTGCCGATTTCCTATGTCTTTGACCGTTATCCAAAACTTGTACGTGACATCTCTAAAAATATGAATAAAAAAGTGACGCTCAGTATGGACGGAGGGGAAACAAAACTCGATAAAAATATGATCGAAATGCTTGCTGACCCGATGATTCATATTATGCGTAACTCTTTGGACCACGGGATTGAAATGCCGGATGTCCGTATCCAAAAAGGAAAAAATCCAGAAGGAAGCATAACGCTCAATGCCTATGCGCAGTCGGACAAGATCATTATTGAAATACGTGATGACGGTGCAGGCATCAATGTTAGCCGTGTGGTTCAAAAGGTACTTGAAAAAGAGTTGTTGACGCTTGAACAAGTAGAAGCTATGAATGATGATGAAAAAGCGGCCTTGGTCATGCTTCCGGGTCTCTCAACGGCGGAGACCATTAGTGAATACAGCGGTCGGGGCGTCGGAATGGACGTTGTACGCAAATCTATCGAAGGATTTGGCGGAACCATCCGTATCAAGACGGTACCCAATCAGGGAACGACGATTTATCTCTCTATTCCTGTATCTCTTGCGGTGACTTCATTGCTACATGTGACCATGAGTGGGGTTCATTATGGATTCCCTATGGATTCAGTTTCCGAAACGGTCAAGATCGAATCATCTAAAATAGAGTATTTGCAAAACGAGCCATTTATTTATTTACGTGGTGAAGTTATTCCGCTATTGTTTGCGAAAAACATGTTGGACGAAGAGGCATTAGCCCATAAATCACTTCCGGTGGTGGTACTAAATATCAAAGGAAACCTTCTAGCCGTTGTGGTCAATGAGTTGTTGGGACAATTGGATGTAGTCCAAAAACCACTTGAGGGGATTATGGAAGGGCACCCTATTTTCAGTGGTACTGCATTGCTGGGTAACGGGCAAATCATTATGGCAATCGATCCAATAGGAATTTTAGGAATATCGACAGTACTCAAAAGCGATCATCGAATCGCGAGCTAAGTAAAGGAATTTAAGATGGAAGATTATATTATCTTTACTATAGGTGATAACTATTATGCTTTAAATGTAGCATCGATACAACGGATCATTCAAGTTCCCAATGTAACGGCGATCCCCAATGCTCACCCTATGGTGGAGGGGATGATGTCCTATGAAGATCGCGTCATCAAAGTAGTAAGTTTTCGTGCCATGATGGGGATGGAAAGTTTTAATGAAAGTACGACGGGGAAGTCTCAAAAACTTCTCATTTACCAGACGCAAAGCGCGTTTTTTGGTATCAAAGTGGATCAGATTGAGGATATTAAAAACCTCGATTGCTCAACACTTAAGCACGTTGACAAGCTCGAAGCCAATGAAGGCTTTGCAGAGATTGAGGGCGTGGTTGAAGTAGACAATCGGCTTGTAAACGTGATTAAATCGGTAACTTTACCGATGAAGGAGAAAGTATAATGGCGACATTGATGGAAAATAATAGCGTAACGTTTAGCGGGGTTGTGTATGAAGACGAGATCGTTGCTTTGCGCGACTTTTTGCAGCTTGCCTCCCCTGCTGAGATTACGGTTGATTTTAGTGCATGTGATGATATACATTTAGGTGTCTTACAGCTCATTTTAGGGTATAAAAAATTGTATGGTGCAAATTTTTTCTATGGTAATGATGTCAAGCTGTATCAAAAACTGTGTGAAGGGTTTGAAATAACCGAAATACATTGCGCGTAAATGCCAGGGAGAAATTGTGAGCGACTTTATTATATTCACTGTCAATGAAGCGCATTACGCATTGGATGTGGCCAATATAGAACGCATAGATCACGTTCCGGTACTGACACCTGTCCCAAATGCCCACTCTTTTGTGGATGGGATAATGATGTATCAGGGCAATACTCTCAAAGTAATCAATTTTAGAAAAATGACGAATACGCAGGGAGAGGAACTGGCATTAAACTCTCAGAAACTTTTGATTTATAGGGATGAGAAGGGGGTGTTTGCGATCAAAGTAGATGCGATTAAAGATATTATGTCGTTTGAACCCTCATCTGTTAAACCGTATGCCCATGTTGTTACCGTAGGGCAGTATTTACAAACGCGCGGTGTCGTTGAGTACAAACAGTCATTAGCCGTTGTCATCGATTCGGTTGAGCTTCCGCACGATGAGGCAGCATGAAAACAATCGTTGTAAGCAATCGTAAGGGGGGATCGGCCAAGACCACGACTTCGGTGAATCTTGCCTGCGAATTGGCAAAAATAGGATCAGTGCTTTTGATCGATTTTGATACCCAGGGACACGCATCGCTGGGAGTGGGAAGCGAAGCTTCAGAGAACAATGGGGCTCATTCGATTTTTGTAGGTAAAACGCTCAGCGAGACGTTTGTTCATACGGTACACGATCAGCTCACCCTTTCCCCTGCGCAAGAGTTCTTTGATGTTTATGAGTTTGGAGATTTACGGGGAGTGCTTAAAAACCGTTTTCGCCGTGAGATGATCCATGATTTTTTTGATTACGTGATTATTGATACCCCCCCCACCTTTGATGGACTGCTTAAAAATGCGCTGGAAGTCGCCGATGCGGTCGTCATTCCTTTTGTTCCGCATCATCTGGGCGTAGTCGCTGTGGGGCAAATGGTACGCGCTATCTATCAAAATGCTTCACTTAACGCGCAAAAAACGCCTGAAGTGGGAATTTTACCCGTGATGGTCAATGCACACATCCCTGAGCATCGTGAAGCCATAGCCAAGATTAAGACGCAATTTGGCGAAGAAAAACTTTTTTCAGGCATAGGGATCGATATCAAACTGGCCAAACAGTTTGAGGGAGGAACTCCTGTTGTTTTAGATGAAGAACGTTCCCGCGGAGTAAAAGATTATCGATATTTTGTGGAAGAGCTTTTGGCTCGATTAGCTTAAATAAAGAAAATGGATTTAAATGATAAAAAAAATACTGATCGTTGATGACAATGAAAGCAACCGGATGCTCTTACGGGCACTTTTGGAAGATTATGCTGAAGATAACGGCGTAGAGTTTACCATACGCGAAGCGGTAGATGGACTGGAAGCTGTAATGGTAGCAGCAAATGAGCATTTTAATCTTATCCTGATGGATATTATGATGCCTGAAATGAATGGGATCGAAGCGACAAAACGTATCCGCGCACAGGATGCAAAAGCGATGATTGTTGCGGTATCAGCGGTGGATGACGGCGAACGCCAAAAGCAGATACTGCAAAACGGTGCAGAAGACTATATTACCAAACCTATCAATGCGGATATATTTTTAGCGCGCTTAGGCAATTATTTATCATTGATTGAGTCACGGGATACGTTAACAAGAAAGTTTAATCCAAGCGCCGCTAATTTGTTTACTCAAGAAATCTTTAGCCGCAAGCTGCTCTTTTACATCCAAAACGATGATGAACTAGCGGAATTTTGGGAATATTACCTGCTCCATTCAAGTCAACGAAGTGAAAGCTTGAGTGACGCGATACGGACCGTATATGCTTTGGCATCTATTGGCTTAAAGATCGGAGCAAAACAGCAGATTATCGTCGAGGAATCGATGGAGACAATGTTTATCACTCTTGTAGGGTTGGATGATATAGATGCTAAGATCATTACATTGACCATGGCAAAGAATCCAACGGTTACGGATTATATCATGAGGGACGGAAAGTTCAGTATTGGGCTGAAGCGCCCCGATATCGAACAATCGGTTACGACTTCAAAGCATGAAATGGCATCTTTTGCCTCGGTATCTGCTTCAACAGCTCAAGTATCTGCAGCTCCTGCGGCAACCTATGAAGCGGTGGAAGAAACAATTCAGGCGTATGATTATATGGATCCTGAGGATTTGATAGAGCTCAAAGAGTTTGTGGGGAAACTTAATTCCCTTATGATGGTTGTGGGCGGTGAGATCGAACATGATGAAGTGGATGAGATCAGCGCGAATTTACAGCACATCAGCCGTATTGCTTCGGGATATACAGACAGCTATATTATCGGCAATACATTGGCGACTATGGGGCGTGCTATTTCAGAACATCGTGATCTTTTTATGGCAAAAGCAGGTGATCTGGCACCGATGTGCACCGCATTTGGACGCGATTTGAACAGTTGGATACAAATGATTTTTGTGGACGGTGCGACCAATGTACATTATATGGATAATACCATCATAGCCAATGCACAAACGATCGAGAATATTTTAACGATGAACGATACTGATCATAGCGAAGCAGCTGAAGACCTTGATGATATATTTGATTTTTAGGAGTTTAGAATGGGATATCGATTAGAAGTAAAAAACGGATGCAGTTGTTTCAAGCGTGATGGTGGAGTCGATACACAAAGTTTCGAATCTGCCCAAGAGGCAAAAGAGGAAGCCGAAGCACTGCATGCGCGTATGCAAAAAAACTATTGTAAAAAACATAAATTCGTGTTAACGAATGTGGCAGGAAACTATACGATTACGATACAGCCTAGAGTGGTTTAGGGGAGATAGTGGATGATCAAAACATGGATAAGTAAGCTCAAAGTGCTGACTTCTTTATTTTCTCATTCGCTGAAAGCTACGCTGTTGTTTTGGTTTTTGACATTGAGTATTGTCCCCTTTGTAGCTGTGGCCTGGTATGGATACGTACATACGGTAAAAAGTGTTGATGAGATGCAGCGTAATAAGCTCTCCGACACAGCAGCACTTAATATCGAAATACTTCGCACTCAATTTTATGAAGCGGTCCGAAATTTGGATAGCTGGAGTCAATTAAGAACACCCATAGACATATTGCCCACTTTAGAGGAACATTTTTTACAAAGCAGACGAAGTATCGGTGATTTTGTTCATAGTCAAGAGTACGTGCAATTAGTGAAACGCCAGCCTAAAACGATGGAAAAACTCGCACATAAATACGATTATGTGTACGATCTGTTTTTGATCGACATGAGTGGAAATATTCTATATACGATTGCCCATGAGTCTGATCTTGGGACCAATCTACAAAGCGGTCCTTATTCCCAAACGAAGCTTGCGCAATCTTTTCGTAAAACGCTTAATGATGGAAAACCCCACTTCTCTGACTTGGAACGCTATACTCCTTCAACCTTAGGTAATTCATTAGCCGGATTTATCACACAGCCTATAAGAGACCATTCTGGCAAAATGGTTGGAGTTATGGGATTGCAGTTAAATATGGGTGAACTGTTTAGCTCGATGAAGATCAAACATACAGGGCTGAATCAATATCTTGTAGGGACAGATGGATTGTTGCGAACAGCGATCAATCGTGACGATGAGATTCTAAAACGTCGGATTGGTACGGCAAGTTTTTGGGATTGGCACAAAGAACACAACAGTCACAGTAAGTACACAGATACGATTGCTAAAAAAGCTATGGTCTACATAGGGCCTAATAAAAAGAGAGTATTAGGGGAACATCACTTGATCGATTTGCTGGGTGTTCGATGGGCATATATCAGTGAAATAGACTATTCACAAGCGAGGGAAAAACCAAACCAAATCTTTAAAATGCTCTTGATATTTACCCTTACAATGCTGTTAGGAGTAGTCGTGATCGCGATTTTCATCGCCAGACGTATTGTTAAGCCGATAAATATTTTATCAGAAGCAAGTCAAAAATACATGGATGGGGAAAAGGGAATCCAAATAGAGATACAAAGCAATAACGAGATAGGGGTATTTGGAGAGCTATTTAATTCGTTGATTAAAAAGCAGGAGAATGACGCACAGGAGCTAGCGTATCTATCTGAAAAGAAGAAAAAAGTTCTAGATGAGCTCAGAGAACAAAAATACGCACTTGATGCCCATTCCATTGTCGCAATCACGGATGTAAAAGGGACAATTACTTTTGTTAACGCTAAATTTGAAGAGATTACAGGGTACACCAAAGAAGAGCTTTTGGGAAAAAACCATCGCATCCTCAATTCAGGGCACCATGGCCTTGAGTTTTGGAAAGAGATGTATCATACGGTAAGCCAAGGGAAAATATGGCAGGCAGAAGTGTGCAATGTTGCCAAAAACGGGGATCCTTACTGGGTGGATACGACCATTGTTCCGTTTATAGGTGAAGATGGCAAGCCTAAAAGCTACATTGCAATCCGCACAGACATTACACAGCGAAAAGCAATCCAGGATTCATTGAACGAAGCGTTGGCATTGCAAAAAGCGGTCTTTGAAAATGCTGGGGTATCGATCATCACAACCGATATCTATGGGCTTATCACCGGATTTAATGCCGCGGCAGAAACGATTACCGGATACAGTGCCGATGAGATGATAGGAAAACAATCTCCGGCTATCTTGCATAAAGTCGATGAGGTTGTCCTGCGAGCGCAAGAATTAAGCGAGGAGCTTGAAGAGGCAGTTGAGCCCGGGTTCAAAGTCTTTGTCATTAAATCCGATTACAATATGCCCAATGCACACGAATGGACCTATATCCGTAAAGATGGTAGTGAAGTACCGGTCTATTTAAATGTTACGGCACTGTATGAAGCGGGCGGGACAACGAGTGGATATATGGGAATCGCGAGTGATGTGAGTCTGTTTAAAGAAGCACAACAACAGATGCGCCTGGCCAAAGAAGAAGCGGAGTCTTCAGTACGGATCAAAGCAGAGTTTTTGGCAACGATGAGTCATGAGATACGTACGCCGATGAACGGAGTTTTGGGGATGCTTGGATTGTTGGAGCATACAAAGCTCGATGAGACGCAGCGCCATCAGATCAAGGTTGCGTCCAACAGTGCGAACTCATTGCTGGGTGTTATCAATGATATTCTCGATTTTTCCAAAGTAGAAGCCGGCAAAATGGAACTTGAGATGATCGAGTTTAACTTACGAGATGAATTGGGAGAATTCATCGAAGCGATTGCTTACAGAGCTCAGGAAAAAGGGTTAGAACTCATATTGGATACGACGCAGCTCTCACGTACGGCAGTCATTACGGATCCGGGACGATTGCGACAGATCTTGATCAACCTCATTAGCAATGCCGTGAAGTTTACCCATAGAGGAGAGATTCTTGTCAAAGTGATGCTGGAGGAAGTGGACAGTAAATCGGGACGTCTTCGTATCGATGTATGTGACAGCGGGGTCGGGATTGCCGCAGATAAAATCGATACACTGTTTGAATCCTTTTCTCAGGCAGACAATTCGACGACCCGTAAATACGGCGGCACAGGGCTGGGACTGGCGATCGTTAAAAAGATGTGTGAACTCATGGAGGGAACGGTATGGATAACGAGTACGCAATACGAGGGGAGTACGTTTCATATCGATGTCAAAGTAGGACTTGGAAAAGTGTCAGATTTGAGCATACCAAGCGTATCGGTTGATGGAAAATCGGTATTGGTTGTGGATGACAATGAGACGAACCGAGCAGTAGTGCGTGCACAGCTGGAACAGTGGGGGATGGAGGTCTATGAGGCAGAAGACCCTATCATAGCCTTTGATTATTGTCAGATCCGTATTGCTCAAGGCCATATCCCACCGTATGATGTGGCCATATTGGACATGCAAATGCCCAATATGGACGGAGCGGATCTGGGGGAAGAGATTCGAAACATACCGCAATGCGATGGGATGAAAATGGTGATGATGACGTCGCTTGGATCGCGAAATGATGCCAAGCGGTTTGCAGAGATCGGCTTTAATGCTTTTTTTGCCAAACCGACTACGACGAATGATTTGCTCAAGGCGCTGAAAGTACTTTTTGATGAGGGAGCGGCGTTGGAAGCAGCCAATCCTCTGGTGACCAAAGACTATCTGGGAACATTGCAAGATGAGATAGGGGAAGTACAGTGGCCTCAGAAGACACGCCTATTGCTCGTAGAAGACAATCCGACCAATCAAATTGTGGCACAGGGGATGCTGGAGATGATCGGGCTGGAGGCAGATATTGCCAACAACGGCCAAGAAGCGCTTGAATCGATGCAGTTGGCAATGGACATCTCTCCGTACACGGTGATCTTGATGGATTGTCAGATGCCGGAAATGGATGGATACACTGCATCAACGGCGATTCGCGAAGGGCGTGCCGGTGAAGGATATAAAGAGGTGCCTATTATCGCGATGACCGCCAATGCGATGGAGGGAGACCGTGAAAAGTGTTTGATGGCGGGGATGAGTGACTATGTGAGCAAGCCGATTAATCTGGGACTGCTAAAGGAAGCTTTGATAAAATGGCTCAAAGTAACGACGGTTACTCTCCAACCAAACAGTCCCAAAGTGGATGAGCCTGCACGGTCTGAGGAACGAAATAGCACACTAAAGAGATGGGACAAAGCCGATGCCCTTCATCGATTGGGTGGGAAGAAAGAGCTTCTTCACAAGATAATGCAGTCATTCATCGATGAGGCTAAGCGAATGACACAGGCACTGGAGGAAGCGGTTAAAAGCGATGACTTGATAAATGCTCAGCTGCATGCCCATTCGATCAAGGGGTCGTCAGGCAATGTCTCAGCACAACAGCTTCAGGCGTTGGCCAAGATGATGGAGTTAGCGGCAAAAAATGGGAATAAAAGCGTCCTCAAAGAAGGCTTTTTAAATCTTGAAGAGGAGATGAAGCATGTATGTGCCTTATTTGAAAAAGAGCTATCGGCGGAGGTGAAACCTGCAGTACGAAAAAAACGGATCGATTCGTTGCAGATGGCCGTAAAACTGCAAAATCTTAAAAAAGAGATAGAAGCGGGAGCGTATATCGATACCGAAGCGCTTGATATTTTTGGTGATTATGCCGATGAAGAGTTTACGGCTCGTATGGGTGTCCTCAAAGGGCATATCGATCGATTTGAGACACCTGAAGCACTTGCGCTTTTGGAAACAGTTATGGCAGGATTGGAGTAAAGCATGAATAGCAAAGCGGTTGTATTGATAGTAGATGATGTCGTTACCAATGTACAGGCATTGGCTCTTTTACTCAAAGAAGACTACACAATCAAAGTGGCAACGAGCGGAGTGAGAGCATTAGAATTGGCAGCTCAAGATCCGATACCTGATTTGATATTGCTGGATGTACAGATGCCGGAGATGAATGGGTATGATGTATTCAAACTGCTCAAAGAAAAGAGCGTCACTGCAGAAATCCCGATTATCTTCGTAACCGGACAAGATTCGGTTGAAGACGAAGAATACGGCTTGGAACTGGGGGCTGTGGATTATATCGCCAAGCCGATACGTCCCTCAATCGTGAAAGCACGGGTCAAAACACACATCATGCTCAAGCAGCAGCACGATCAACTCGTGGGGATGGCAACGCACGATCAGTTGACAGGATTGTATAACCGTCATTATTTAAACGATGCACTGAGCAAAAAGGTGGCGCATGCCAAACGCCACAGTGAGCCATTGTCAGTCATAATCGTCGATATTGACCATTTTAAAAGCGTGAACGATACGTATGGACATTTAACGGGTGATCTGATTTTAAAAGCGGTAGGAAGTGCCATGCAATCCGGTGCACGAAAAGAGGACATCGCCGCACGTTTTGGCGGTGAAGAGTTTATTGTCCTGTTAGATAATTGTACGGCTCACGACGCACAGGTAAAAGCAGAACATCTGCGCAGCCAAATCGAGGCATTACACCCTGAAGAGATTGCGGTGACGGCAAGTTTTGGAGTGGCACAGCTGCAGCAGGATACACAGCGGTATGAAGACCTTTTGAAAAATGCAGACACAGCTTTGTACATTGCCAAAGAAGAAGGGCGAAACCGTGTTGTTGTCTATGAAGAGGAAGCGCTATGATACAGATGCTTAAGCGTAAAGTTTTTCTCTATTTTGCATTATACATCGCGGTAATGGGTGCCATCACAGCCTTGTTGTATTCTCGGTATGAAGTTTTGACCAATGCATACATCCAAACACATGTTAAAGAGTTTGATGACCGTATAGAGAGCTATCAGTCGATGCAGCAGCGAATGATGGATAACTATTACGGGCTATTTTTAAGCAAACCAAGAGTCTCTGAAATCATGTACGAAGCTACACTGGGCGATGCGCAAAAAGAAACAGAGCTTCGCAAAGAACTGCACGAAAAGATGAAAGGGGTTTTCAGCGGATTAAAAGAGTTTGATACGCAGCTTCTTTTCTTTCATCTGCCGGGACAGATTGCTTTTTTACGTGTGCATGAACCGCAAAAATTCGGGGATGATCTTAGTAAAGTTCGGCCAAGTGTCGTGCTGGCACAACAAGAACAAAAAAAGATCGTGGTATTTGAAACAGGAAAATACTTTAGCGGCTTTCGCAGTGTTTATCCCTTATTTTACAAGGGGCACTTTAGCGGAACCGTTGAAATCGCCTACCCTTTTCTAGCGCTTAAAAGACAAGCTATCCTTCAAGATGAGGGGGCGTATACCTTTTTAGTCAAGCGAAGTCTGTTAGAGAAAAAAGCAAAAAAATCAGACATGCACAAAGAATATAAAAATACCTTATTTGGTACAGAGTATTTGGAAATCCAAGAGAGTGCCTTGGAAAAAGAGATGCATGGATTTGAAAAGGGGGAGCTGAAAATTTTACTTTCGCAGTATGCGAAGGAAATACAAAAAGCGCTCAAAGAGGAGAAGCTGCAAGGGATAAAACTTAGCCATAAGGGCAAAGACAGTCTGCTTATCCTTAAGCCGGTGAAGCAAATTGGAGGTGAACACAGTGGATACATGGTTGAAATCACTCCACATCATACGATATTTGCAGCACAATGGGGTCAATTTGTACTCCTGGTGAGCATATTGGCCATTTCACTTGCGCTATTGATATGGTATGTTTACCGTTATAATCGTTCGGTTCTTTTGACTGAGCAGTATAAAAAAGCCATCGAAGAGAGCATGATTGTTTCTCGCACAGACACAAAGGGGATTATTACTTACGTCAATCCTCTTTTTGTCAAGATCAGCGGATACACCGAAGAAGAGCTGTTAGGCCAGCCTCACAGTATTGTACGCCATCCCGACACGCAGGATACAGTCTTCAAAGCGATGTGGCATACCCTTCAGCGAGGAAGAAATTGGCACGGATTACTCCAAAACAGCAAAAAGAACGGAGAGTCCTATTTTGTTAAAAATTTGATCTGTCCTATCGTGGATGAAGACGGTAAGATTTTGGAATATCTTGGACTGCGCGAGGATGTGACTGAAATACAAAGCAGCCGCTTGAGGGCACAGGAGGCCGAACGGATCAAATCCGCTTTTGTCGCTAATATGAGTCATGAAATCCGAACACCGATAAACGGTGTCGTCGGATTTGTTCATTTACTCTCAAAGACACAGCTGGATACGACTCAGCGCCGTTATGTATCGATTGTGGAGAGTTCACTGGAGATGCTGCTGCACATTGTAAATGATGTTCTGGACTTTTCCAAAATAGAAGAGGGCAAGATTGAGATAGAATGGATTAAAAGTTATCCTAAAAAAGAGCTTTCCAGTATTTTCGAACTTTTTATTCCTCAAGCAGATATCAAAAAAATAGAGTATCAGCTGATCATGGATGAAAGAATCGAGGAGTGTTTGATTCTCGATGTTCTTCGCATCAAGCAAGTGTTGAGCAATCTCATCAGTAATGCGCTTAAGTTCACTCCCGAAGAGGGATCGATACGCGTTAAAATAGCAGTGGTTGAGGATACGAAAAACGTTCAAAAACTGGAGTTTAGTGTTATTGATACGGGTATTGGGATTCCAAAAAATAAGCAAGCAAAAGTTTTCGAAAAGTTCACACAAGCAGATACTTCCACTACGCGGCAATATGGCGGGACAGGGTTAGGGCTTTCGATCGCTAACGCTATTGTGAAGCTAATGGGTGGAGTGATTGAGATAGAAAGCGAAGAGGGAAAAGGAGCTGTTTTCTCTTTTTGCATTGATGCACAAAAATGCGATGAGTCAGAAGATGAAGTCATGTATGAAGATCAACTGACAATGAAACCTTTGGACTTGCGGGTATTGGTCGTTGATGATTTTGAGATTAATCGAATGCTCATAGGCGAATTGCTTAATTCACATTATGGAATAACTGCCGATTTTGGCACCAATGGCAAAGAAGCCGTAGAGATGGTCCAGAAAAATACATATGATTTGGTACTGATGGATGTGAACATGCCGGTTATGGATGGAATCCAAGCAACGAAGTTGATTCGCAAAGAGTATCCTGCTCTTCCAATCGTTGCCCTGACGGCCAATGTCATGGAAGGGGATCGAGAAGAGTTTGAATCCCATGGAATGAGCGATTATCTCACGAAACCTTTGGATTATGATGAATTGCATCGTGTAATGACACGTTTTTCAATAAAGAAGGAATGACTATGGAAACTACGCAACAGCAGATTCAGGAATTTGAGTCGATATTGAGTGAATTAAAGGAAATGCTGCATCTGCCGGATGAGGTCATGACCCGACTTTATAATAAATTTTTTGAGTCTATATCGCCAACGCTGACACAATTGAACGAAGCAGTAGCAGCATGTGATTATGAGTCCATTGAAATGCTTGCTCATGCAATCAAAGGCAGCTCTGGGTCATTACGTTATACGGCTATCAGTGAGATTGCACAAGAGTTGGAAAAAAATGCTCATCTAAAAGAGAATTATATGTATCAAGAGAGATTCAACGAGCTGTTAGAAAAATTCAACAGAGCAGAAGAATGTTTCAAACTATGGAAAAATAAAATGGGATTGTTGTAAATAGCGGCGTAATGAAAAAAACGAGTGGATGAATTATCGTTTTTTATTATATTGATCTAAAAACTCATCTATCAATTTCACCTTCCTTTTTTTAGCCAATCCTTGATGCAATTTTATGAGCTTTTTGAGCTGTGAGAATACTCCTCCATCTAAAGCGTTTGTTGTATTTGGCATTTTGAACTCTTTGTAATTTTTGTAGGTAAATAAATATGGAAGATTGGTTGAGAGGCCTCGATATGCAGCGACGAGCTTAGCATGTGTAGATACAGGTTTTCCGGTGGTAGGGTTGATGGTCTTCTCTTCCAAAAATGTCTTGTGTTTACTGTGCCACTGGCATAAAGCGTCTGTAAATCGAGCTTGTGTTGATGTTGGGATTCGTCTACATATCTTTAGCAGTTCGATCGATGCTTCTAGCTTTGGTCTACTTGTCAGATAGCGTTTTATGATAGCTACTTGATGAAAGTGACACATTTGCACAGGAATATCACGAAAAGCTTTTGCAACGCCTCGTTTGCCATCTATTGTTACGCCCTGAATCACAAAGCCTTCTTCTAATAGATCTTTGACTAACTGCTTGTAATCATTAGCCATTTCGGTATCAATGTGCTTACACGCCACAATCTTCTTAGTCAGAACATCCTTAATACGAGAGTTCCGAGCCTGTCTGATTTTTTATCATAAAAAGTGGCATCGGCAACTATGGTGATAGTGGATGGATTTATTTGTCGAGCTTCAGGCTCAAAAGCATCAAGCTGCTTTTTGATCCATGGAATACTTCGGTCATATTTTAGGGAAAGTTGTTTGAGTGTCTGTTTACCTAGTAAATACTCTTTAAAAAGCTTTTTGGATAGTCTCTCAGGTCTTCGAATAGATGAAAAGTTATGCCCGCAATCAGAGCACTGATAGCGCTGAATTCCTCTCTGAAATCCGTTCTTTCTTATTGATATTTTTTTACACTTGGGGCAACTTTTACCGCTTTTTTAAAACTCATTTTAGATAATCCTTTTCAAACCCGCATGGTAGCGAAGTTTTACAAGGATTTCATCCACTCGTTTTTTTCATTACGCCCTTTTTTTGAAAAGTTTTAGTCCTTGATTTTGCTGTAAGCAGTTTCATTATAGTTTCTTAATGAAGGATGTGTCGAAAACTGTAGTTTTCCACTCACTAAGAAGATGCTTATATTAAAACAATTTACAAATCGTACCAAAAAAGGTACAATAGCGTATGGATAAAAAAATCAATGTTGTCTTTTATCAAACCCCATCTGGAAATGAACCGGTTCGTGAATGGCTAAAGTCCCTGAGCATAGAAGATCGTCAAAATATTGGTAACGATATCAAGACAGTTGAATATGGATGGCCGATAGGTATGCCAGTATCGCGACCTCTTGGTAATAAACTCTATGAAGTGCGAAGTAGTATTTCAGATAAGCGGATTGCTCGTGTTATATTTACTATTATCGATAATTACATGGTACTTCTCAATGGCTTTGTCAAAAAGACACAGCAGACACCAAAAGAAGAAATTGATTTAGCACTAAAACGTATGAAGGAGATTCAATGAAATTACAACAAGGTATCGGAAGTGCATTCGATGACTTTCTTCAAGAAGAAGGGATGCTCGCAGAGGCAGAAGCGATTGCCTTTAAAAGAATAATTGCATTTCAACTTGAAGAGACTATGACTAAAGAACATATTACTAAAACTGAAATGGCAAAACGGATGAAAACCAGCCGCTCAGCAGTTGACCGTTTACTAGATCCACTTAATACATCAATCACACTTGCCACAATTGAAAGTGCAGTAGCAGCAATGGGTAAACGACTTCAAATTCAAGTCGTTTGATATCTAGATATACAAGCAGTAGTTTTCCGAGATGTGTCAGCGAAATAAACATACAGAGTAAGGCGTCTTTTTAAATGAAGCGTTTTACGCTGATTTGTTATGATGAATTAGGGAAAACCGTAACCCGAATGAAGCTTAAAAAAGTAAATTAGTTGATTGATTGTCTAAGAAGTACCTAAAATAGGGCTTTTTAACGATGGTGCGGATGAGAAGACTTGAACTTCCACACCGTGAGGCACCAGATCCTAAGTCTGGCGTGTCTACCATTCCACCACATCCGCACAATATAAATCTAAGGTGGTACGCCCTAGAGGATTCGAACCTCTGACCGATGCCTTAGAAGGGCATTGCTCTATCCAACTGAGCTAAGGACGCAAGTAATTTCAGTTATATGGTGCGCCCGATAGGGTTCGAACCTATAACCTACGGATCCGAAGTCCGTTACTCTATCCAATTGAGCTACGAGCGCAATAATCTTCTAAAACATCGAACCAAAAGGGTTTAAATAAACCAATATGGGGTGGGATGCGGGGCTCGAACCCGTGACCCCCGGCACCACAAACCAGTGCTCTAACCAACTGAGCTAATCCCACCATAACAAAAGTGTTTATTTAAAATTTCGAATCAAAAAACATGGTCGGGGCGAGAGGACTCGAACCTCCGGCCCCTTGGTCCCAAACCAAGTACTCTAACCATACTGAGCTACGCCCCGACCTATCAGCTAACTTTCGCACAAAGCTAAATTAGTGAGGCGAAATTATAGTGCATAATAAATAAAAAGTCAACATGTAATTTGAAAACAACTCTTTTTATGTTTATTTACAGTAAAATCATCCCAATTACATCACTGGAGTCGCAATGAACGAACTGTTTATATCCATTACCTCTTTTTTGGATTCTACCCTTTTCTTTGATATTTTATTCGGGATGGGCAATGGGGCAAAAATCCCTTTTGTTATAGGATGGTTAGTGGCGGGTGGCGTGTACCTCACGCTGAAATTCAACTTTGTTAATCTGCGTATGTTTCGACATTCGTATCGTATCATTAAAGGTGATTATCATACCAAAGATGATGTTGGGATTTTGGAGCCACGCCAATCGCTTACTACAGCGTTATCGGCTACTGTGGGATTGGGTAACATCGCTGGAGTCGCAATTGCAGTATCTATTGGTGGTCCGGGAGCGACATTTTGGATGATCATGGCAGGCTTTTTGGGTATGACACTCAAGTTTACGGAAGTGACTCTCTCGCTTAAATACCGTGACATTTTGCCTGATGGAACGATTATCGGCGGGGGTATGGGATATTTACGAAAAGGTTTTGCTGAAAAAGGATTTCCACGTTTCGGTAAAGCTTTAGCCGTTTTATTTGCGATTTTTTTGATCGGCGGTGCACTGGGTGGCGGGAATGCGTTTCAGGTTTCCCAAGCATTGGGTGCGGTGAGCAATGAGGTAAGTTTCTTCAAAACATATCCATGGGTATTTGGGGTCATCGTCGCAATTTTGACGGGATCGATTATCATTGGAGGGGTAAAGCGTATCGGTGAGGTTACAGAAAAAATAGTGCCACTCATGATCATCGTCTATGTAGGTGCTTCTCTGTGGATAATTTTAACTAATTACGCACTTATTCCGTATGCATTTACACGTATTTTTACCGAAGCATTTGTTCCTTTGTCGGTTGCTGGCGGAATGATAGGGGTTATCGTGCAAGGGTTTCAACGTGCGATTTTCTCGAGTGAAGCAGGTCTTGGCTCAGCCCCTATCGCGCATTCAACGGCCAAGGTAAAATATCCTATTCGTCAAGGGATGGTGGCCTTGTATGAGCCGTTTATTGACACGGTCATCGTGTGTACCATGACTGCATTGGTTATTGTTATTACCAACGTATGCGATCCATCCCATGGATGTCAGGCACTCATAGATTCCAAAAATGGGGCAGGGCTTACGGCAGAAGCGTTTAGAACGTCGATCACATGGTTTCCTTCAGTGCTAACATTTTCAATTTTTATGTTTGCTTTCTCGACGCTTATCTCTTGGTCGTATTACGGCGAAGTAGCGTGGGCGTATTTGTTTGGAACCAAAACGATTCTTTTGTATAAAATGATTTTCTTGGCATTCATCGTTATAGCGACCATTGCAAACACAGGAACCATGGTGGATTTCGCAGGGATACTTTTCCTGGCTATGGCCGTTCCAAATATACTTGGATTGTTTGTCATGTCGGGTGATGTTAAGAAGATGTTGAGTGAATATATGACCAAGCTCAAAAGTGGAGAGCTTGATCGAGAAGTGTTACGGTAAGCAGTTTAAAATTGAGCTTACTGCTGAAGTAAACTCAGCGTTAGCGTAGCCAATCGGGACGTGTTCCGATGGCGTATCAAATCAGAATTGTATCATTCCGTCAATCGGGGATGATGCTGTTGCATACGGACGTTTTGGAATACGTCCTGCGAGGTAACTCAAACGTCCTGCAATCACTGCATTTTTCATAGCTTCCGCCATAAGCATCGGGTTTTGTGCCTGTGCGATGGCTGTGTTGGTTAAAACACCGTCTGCTCCCAACTCCATTGCCAATGCGGCATCACTGGCACATCCAATCCCTGCATCTACAATAATCGGTACTTTGACCGCTTCGCGTACAAATACGATGTTGTAACGATTTTGTACTCCTAGACCACTGCCGATAGGTGCCGCAAGAGGCATGATGGCATGTGCGCCTGCATCTTCTAAACGCCGAGCCATGATCGGATCATCACTGGTGTATGCCATGATGGTAAATCCGTCTTTGGCTAATACTTCACACGCTTTAATCGTTTCTAATACGTCAGGATAAAGGGTTTTTTGAGTATCCCCGATTACTTCGAGTTTGATGAGATCGATCCCTGTTGCTTCACGGGTGAGACGAAAAAGGGTGATTGCCTCTTCGGCTGTCGTACATCCTGCAGAGTTGGGCAAAAACTTTACATTCGTTCCTGCAAACGTATCGCGTAAGTTTGCTTCGTTAGGGTTGGTGATGTTCAAACGGCGAACGGCTACGGTGATGAGTTCTGAACCGCTTGCAAGAGTCGCTGCTTTGGTCATTTCAAAAGAATCATATTTACCACTTCCTACTATAAGGCGGCTTCCTAACGTGTATTTTCCAATTTGCAATGTATGCATGTTTATCCTTTTGTCAGTATGTTAATGATGCTTTGGGGTAAAATTTCATGTTCTATAGCGCGGATTTTAGCCGAAAAATCTTCTAAAGTCTCATTAATATTTTTGGTAAAACTTTTTTGCAAGATTATTTCCCCTCCATCGAGCTCGTCGGTAACCCAGTGGACACTGACTCCGCACACGGTTTCATCACTCTCAAAACTGCTTTCAATGGCGTGCGCACCTTTGAAAGCAGGCAGTAGGGAGGGGTGCAGGTTGATAGAATGTATCTGTGTTGTAAATACAGGGGTGAGTATGCGCATAAAGCCGCAAAGTACTACGAGATCGGGAGTATACTTTTGAATGAGTTCAACGAGTGCAGCATCATAGCTTTCGCGACTCTCAAAATCCGTATGAGATAAAATCTCAACAGGTATATGAGCTTTTTGTGCTTTGGCAATACCTGCAGCATTGGGGTTGTTGGTTATTGCGCAAGCGATAACGGCATGTTGGTTGTGTATTTTTACAATGAGATTGGCGAGGTTTGTCCCCTCGCCACTAAAGAGGGCAACAATTTTTTTCATAAGGTTGTAATACTTTCAATGAGATCAAAGGGTGTTAGTGCGTAATTGTTTTTTGGAGACTTTTGTGCCCCAATAGCATGAGCTAAGGAGCCTTGGATAGCGGCATCAATAGGGATATAACCTTGTGCTAACAAAGCCCCGATAAGTCCAGAGAGAACGTCACCGCTTCCACCCTTGGCCAACGCAACAGTACCGTGTGGATTTATAAAATATTGATCATGGTGTCCGATAATAACGTTGGCACCCTTGAGCACTAACACGGCGTTAGGATAAGCGGTACAAAAACGTTCTACGTACTTAAAACGGTTATCTTGCAAAGCAGCTACGTCGATGTCGGCAATCCCTGTGAGACGTAAAATTTGGGTGAACTCTTTGGGGTGAGGGGTGAGGACGATATCGTTTCGCTCAAGGAGATTTGGGAACATGGTGTGATAAAAAATATCGGCATCCAAAACAAGCGGATAGGTATTGTTTAGCAATTTTGTCAATTCTTGATCGCAAAACTCACAACCCAACCCCATCCCCAGAGCAATGGCCGTAGTAGTGGAGGGCAGTGAGTGGCTTTGCATTAGTTCATGAGGAATGAGGACATTTTCACAGGTGATAAGGCTCACTAGCCCAGCTCCAAAACGTAATCCCGCAGATCCTGCAATGACGGAAGCGCCAACTTTTTCACCGCAGATGACACTTAGATGGCCATAACTGCCTTTGTGTGTTGAGGATTGCTTACGGTGGGGAAGCTGTAAATCAGCTTGATCAAGAAGTTGCCAATCACAAGGAACTTCGTAACGACCACGAGAAACTCCCAGATTAGCAACTACAATTTCTCCCACAATTTCTTTGGCCGCATCGCTGAACATTGAGCGCTTGAGTGCTCCCATCGTCACTGTGATGTTTGCTTTAAAGGCATAGGGATCAAGGGTGCCATCAGCGTACAAACCTGTGGGAACATCACATGCGATTTTGAGGGTAGCTGCTATATTGAGGCTCTGTAAAAGTTCTTGTGTAGGAGCATCAAGGGGACGGTTAAGACCGCTGCCAAACAGTGCATCAACAATAACATCGTACTGCTGATGGATATTATGTTTCGTAGAAACACGGTAATCTCCTTCCAACAATCGTGCAAGGATACGCCCATCAGCGCCGTTATTCCCATCCCCACAAACGATAAGAACGCTGGAATTTTCAGGAAAACGCTCGCGTATGACACGCTCCAGACTCATCGCAGCGTGTTCCATCATGAGGGCTTCACTCAGACCATATTCAGCGATGGCACGCTGATCGAGTGTGGCGGTTTGAGTATAGATGTTCTGCATAAATACGCCTATTTTGAAGGGTTATTGGAGTATAATAGTTCCATGAATAACGATTATATCGCAATAGCCAAAAAGACACTTGAAATCGAAGCGCATTCTTTACGTGAAGCGATGGAAAAAATTGGGGATGAGATTACCCATACGGTTGAAACCATTTTGGCGTGCCGTGGGAAATTGGTCATCACGGGTGTGGGTAAATCGGGTCTTATCGGTGCCAAAATGGCGGCAACTTTTGCCTCTACTGGGACACCGAGTTTTTTTCTTCATCCGACCGAAGCGCTTCACGGTGATTTGGGAATGATAGGTAAAGAGGATGTGGTTTTAGCTATCAGCTACAGTGGCGAAAGTCCTGAACTTAGTTCCATCTTACCTCACATCAAACGCTTTGATATCCCTCTCATTGGGATGACACGAAACCGTGAATCTACTTTGGGACGCTACAGTGACGAAGTGATTAACATCAATGTTAGCCAAGAGGCGTGTCCTTTGGATATTGCTCCAACGAGTTCTACGACGTTGACACTTGCTATGGGTGATGCCCTTGCCGTATGTTTGATGAAGGCACGAAATTTTCAAAAAGAAGATTTTGCCTCCTTTCATCCTGGCGGCGCTTTGGGTAAAAAGCTGTTTGTCAAAGTTAGTGATTTGATGCGTGCTGAGAACCTCCCTATAGTGGATGAAAATACACCGCTTAAAGAGGCCATTTTGACTCTCAGCGAGGGAAGACTGGGTACGGTTATGTTGACCAATAGTGAGGGAAAACTCTCGGGGCTTTTGAGCGATGGTGATATCCGTCGAGCCTTGATGAATCCCGATTTTTCACTGGATGCAAGTTCGAGTAAGTACGCAACGCAGAATCCGTTTACGATTAATGATGCGACCTTATTGGCTTCAGATGCACTCGTTCTCATCGAGAATAAAAAAATACAGTTGCTGGTGGTTACTGAACCTTCCGGCGTAATACAAGGTGTTTTACACCTTCACACTCTTGTGGAAGCAGGTATCTCATGATGCGTTTAAACAAATTTATCGCACACTATACAACCTATTCACGTCGTGAAGCGGATCAGGCCATATTGGATGGCTATGTCCGTATCGACGGCGAGATTGAAAAAAATCCTGCATTGCAGGTCGATGAGCGCAAAGCCGATGTCAGTATCAGTGGTAACAAGGTAGCGCCCAGTGATCAATTTACAGTCATCGTCTATAACAAACCGCGCGGGGAGTTAGTCACCAAAAAAGATCCCCAAGGACGAAAAACGATTTACGATTCTTTATCAAAGAACTATCGCCATTTTATCCCAGTGGGGCGTTTGGACTTTGCCTCCGAGGGGTTATTGCTCCTTACGGATGCTTCACGTGTAGCCACAGCGCTAATGACCTCAAAAATGGAGCGTGTGTATCGTATCAAGATCAAAGGTGCCGTGACCGATGCGATGAAAGTAGGCATGGGTGAGGGGTTAGAGCTGGATGATGCGAGTGCGGGTGCACATGAGCATGCAGAAGCGGGTCCTATGAGTTTCGCCCCGTTTTATGCCTATCAAGTGCAAAAAGATCAAGGGGATTATTCAATCCTCAAAGTGGCTATCGGAGAGGGACAAAATCGTGAATTACGCCGTTTCTTTGCCCATTTCGGAGCAGAAATCGTGGACCTAAAACGTCTGAGTTTTGGCGGTATCGATTTAAACAATCTTCCTACAGGAAAAGTACGCTTTTTGGAGCGCGCTGAGTATACGTCTTTGCGAGCTTTTGTGGATGGGATCGAGCGAACCACAACGCAAAAAGAGAAACAGCTAAAAGCCGCACAAAGCCCTTTTGGAAAAGAGCGTAAAAAATCGGATAGAGATAGTCTTACCACTGACTCACCCATCGCACCAAAACCTCTGTTTACCAGAGAAAAAGCAGCACCTGTCAAAAGAACGTTTGTAAAAGACAAGGACAAGTCCAAAGCAAATGCTATGACCGACAGTTTTGGAACCAATAAATACAATCCAGCTAAAAAATACGCAATGGGGGGTAAAAAGAAATGAAAACACTCAAATTTCCAACCAGTCATAAAACACAATTGATGGACATTACCGCAGAAGTCAAAGAAGCGGTGATTAAATCAGGGGTCAAAGAGGGTATATGCGTGGTCTTTACCCCTCATACGACGGGAAGTATATTTTTATTTGAAAACGCGGACCACAACCTGCGTCGTGATCTTTTACTCTCACTTAGCCGTGCGATATCCAGCGAAGAGAACTATTCGCATGTAGGTGACAATGCGGTAGCGCATCTCAAATCGTCACGTATGGGTGCATCAGTGAGTATCCCCGTGGTAGATGGACGTCCAATTTTCGGAAAATGGCAAGGGGTCTTTTTCGGTGAGTTTGACGGACCGCGCCAAAGCCGTGAAGTGATGGTCAAGGTCATCGCAGGTTAATTGTGGCCGATTTTACGTATCTTCTTCGCCCCAAAACATTTGATGAGGTAGTGGGTCAAGAGCACCTCTGTACATCGGATGCCCCGTTGCGTTCTCTATGCGAGAGCGGCAATCTCACCCACTCTTTTTTATACGGACCTCCAGGTTGTGGAAAGACAACATTAGCACGTATTATTGCCTCCGTAATGGATTTCCCTTTTTATGAATTTAATGCAACCTCGCTGAAAATAGAAGAGCTGCGTAAAATTTTTAACCAATACGAAAATGCCCTTACAAAACCGCTTATTTTTATCGACGAAGTACATCGGCTGGCAAAAAATCAGCAAGAGGTGTTATTGCCGGTTATGGAACAAAACAGTGTGTTAGTGATCGGTGCATCGACAGAAAATCCCTATTTCAGCCTGACTGCGGCAATGCGGTCACGATCACTGTTGTTTGAACTTAAAACGATTGGTGTTAAGTCGTTAGAAGATTTGTTAGGGCGTACGGACATTGCAATGGACGATGAGGCAAAGGAATATTTGATTGCAAGTTCAGGAGGAGATGCCCGCGCAATGCTCAAGCTCCTCGAAGTCTCAAGTGCATTAAATAAGCCCATAACGATAGGATTGCTCAAATCCCTTCGCCCGAGTGCACAAGCACAAGGTAGTTCAGAAGCAGGGGTCCATTATGATCTTGCATCGGCACTTATTAAAAGTATCCGAGGCAGTGATGCGGATGCGGCGATCTATTATCTGGCACGGCTTATCGATGGGGGTGAACCACCTGAGTTTATTGCACGGCGTTTGGTCATACTCTCCAGCGAAGACGTGGGCAATGCCAATCCGCAAGCACTCACATTATGTACCTCTGCCATGATGAGTGTCAAACAAATCGGTTATCCGGAATCGCGTATTATTTTGGCACAGGCAGTGATCTATCTGTGCGCTTCACCAAAATCTAATACGGCGTACAATGCGATTAATTCGGCGCTGGAAGCGGTCAAGAGCGGGGTGATTTTAGAAATACCTGATGCTATACGTCCGCGTGGGAGCAACTATCTTTATCCTCATGATTTTGGGGGATGGGTACAGCAGAAGTATCTCTCAAAACGGTTGAAGTTTGTAGAGTATAAAAATAGCGGATATGAAGCGAAGATGGGCGAGTGGATGGAAAAGGTGTGGAATCAAAAAGATTAGACGCTGTAATACGTCGCCTCTTTGTGATGGACCACGAGTGCCGTTGTGCTTTGTTCGGGATGGATCTGAAAGGTCTCTGAGAGAACGATTCCAAACTCTTCGGGGCGCAACAATTCAAAAATAATCTTGCTTTGCTCCAAATCGGGACACGCCGGATAACCAAAACTGTAACGTGCCCCAGCGTATCGGTTCATTCTGACATCACGCAGACTATTCCCCTCATCGTCACTGACGATACCAAGATCCAAACGGATTTGTTTGTGGGCTACTTCAGCCAGTGCTTCCGCAAGCTCCACGCCAAATCCATGCACCATGTTATACTCAAGATATTCATTGTTGGCGTAGAGCTCCTGCTCGTAAGCCGTGAATTTATCTCCGACACTAACACAAGTTAGTGGTAGAACGTCATCACGGGTGTGGGTGAAAAAGTCACTGAGCGCTCGATGAGGGTTTTTACGTTGGCGCGGAAAGTCAAAGACATATTGGGCATTGCCTATAACATCATCCAGTGGCATGCGGTTCGCATTTTCATCTACATTCCAGCCGTAGCTTTCGTCAAACACTAACAGCTCTTTATCACTGCTTCGTACCGGATAATAGCCGTAGATAATCGTAGGATCAAACAGTCCCCGTTTGACGATCTCTCGTTTGATACGCTCATAGGCAGGATAGACTTTGGTCTCTAGGAGTTTTTTATAGGCTTCTACTTCCATTCCTGCACGTTTGTATCCCCAGTGCATTTTGAATAGACTGCGCTTATTGACCCACTCACACACCATGTCAAAATCAAGCTGTTCTTTACGCAACACACGACGGCCCCAAAATGGCGGCGTAGGGATTTTTACCTCACGAGAGGGCATTTTGAGTTCAGAAAATGGCGGGATAATGACCTCTTTGACCTCTTTGAACTCGCGTTCGATCATATCACCGCCCAAACGAGTATCCAGACCAACATCAGGATTTTCATTGTATTTTTCGATACGGCTCATGGCGATAACCCCATCAAAGGCATCACGGCAATAAAATATCGGACCATTGTAAAAAGGTCGGCAAAAATCATCCACAAAACTGCGCGTGAGGGCCGCACCACCCAATAGTACAGGGATGGTTATCCCCATGGATGTCATGGTTTCGAGATTGTCTTTCATTACTTGTGTTGATTTGACTAACAGTCCTGACATTCCAATGGCCTGTATTGTATTCGTGTTCATGACATTGAGATAGGTGTCGAGTTCGGTCTTTATCCCTACATTGATGACTTTAAAGCCATTGTTCGAGAGGATGATGTCCACGAGATTTTTGCCTACATCATGAACGTCTCCTTTAACGGTTCCGATCACCAGCGTTGTGTCGGTATCTTTTTCTTGCTTGGTGAGATAAGGGTTGAGATAATCGACGGTCGTCTTCATCGTCTCGGCGCTTTGAAGTACGAACGGCAATTGCATCTTACCGCTTCCAAAAAGCTCTCCGACTACTTTCATCGCATCGATAAGGATTTCGTTGACGATACGGTCAGGATTGATATTCACACGTGCCTGATCCACCAGTGGAATCATTCGCTCTTTATCCCCATCGATGAGGAGTTTGCCTATTTTCTCTTCCTCGTTTAGTGCTTCGTACTCTTCGTCATTTTTACTGGTATCAATCGTGACGTCACTAAAGTGGTTGATAAAGTTGAACAGGGATTGGTCATTAGGGGCAAACAATAACTCTTCGCACAGTTCTCGTTCTTGATCAGACATTTTGGACAACGGGACGATGTGTTTGACGTTGATGATGACCGAGGTCATTCCGGCTTGGATACAGTGGTGCAAAAAGACGCTGTTGAGATAAACACGTGAACTGGCACTCAGACCAAAAGAGATATTGGACAGACCCAGCGTTGAACCGACTTCGGGATATTTAGCATGTAGCTGACGAATCGCCTCTAGGGTTTGGATCGCCGCATCACGATACTCCAAATCTCCGCTTCCCACCGTAAAGGTGAGCATATCGAACATAAGATTACGAGGGTCAATGCCATGGCGGTTGACACATAAATCATAAATACGACTGGCAATGCGCATCTTGTCCTCGGTGGTTTTTGCCATTCCTACTTCATCGATGGTGAGACACACGAGTGCGGTTCCAAACTTCTTTGCCAAGGTACAAATAGCATCGAGTCTATCTTCTCCATCTTCGAGATTGACCGAGTTGATGATGGGTTTGCCGCCGATGCATTTGAGGGCTTCTTCCATCGTGTTAACGCGTGTGGCATCAGGCATAAGCGGAAGGGGTATTTTTTGATTGTACAGCTTCATGACGGCACGCATATCCACCGCACCATCACGACCCGCAAACTCGACATTGACATCCAGACAATGTGCCCCATCACGTACTTGGGCTTGCCCAACACTGAGCGTCCCCTCGTAATCACTGGCGATGATCAGCTCACGAAAGGCTTTAGACCCTGTAGAGTTAGAGCGCTCGCCTATGAGTAATGGGGCGGGCTGTTGGATAAGCTCGACGGTGTTAAACAGTGAAGCGATAGAGGGGACCTGGCTTCCGCTTGGCTTTTTGGGGACAATAGTAGAAACCTTGTCCACCAATGCGCGGATGTGTTGTGGCGTGGTACCGCAGCATCCACCCAAGAAAGATACTCCGTCATAGGCTAAAAAATCGTGTTGGCGTTGTGCAAACTCATCAGGCCCCATCGGGTAGTAGGAGAAACCGCCGCGATTTTGAGGCAGTCCTGCATTGGCATGAACCGAGATCGGTTTTCCCCATACCTGCGAGAGGGTTTTGACGTGTTTGCCATATTGCTCAGGCCCTGTACCGCAGTTGAATCCCAGACTTAGAATATCAAATGGTTCCATAATGGTAGCGATCGTTTGGGCGTCGGTACCTATGAGCATAGATCCTGCCAGTTCGATGGTGACGGAGACCATGATCGGCAAATCGGTTCCACGCTCTCGATTGGCGGCTTGGCAGGCATGTAGCGCTGCTTTGATTTGTAACGGGTCTTGACAGGTTTCGAGTAAGAAGATGTCAGCCCCTCCGTCGATAAGTCCCAAACAGCATTCAGTATAGCCCTCCAGCATTTCATCATAATGGATGTGTCCAAGAGAAGGGAGTTTGGTACCGGGCCCGACAGAAGCTAGAACAAAACGGGGATGCTGGGGTGTGGAGAATTTATCGCATTCGTCTTTACACACTTGCGCTCCGGCACGGGAGAGTTCATAGGCACGGTGCCCGATTTGGTATTCATCCAAAACCCAGTTAAAAGAACCAAATGTATTAGTAGTAAGCAGATCGGCACCAGCGGTGAGATAGGCATGAAAAATATCGCTCATCACGTCAGGTGCGGTGACGTTTAGAAGTTCATTGCACCCTTCATTACCTTCCCATGCTTCTTTTGGAATTTTGTCATCGCGCTCTTGAAGCTGTGTCCCCATAGCGCCATCGATGATAAGAGGACGTTTGGAAATAATATCAAGAAGCTGTTGTTTGACCGACATAATGTACCTTGTGAAAGAAATAATTCCCAAATTAATAGGCGATTTTATCCTAGAGTAACCTAAAGACGTATAAGGGGGTAAATATAATTCTTTCGATAAACTTTAACCATGAAAAAAATAATTGTATTTTGTATGGTTTCTATAGGAGTTCTTTGGTCACAAGAAGTGATGGTGCTGAGAGACAAAGTAGAGATTGATTTTTGGCTTTTAGTGGCGGTTATAGCTGTATTCTTCATAGGCGGGTTAACCTATAAATACATTCGTTTGGATCAGATTGTACGTCAACGAACAGCAGAACTGGAAACGTTTAATCATAAACTTCAAGATGAAATAAGCAAAGCGGTTGAAAAAAACCGCACGCAAGAGAATATTTTGATGCAGCAAGCCAAAATGGCAGAGATAGGGTCAATGGTTGAATCTATTGCGCACCAGTGGCGCCAACCGCTCAATATCTTGGGATTGTCGATGACCCGCTTGAGCATCAATATGAGTCTTGGAAATAATAATGATATGAGTAAAGTCATTGAGATAGTCGAACAGCAAATTGAGTATATGTCACAAACAATAGATGATTTTCGAAATTTTTTTAAACAAGATCGTACTCAAACTAAGGTGAATGTATACCATTTAATCGGAGAAGTCGAAGCACTCCTTGGGCCATTACTAGCGAGTAAAAAAATTGAATTTATCAAAAATATTGATCCTTCTATTGAGATATTGGTCTATCACAATGAACTCAAGCAAGTCTTGCTCAATATTGTCAATAATGCGCGTGAGGCTATAGAACACAATAAAAGCAAAATACGTGAAATTACTATTACATGCGTCAGTGATAAGTATCATTGCACAATTTCCATCCAAGATTCAGGCGGTGGTGTACCACACCATATTGTGGATAAGATATTTGACCCTTATTTTACTACCAAATTTGAATCACAGGGTACGGGTATTGGTTTGTACATGGCGAAGATGATTATTGAAAAACATTGTTTTGGAAAATTGAGTATTTATAATACTAAAGAAGGTGCTTGTTTTGAGATATGGTTAAGACAATCAGGTGGGATAAATGGAGAAGAGAGAAGGGCGGTTTAGCCAACCATCCATGAAGCGCGTTTTGAAGCACGTAGTCTTTTGAGCATCATTTTTTCGAATGAACTTATTTTTTCCATAATTATTTCCTCCTTACTAAATTTTTGAAAGTATAGGTGAGGATCATTACGGTATTGTTACGTCATTAAGATAGCAAAGGATGAGTATGGCGACATTAGAAAAAGTGCTTTTAGGCGGCGGATGTTTTTGGTGTATAGAAGCGGTCTATAATCGTGTCAATGGCGTTAAATCTGCGATAAGCGGTTATGCAGGTGGAGCACGTCCAAACCCAACGTATGAGCAAGTATGCACAGGGGTATCGGGTCATGCGGAAGTGATCGAGATTACGTACGATACACAAATTATCAGCTATGGCGAGATATTAGAGATTTTTTGGGCATTGCACGATCCGACCACGTTGAATGCACAAGGGGCAGACAAGGGGACGCAATACCGTTCGGTTATCTATTATTATGATGAGGTGCAAAAACAGACCGCTTTGGAATCAATGCAAGAGGCACAAGCCCATTGGAGTGATCCGATTGTAACGGAACTTTCTCCTGTTCCTGAGTTTTATGAGGCTGAAGCGTATCACCAAAACTATTATAATGAACATCCGACACAAGGGTATTGTCATGTGATCATTGCACCGAAAATAGAAAAATTTATGGCTAAATTTGGGGATAAAGTTAAAAAGTAGATTTGTAAGTTTTCCCGCAAACGCGGGAAAAAGTTAATTTAGTGTGTTAATTCAACTTCAATACGGCGGTTTTCTGCACGTCCTTGTTTTGTCTTGTTAGACGCAACCGGCATTTTTTCACCTTTACCGTCAGCAGTCAAACGATCAGCTGAGACACCTTGATCAACGAGGATAGTTTTAACCATTTCAGCACGTTTTTCAGACAATGTTTGATTGTATTTATCTGAAGCTGTACTATCAGTATGTCCGACGATGCTTGCTTTATAAGCAGGGCTGTCTTTCAAAAATGCTGCAAATGCATTAACTTTTGCAGTACCTTCTGCATCAACACCATGCCCATCAGTAGCAAAGTTCAGATGAAGGGTTGCTTTAAGAGGGCAGCCATCAGAATCTACTTTAAAGCCTGCAGGAGTTTCAGGACATTTATCTTGAGGGTCAAACACACCGTCTTTATCGCTGTCAACCGGTTTGGCAACAACTGGAGCTGGTGCAACAACGACAGGTTTTGGCTCAGGTTTTGGTTGAGCTACTACCGCTGCAACAACAGGAGCAGCAACAGATGCTACTACAGGGGCTGCTTTTGCTCCAAATTTGAACGTCAAACCTGCAAGTGCGGCAACATTATGAACTTCACCATTACTACCATCAACACCATTATTGTTCATTTTATACATATACAATGCTTCAAGCTTGAGAGCGATACTTTTCGTAATGTTCATTTTGGCACCAAGACCTGCGTCTAAAAGTATACCGTCGAAATCAGTTGGATGAGTATGCGTATACCACTCATACCCTAAACCAGCTTTTGCAAATGGAGTGATATTAGAGATACTATTCATCTCATAGACACCATTTACCATAGTAGTTAAAATACCCGTTGTTTCTGAAGCACCTGTAGCACGATCACGCCCATAAAGAACCGACAATTCAGGTTTGATAACATTAGAAACGTTATTGATTTGAGCTTCAAGACCAAATACTGGATGACTTTCAATTCCACCCATTGCTCCGCCGTTGTTAAGATTGGTCTCATCGGAGGTAGAATTCCAAAGATATCCAGCCATTGGACTGATTTCGTAGTTATAATCACTTGCACTTACTACTGCGCTTGCAAGTAATGCAGACAGAATAATTTTGTTCACGATAACCCTTTTATGTAAATATAAGCCTATTCTAACGCACTCAATGAGAAAGGAATCTTAAGTTAACAGATTAGCTGGAGAGGATAAGAGTATCATTTCAAACTCTTTTTGCAGGGCTTCATGAAACTGACTTAGTTCCTGATTGAGTTTTTCCTGTGCGGAATTTATTTTTTCGAGATGCTGCTCTTTAAGGGCTTCCAAACGTTCCAGTGTGTTACGAAACAGTTCTTTGTCGGCAGTGAGTAATATGATGTCTTTTTTGGGAGACCACTTTCTTTTTGTAACGCCGTTTTGAGTGATTTCGAAAATAATATTTTGGGTATTTTTGGCAGATATATATTTGGCTACTATGTATGCGAAATAGTGCTTTTGGTGATTATTATGATAGCGTTGGATAACATAGTACATGCAAAAATCATAACATAATTTAGCTGGTGTGGATAAAAAATTATTCAGAAAGCATAGGGCCATCTCTATGGCTGATAGGACCATCGGCGGTAAAAAGGACGAGTTCAACAGAGGTATGGAGATACTCAGACGTTGAAACAGGAATGAAGTTGGAGTCTTGAAAAGCGGCCCGTTTTGCGTTCAGGATGATGTCTTCGAGTAATGAATGTTCCGGAATTTCGGAAATGGAAGTACCTCTTGGTTTGCCATTGAGATACAAGGTTACCTGGGTCGCTATGATCTCACTTAAAAGAGGGTAGCTTGTGAGAAGTTCTTCGCGATTAATGGACTCTTGAGCTTGCAATACCTCTTGGATGGATTCTCTAGCGATGTTAAGTAAGACCGATTGGGACATTCAACACCTCTATCTTTACTTTTTAAAACATTATAACACAAGAATAGAAACTAGTTGTCTTCGGGGGTAAGGGCAATTTTAAGACCGAGCTTTTGAAGCATTTCCAAATCCGTATGTGCTTCGCGTCCCGCAGTTGTGAGATAATTGCCCAATACGATGCTGTTTGCTCCCGCTTCAAAGATTTCATGTTGACGTTCTTTAAAGGTGATTTCCCGCCCACCTGCAATCATAATACGGTCGGCATTGGACAAAATGGATCGTGAAAGACGAATAAGCTCAAGTGACTCATCGATACTGAAAGGACTTGGATTGAGGGGCAGTGCGGGGTTATGGTGATAAAAGTTCAATGGTACGGAAACGGGATTGAGTTCTTTGAGAGAGTGCAGCATACTGAGGCGATCTTCTTGCGTTTCACCCATTCCGAAAATTCCGCCACTGATGAGTTTTAGTCCTACGCTGTTAACGTTTTCACAGGTCTCATAGCGTTCATCCCATGGATGGGTAGTGCAGACTTCGGGATAGAATGCTCGGCTGGTCTCGAGGTTATGATTGTAGGCGGCAACTCCTGATTTCTTGAGTTCAACGAGCTGTTCGACCGATGCGGTGCCGTTACAGGCGATAAGGCGTAAACGGGGTACTTCGCGTTTGAGGGTACTCGCGACACTGCACACAAATTCGAGGGTCTTATCGTCCAGCCCTTTTTGTGCTGTTACGAGACAAAAGCCTAATGCCCCTAGCGATTCGAGCTTACGGGCTTCTTCAAGTATCTGATCCATAGGTTTTTGTTTGTAGCGCTCTATATCTGCTTTGTACTTGACACTTTGAGAACAAAACTTACAGTCTTCGTTACACGTACCGCTGTTGATGTTGCAAATAGAGCAGAGAAATATTTTTTGGGTCATTATTTTGATCTTTCAAAGATGTAATGTTGTTCTTCAAACGCTTCAGCACCGACTGCTCTTGAATAATGGGTGACGATAAAGGTATCGGGAGTGATTTCCAGCATCGCACAACTTGAAAATGGCTTGTCACGTGCACATGCTTCTCCAGGGTTCAGAAAAAGCGTTTTATTTTTGAAATCACATTCAAAGATATGAGTATGTCCAAAAAGAACAACTTCGGCATCCGCATTCATATAAAAGGGAAGATGCATCAGCTTGCATTCGGTATTTGCGAGTTTGAAATAGTGAGGCTCTTGTACGAGGTTGTATTTATCATGGTATTCATGTAAATGGGCATCATTGTTGCCATACACCGCGATGTATCGAAGGCCGCTCGTTTTGAGCTGTTCGAGCATTTCAGGCTTGACAATATCTCCTGCATGGATCAAAAACTCGGCACCACTGGCTTTGAGATGGTCAATGGCTCGTTGGGATCGCCCTTTTTTTGTATGGGTATCCGACAACAAACCGATTTTCATTTATGCACTTACTTCCGCGGTTTCATTAGGTGTTCTATTTTTACACTTGGTACACTCGTACACTTCTTTGTTACGATAGGTACGAGGAGCTAGTGCTCCGCCGCATCCTTCGACTTCACATTTATGTTCACTTGGCTCAAATTTAGAGATAAACTTACATTTAGGATACTCTTCACAACCCCAAAATGCACCGCGTCGTGATTGTCTCCACAGCAGTTTTCCACCGCAGTCAGGACATGGAACGGCTGAAAATTTGGTCTCTTGGTTGAGGGTTTTCGTATTTTTACACTCAGGGTATGCGCTGCATGCTAAAAACTGACCGTTGCGACCGCTTTTGACGACCATGGCGCTGCCGCATTTTTCACATACCTCTTCGCTCGCCGTGCCGGGATTTTCTGAATCTTCTTTTTTATTCTCTTCGGTTTGCTCGGTATATTTACATTTCGGAAAACCGCTACAGGCGATAAACTGTCCAAAACGTCCGGAGCGTAATAGAAGCTCGCTTCCGCATTGAGGACACTCTCTTCCTAACGGTGTAGCTACTTTGAGGCTTACGATATCTGCTTTACCTGCATTGATCTTCTCGATAAACGGGTGGTAAAAATCAAGCAATATTTTATGCCATGAAGTCCCCTTATCACTGATCTCATCGAGAGTCTCTTCCATGTTTGCGGTAAAGGAAGCATCGACGATCTCTTCGAAATGTTTTTCGAGTAATTCAGTGACGGTAAACGCGATCTCTGTCGGGATGATCTGGCGCTTTTCGATTTCAATGTAGTTACGTGCTTGAAGTGTCGAAATGGTCGGTGCATAGGTTGATGGACGACCGATTCCCTCACTCTCGAGCTGTTTGATCAAACTGGCTTCTGAGAAACGTGATGGTGGCTCTGTAAAGTGCTGCTCAGGGGTAATGCTTTGAATGTCGATAGCATCTCCTGTGTTCAACACCGGGAGCAATTTATCTTTATCATCACTGCCAGTAACGGGGTAAAAACCGTCAAACAAGAGCTTACGCCCAGTCGCACGATATTGCGCCTTTGGACTTTCAAACGTGATGCTTTGCTGTTCAAAACGTGGATCGTTCATCTGACAGGCCAAAAAGCGGTTATAGATGAGTTTATAGAGTTT